>JANMYH010000232.1:0-13969 GCA_031381925.1 Burkholderiales bacterium | reverse complement strand
TGTCGGTGGCGGCGATGGAGACGGCCCTGATGGAAGGCCTCAAGATCGGCGACGAGGAGCTGCGCGCCCTTTCCCGCGGCCGCGCCGAGGCGGTGCGCGGGCACCTGGTCGACAAGGGCGGTCTCGCCGCGGAGCGCGTGGGGGTAGCCGAGGCGGTGAGCGGCGGATCACCCGCCGTCAAGGCGCAGGCGAGCCGTGTCGACTTCGCGCTACGCTAGTCGTCGTCTTTCCACTCCTTCATCTTGGTGGGGTCGATCTTCTTGTCGAGCTCCTTGCTTTCGCGGAAGAAGACGCGCATCACCAGCACGTAGCCGAGCACGGCGATGACGGCCACGATGACCGAGATGAGAACGATGCGATGGTCCATGAAACCTCCGGCACAGCCGCTTAGGAGGGTTGGACAAGTTCCCGGCGCACAAGTGCGGCGCCCGCGGCCAGGGCCGCGAGCTTGGCCGCGGCGACCTCGCGGGTGAGCGGCACCATGCCGCAGTTGGTGCACGGGAAGAGGCGCTCACGCGGCACGTACTCGAGCGCCGAGCGGATGACCCGGGCGACGTCCTCCGCGGTCTCGACCCGCGACGTGGCCACGTCGATCGCCCCCACCAGCACGTCCTTGCCCTCGAGGAGCGCGATCAGCTCGATCGGCACGCGGGAGTTGGCGCACTCGAGCGAGACCTGGTCGATCGACGAGCGGGCGAGCAGCGGGAAGGTCTGCTCGTACTGGCGCCATTCCTTGCCGAGGGAATTCTTCCAGACGATGTTCGCCTCGATCCCGTAGCCGTAGCAGATGTGGACCGCGGTCTTGCACACGACGCCCGCGCGCGCACGCTCGAGCGCTGCGATGCCCCAGTCGCGCACCTCGTCGAAGTAGACGTTGAAGGCGGGCTCGTCGAACTGGATCGTATCCACGCCGAGGGCAGCGAGCTCGCGCGCTTCCTGGTTCAGGATCGCGGCGAAGGCCATGGCGAGCTTCTCGCGGCTGCCGTAGTGCTCGTCATGGAGCGTATCGACCATGGTCATCGGGCCGGGGAGCGTGAACTTGATCGCGCGGTCGGTCGCCGCGCGCAGGAACCTAACGTCGTCGGAATGCACCGGGCTCGGGCGGGAGACGGGGCCCACGACGCGCGGCACGTGGGCATCGTAGCGATTGCGGATGCGCACCTTCCTCAGGTTTTCGAAGTCGATGCCCTCGAGCTTCTCCATGTAGCCGTTCACGAAATGCCGGCGCGTCTGCTCGCCGTCGGAAACGATGTCGATTCCGGCCTTCTCCTGCATCGCAAGGACCAGGCGCACGGCGTCGCGCTTGCCATCGGCCAACGCCCGGCCCTCGAGCTTCCACGGCGCCCACAGTTTCTCGGGCTCGGCCAGCCACGCGGGCTTCGGCAGGCTGCCGGCGAGGGTGGTGGCGAGGAGTGGCAGGCCCATGGAGGTCAACCCTTGCGGCGGTTCCTCACCAGCCAAGCGTCGATCAAGGCGACGATTTCATCGACCGCCGCCGAGTGCTTGCCATGCTGTGCTCCCACCGACTGGACCAGGCGGTCGACGCGCTCGATGTTGGGCGCGCCCGCGGCGAGCGCGCGCGCTGCCGACGAGGGACTGCCGAGCGACTGGGCAGCGGCGGCGTACTTGTCGAAGGGAACCATGTCCGCGCGGCTGGCCCCGAGCGAGACGCACAGGTCCACGACCCATTCGTAAACCGCGCGCGATTGCGCGATGTCGCCGTGAATGGCGTCCTTGATCGAGCGCACCCGGTCGGCCTGCACACACCGATAGTTGCCCGCGAGCAGCATCGCCCACTTGGCGAGCGGGACGAAGACCGAATCGTGAACCTTGAGCTTCACCGGGAGCTCGACGCTGGCGCCGTTCACGTCGAAGCGCGCAGCCTCGATGTCCGCCGCAAGGCCGCGCAGCAGAGCGGTGTGCTCGTCAGAGTCGAAGCGCGCGGCCTTGAAGTTGGTGGGCAGGCGCACCTGGAGGACGTTCGCGTCCTCGTCGGGTGGCCGGAAAGCCTGCGGGTCGGGACTGCACAGCGTGAGGGTCTTCGGATCGAAGCTGTCCCACACGGAGGGGTCGGTGTAGGCAGGCGCGCACTTGGCCGCGTCGATGCCCGGAATGCGCGCGAGGTACGGAAGCGGCGGCATGTTCATGATCGACATGCACGGCACCCTCGATTTCGCGACCTTGTCGAGCAGCTCGCGCACGCCGGGCGATCCATACTGGGGCTCCTGCATCGCGAGCGCCACGACGTCGAAGGCGCGCGGGTCGACATTTTCGGGGCCCGTGGCCGTGAGCTTGCCGGGGAGGGTGCGCGTGTTGACCTCGACGAGTCCCTCGCGGCCCTTCACCGGAATGCGCACGATCGCGCCGCGGGCGTTGATCAGCTCCGCTTCCTTCGGCAGGCAGACGAGCGTCACGTCGTGCCCGGCGAGGGCGAGCTTCATTCCGAGCAGCGAGCCGTACGAGGCCCCCAGGATCAGCACTTTCTTGTTTTTCACGGGTCGTTCCTCACGGGCGGAGACATCGAGGATAGGCGCGCACGAGGCTCCTTGGCGACCCCCCCCGTCCAAGGGCCTGTTATTTCCATTCCACGCCGCTCCCGGGGCGGTCCGCCGGAATCGCCATCCCGTCGCGGATCTCAAGCGGCGCGGCGAGCACCGGATTCCACCAGTCCGCATACTCGAGCCAGTGGGCGGTGGGTGTGGCGCATAGCAGCTGCGCGCTCACCTCGCAGAACAGGTGGCACGAGACCGGCAGGCCGCGCGGGGCGGCGAGCGCGGCGACCTCCATCCATCCGGTGACGCCGAAGGTCTTCATCACGTCGGGCATGAGCAAGTCGGTCGCGCCCGCCGCGATCGCCTTCGAGAACTCGAGCGGGCCCCACCAGTTCTCGCCGGCCTGGATCGGCGTGCGTGCCTCGCGGGCGACCGCCGCCATGCCGGCGTAATCCTCCGCGAGCACCGGCTCCTCGACCCACGCAAGACCCTCGCCGTCGAGCCGGGCGAGGCGGCGCTTCGCTTCGGCCACCGAGAGGCTCTGGTTGTAGTCGACCATCACGGCGACATCGGGACCGACCGCCGAGCGGATCGCGCGGATCACGGCGAGGTCTTCCTCGACACTCGGATAGCCGATCTTCGCCTTGACCCCCTTGAAGCCGCGCCGGGCCCATTCGCCGGCGGCCTCAGCCGAGTCGCGCTCGCCGTCGTAGCCGATGCCGCCATAGGCAGGGACGGGGCGCGGTGCGGCGCCGAGCAGCCGGCAGAGCGCCGTTTCGCGGCTGCGTGCGAGTGCATCCCACGCCGCCATGTCGATGGCCGAGATCGCCATTCCCACCAGCCCGTGGGTGCCGAGCAGGCGAAAGCGCGCGAGCAACGAGCGCGTGAGCGCCTCGGGCGCGAGGGGCTGCCCCGCCGCGAGCGCCGCGAGGTTGGCGACGAGGTCGGTGACCGGCTGAAGCGCCGCCGCCGTATAGGTGAACACGACGCTGTGACCCACGATCCCGGCGGCGGTCTCGAGGTCGACGAGGACCAGGGGGGACTCGGAAACCACGCCGCTCGCCGTGCGGTGCGGCTGCGCCATCGGGACCTTCACCGCGCGAACGCGGATCGCGCGAATGGTGTCGTCGGCCATGGCGAGGGCTACGCCGGAATCGTGCCCGGCAACAGGATGCTGCGGTCCACGTCGCGAATCCGGGTGCGCCCGCAGAACGCCATCGTGAGGTCGAGCTCGTTCCTGATGATCTCCAGGCATCGGGTCACGCCCGCCTCGCCCATCGCGCCCAATCCGTAAAGGAACGGGCGGCCGATCATCGTGCCCTTTGCGCCGAGGGCGACCGCCCGCAGGACGTCCTGCCCCGAGCGGATCCCCCCGTCCATCCACACCTCGATGCGCGAGCCCACCGCATCGGCGATCGGGGGCAGCGCGCGGATCGACGACGGCGCGCCGTCGAGCTGGCGGCCGCCGTGGTTCGACACGATGAGCGCATCGGCGCCCGAGTCGGCGGCGAGGCGCGCATCTTCGGGGTCCATGATCCCCTTGAGGATCAGCTTCCCTCCCCAGCGCTTCTTGATCCACTCGACGTCGCCCCAGTTGAGAGCCGGATCGAATTGGTGCGCGGTCCACGTGGACAGCGACGAGAGGTCGCCCACGCCCTGCGCGTGGCCGACGATGTTGCCGAACGATCGGCGGCGCGTGCCGAGCATGCCGAGCACCCAGCGAGGCTTGGTCATGAGGTTCACGAGGTTCGAGAACGTCGGCTTCGGCGGCGCCGACAGTCCGTTCCTCAGGTCCTTGTGCCGCTGGCCGAGGATCTGCAGGTCGAGGGTGAGCATCAGCGCCGAGCAGTGCGCCGCCTTGGCGCGATCGATCAGGCGCTCGACGAAGGCGCGGTCGCGCATCACGTAGAGCTGGAACCAGAAGGGCTTGGTGGTGTTCGCCGCGACATCCTCGATCGAGCAGATGCTCATCGTCGACAGCGTGAACGGCACCCCGAACTTCTCCGCCGCGCGCGCCGCCAGGATCTCGCCGTCGGCGTGCTGCATGCCGGTGAGACCGGTCGGGGCGAGCGCCACCGGCATCGCGGCGTCGATCCCGACCATCGTCGTGGCGACGCTGCGGTTCTCCATGTTCACCGCGACGCGCTGCCGGAACTCGATTTTCCGGAAGTCGCTTTCGTTGGCCCGATAGGTGCTCTCGGTCCACGAGCCGGCGTCGGCATAGTCGTAGAACATGCGCGGCACGCGCTCCTTCGCAAGCTGGCGCAAATCCTCGACACAGTTGATTCGTGACATCGGTCGCTCCGGGGTGGGTGCATCTTTCCGGCAAGCAGAATAACCCCGGCGCGGGGAAACGGTGGAATAGAATTCGCGGCATGCCGCCCGTCCCGGTCGACTTCATCCTGTTCGGCTTGACGCTGCTCGGCGTGGCCCTCCTCCACCGCCACTCGCTGCAGGTCGCGCTCACGGGCCTGGCTGCGATCCTCGCCTACAAGCTCGCGTTCACCGGCTTCAAGTCGGGGCCGGGCCTCGAGGGATTCGCCGGGCACTTGGCCCACGAGTGGGTGATCCTCGCCAACCTGCTGCTGCTGCTGATGGGGTTCGTGCTGCTTTCGAAGCATTTCGAGGAGAGCCGCGTGCCGCTCGCGCTGCCGCGGATCCTGCCACAGGGCTGGAAGGGCGGCTTCGCACTGCTCTGGATCGTGTTCGTGCTCTCCTCGTTCCTCGACAACATCGCCGCCGCGATCATCGGCGGCGCGATGGCGACGGCGGTCTTCCGCGGCAAGGTCCACATCGGCTACCTCGCCGCGATCGTCGCGGCTTCCAATGGCGGAGGCTCGGGCAGCGTGGTGGGCGACACGACGACCACGATGATGTGGATCGACGGGGTGAGCCCGCTCCACGTCCTCGACGCCTACGTGGCCGCCGTGGTCGCAACGGCATTCCTCGGTTACTTCGCCGCCAAGCAACAGCATGCCCACTCGCCGATCGCCCAGGACATGGGCGTGCGCGCGCCGGTCGACTGGGCGCGCGTGGGCATCGTGGCGGCGATCCTGCTCGCGGCGATCGCGGCGAACGTGATTGCGAACCTGCGCTTTCCCGCGGTGCTCGACCGGTTTCCGGTGATCGGCGTGGCGGTCTGGGTGGCGATCCTGGCAGCCGCGCCGCTGCGCAGGCCCGAGTGGTCGCTGCTGCCCGAGGCGCTCAAGGCGACGGTGTTCCTGCTCGCGCTCGTGATGTGCGCATCCCTCATGCCGGTGGAGCAGCTGCCGGCGCCGTCGTGGCCGACCACCTTCGGGCTGGGATTCCTCTCCGCGGTCTTCGACAACATCCCGTTGACCGCGCTCGCCCTCAAGCAGGGCGGCTACGACTGGGGCATGCTCGCCTACGCCGTCGGCTTCGGCGGCTCGATGATCTGGTTCGGCTCGAGCGCCGGCGTGGCCCTCGCCACGTCCCATCCCGAAGCCCGCCACGTGGGGCGTTGGCTGCGGTACGGCTGGCACGTCGCGGTGGGCTATGTTATCGGGTTCGTGGTGCTCCTCGCGCTCCTCGGCTGGAACCCGCAGGAAAAGCGCGTCCGCGGCGCCGCCCCGGCCGCGGTGATCCAACCCGCGCGGTGACCGCCGGCGGGGTGTATTGTCCATTCATACTTGGCGATCAGCCCATTAGGGGCCTGCAGGTATCAAGTCTCTATTGCCTTTGGCAGGGCCCGAGACTAGGATTCGGTCAATCGGCGGCGCCGTCATCCGGGCGTGGCCTTCAATAGCGTCTTCAAAAGCGCAGACTCACCTTCACGAGGAGAACCCCATGCAAGACGAGAAGATCTCCGTCGCCCCAAAGGCGCCGACGAACACCCGACGCAAATTCCTGGCCGGCGCCGCGGGCGCGGGCGCGCTCGCATTCCCGATGATCGCCAAGGGCCAGGCGGCGACGGGCCCGACCACGATGCGCTGGCAGTCGACCTGGCCGGCGAAGGACATCTTCCACGAGTACGCCAACGACTTCGCCAAGAAGGTCAACGACATGACCGGCGGCGATCTCAAGATCGAGGTGCTGCCGGCCGGCGCGGTCGTTCCCGCCTTCGGCCTGCTCGAGGCCGTCTCCAAGGGCACCCTGGACGGCGGTCACGGCGTGCTGGTCTATCACTACGGCAAGCAGAACGCGCTCGCGCTGTGGGGCTCGGGCCCGGCGTTCGGCATGGATGCCAACATGCTGCTCGCCTGGCACAAGTACGGCGGCGGCAAGGACCTCCTGAACAAGCTCTACGCCTCTATCGGCGCGAACGTCGTGTCGTTCCCCTATGGCCCGATGCCCACGCAGCCGCTCGGCTGGTTCAAGAAGCCGATCACCAAGGCCGAGGACTTCAAGGGCCTCAAGTTCCGCACGGTCGGCATCTCGATCGACGTGTTCACGGCGCTCGGCGCGGCGGTGAACGCGCTGCCCGGCGGCGAGATCGTCCCGGCGATGGATCGCGGGCTTCTCGACGCGGCGGAGTTCAACAACGCGACCTCGGACCGCCTCCTCGGCTTCCCGGACGTTTCCAAGACCTGCATGCTGCAGAGCTACCACCAGAACGCCGAGCAGTTCGAGATCATGTTCAACAAGGCCAGGTACGACGCGCTGCCGGCCAAGATGCGCGCCATCATCGACAACGCCGTCGAAGCGGCTTCCGCCGACATGTCGTGGAAGGCCGTGGATCGCTACTCCAAGGACTACCTCGAGATGCAGAAGGGCGGCATCAAGTTCTACAAGACGCCCGACTCGGTCCTGCAGAAGCAGCTCGAGGGCTACGACACCGCGGCCGCCAAGAAGGCGGAGGGCAACGCGATGTTCAAGGAGATCGAGGCCTCGCAGCGCGCGTTCGCCGAGCGCGCCGTGAAGTGGGACCTCGATACCAACGTGGCCCGCCGCATGGCCTACAACCATTACTTCGCCAAGGCCGCCCCGAAGGCGGCCCCACCGAAGAAAGCCTGACCCAGAAGCAACCCCACCCCGGGCAACGCGGAGCCTGCCTCCCGTTGCCCGGTTTTGATTTCGCGGGAAGGCCCCGATGACCGTCAAGAGCTATCTCCATGCCGCCGACGCCCTCAGCACCTGGGCCGGCAAGGTCTTCGCCTGGCTCATCGTCGGGCTGATGCTGGTGGTCTGCGTCGAGGTCTTCAAGCGCTACATCCTGAATGCGCCCACGGCCTGGATCTTCGACCTGAACAACATGCTCTACGGCACCCTCTTCATGATGTGCGGGGCGTACACGCTGGCGCAGGACGGACACGTGCGCGGCGACTTCCTCTACAGCAACATGAAGCCGCGCACCCAGGCCGCGCTCGACCTCGCGCTGTACTTCCTCTTCTTCATTCCCGGCATCCTCGCGCTGCTCTACGCGGGCTGGGACTACGCCTCGATCTCGTGGCGCATCAACGAGCATTCCAACGTGACCGCCGAGGGCCCGCCGATCTACCACTTCAAGACGGTGATCCCGATCGCGGGCGCCCTGGTCATGATGCAAGGCATCGCCGAAATCATCCGCTGCATCGTCTGCCTCCAGCAGGGAGAATGGCCGCCGCGCCTGCATGACGTCGAGGAGATCGACGTCGTCGCCGACCAGCTCGCCAACAGCGAGTTCGTGGACGAGGAGTCCAAGCAACAGGCCATCTCGCAGGCCCACCAGATCCAGCAAAGCGCCGTGCAACGCGGCGTGAGCGTCGAGCACGAATTCGAGGACGAAGCGCTCCAACAACAGAGCAAGGACAAGAAAAAGTGAGCGATCCCGCACTCGGCCTCACCATGCTCGGGCTCATCGTGGTGGCGATCATGATGGGCTTCCCGACGGCCTTCACGATGATGGGCCTGGGGATGTTCTTCGGGTTCGTCGCCTTCTACGACCCCTCGGTGCACTGGCTCGACAACCGGGTCTTCGACCTCTTCGTGCAGCGCACCTTCGGGGTCATGACCAACGACACGCTGTTGTCGATACCGCTGTTCGTATTGATGGGATACATCATCGAGAGGGCGGCGCTGGTCGACAAGATGTTCTTCAGCGTGCAGCTCGCCTTCCGGAAGCTCCCCGGCTCGCTCGCCGTGACAACGCTCCTGGTGTGTGCGTTCTGGGGCATCGCTTCCGGCATCGTCGGCGCCGTGGTGGTGTTGATGGGCGTGATTGCGCTGCGCCCGATGCTGAACGCGGGCTACGATGTGCGCCTCGCCTCGGGCGTGATCACCGCCGGCGGCACGCTCGGGATCCTGATCCCGCCCTCGGTGATGCTGATCGTCTACGCGGCGGTCGCGGGCGTGTCGATCGTGAAGCTCTACGCCGCGGCGATGATCCCCGGCTTCTTCCTCACCTTCCTCTACCTGGTCTACATCATCGGCTGGGCCATGATCAACCCGAAGGTCGCGCCCAAGCTTCCCGACGACAAGTTCCGGTTGCCGGTCCCGCCGTGGGTGCAGAAGCTCGAGCGCGGGCCCGGCAAGCGCATCATCGGCGGCCTGGCCAAGGCGGTCGTGAGCCCGGGTTCGGTGAAGGGCGAGGTTTCCTACGGAGTCATCTTCAAGGCGTTCCTCGTCGCACTGGTGCCGCTCGCACTGGTGGTGGCGCTCTTCGCTTCCGTCTACTGGTACATCGTCGTACACAGCGCGCCGGAAGTCGCGACTTCGGCGCCGATGCAGATGAGCACGGGACCGTCCAGGGCCGACACACCGTCCGGGGCTGCGACCGGCCTCGCGGAGCCGCCGAAGGCGGCAGGGTCCACCGGGCTCGCGGAGCCGCCCGCGGAGGGCGAGGCACCGCAGGCGCTCGGGGCGGAGGAGCTCAAGGTGCCCGAGGGCGAGCCCGAGCGGGCCGGCGCGCCGCCGCAGGAGATGGGCGGGGCCGAGGTGATCGAGGCGAAGGACGTCGGCAAGATCCCGGAGAATTTCTACCAGTGGTTCTGGGGATTCGTCGCGCTCTTCGGCGTGGTGCTCGCGATCTATTACGCGCGCATGGACGGCGAGCATCTCGAGATCCTGAAGCTCCTCGAGGCGTCGGTGGTGCCGCTCGGCATCCTCACGTTCATCGTGCTGGCGGTGATCCTCTTCGGCATCACGACAGCGACCGAATCGGCCGCGGTCGGCGCCCTCGGCGCCATGTACCTCGCCGGCTACGCGAAATATTCGAAGCGCGTGCTCTGGTGGAGCCTGGGCGGCCTCCTCGGGGGTTTGGGCCTCGGCCTCGCGATGGGACGCACGGACCCCATGACGCTGCTGGTTTCCGCGACCCTCGGGGCGCTCTTCGCGGGCACCATCGCGCCTTGGATCTGGGACCTCGGTTCGGACCGGAAGCTCCTCAAGAACCTGAAGGAATCCACGTTCCTAACCGCTAAGACCACCGCGATGGTGTGCTGGCTCTTCGTCGGCGCGGGGCTTTTCTCGGCGGTGTTCGCGTTGCACGGCGGCCAGGGCCTGATCGAGCGCTGGGTATTGAGCTTCAACCTGACGCCGCTGCAGTTCATGCTGCTAGCGCAGGCGATCATCTTCATCCTCGGCTGGCCGCTGGAGTGGACCGAGATCATCGTGATCTTCGTGCCGATCTTCATCCCGCTGCTCGCCCACTTCCAGGTGGACCCGATACTCTTCGGCACCATGGTGGCGGTAAACCTGCAGGCGGCGTTCCTCTCTCCACCGGTGGCCATGTCGGCGTTCTATCTCAAGGGAGTCGCGCCCAAGCACGTGACGCTGAACCAGATCTTCGCGGGGATGATGCCGTACATGCTGATCGTGATCCTGTGCCTGGTGTGCATGTACATCTGGCCGGGCATGACGCTGTGGCTGCCGAACTTCATCTACGGCACGACGGCAAACTGACACTTCGCCGAATTTGAAAAAGGTCCTGATCACCCGGGGCGTCTTTCCCGAAGTCGTGGACGCGCTCGCGAAGCGCTTCGCGGTCGACCACAACGCCGACGATCGCCCCTGGCCGCCCGACGAGCTCGCGCGCCGCCTGCAGGGCGCGAGTGGCGCGCTGGCCACCGTCATGGACCGCTTCGACGAGCCGATCCTCGCGCAGTGCCCCGGCCTCGAGGTCATTTCGAACATTGCGGTCGGCTACAACAACATCGACGTCCCCGCGTGCACGAGGCGCGGGATCCGCGTCACCAACACGCCGGGCGTGCTCGACGACACCACCGCGGACCTCACCTGGTCGCTGCTCATGGCGGCCGCGCGGCGCATCGCGGAGGGCGACGCCTACGTGCGCGCCGGGGACTGGAAGATCGCCTTCGGCGTGCAGTACTTCCTCGGGCAGGACATCCACCATGCGACCCTCGGCATCATCGGAATGGGGCGCATCGGCCAGGCGATCGCGCGCCGCGGCGCGGGCTTCGACATGCGGGTGATCTACAACAACCGCACGCGGCTCGCGGATGGCGACGAGAAACGATTGAATGCGCGGTGGGTCGAGCGCGACCGCCTGCTCGCCGAGTCCGATTTCGTGGTGGTGATGGCGCCTTACTCGCCGGCCACCCACCACATGATCGGTGCCGCCGAGATCGCCAGGATGAAGCCCACCGCGGTGCTGGTGAATTCCGCGCGCGGTGGCGTGGTGGACGATGGCGCGCTGGTCGAGGCCCTGCGCACGAAGCGCATCGCCGCCGCCGGGCTCGATGTCTTCGAGGGCGAGCCGCGCGTGCATCCCGGATTCCTCGGGCTGCGCAACGTCGTCATGACTCCGCATATCGGCAGCGCGTCGCGCGCCACCCGCATCGTGATGTGCAACACCGCAGCCGCTAACCTCTGCGCCGTGCTCGAAGGCCGCGAGCCCCCGAATCCCGTAAACAGCATTCCCGCGCAGGCGGGAATCCAGGCAAGGAGCTAAAGAAAATGAGCACCAGGATCGCATTCGTGGGTTTGGGGGTGATGGGGTTCCCGATGGCTGGGCACCTCAAGGCGAAGGGCTACGACGTGACGGTGTACAACCGCACCGGCTCGAAAGCCGAGGAGTGGGTGAAGAAGCACGGCGGCAAGTCCGCGCCCACCCCGGCGGCCGCGGCGAAGGACGCCGATTTCGTGATGCTGATGGTCGGCAACGACAAGGATCTGCTGGAGGTGGCCCTGGGACGCGACGGCGCGCTCTCCGGCATGAAGCGTGGGGCCGTCCTCGTCGACCACACCACGGCGTCGGCGGACGCCGCGCGCAAGGTGTTCGCCGAGGCGAAGGCGAAGGGCGTCGATTTCATCGACGCGCCGGTCTCGGGCGGCCAGGCGGGGGCGGAGAACGGCAAGCTCACGGTCATGTGCGGGGGCGAGTCCGCCGCGTTCGAGCTCGCCAAGCCGGTGATGGACTCCTACGGCCGCGCCGTGACGCTGATGGGGCCGGCCGGCTCGGGGCAGCTCACCAAGATGGTGAACCAGATCTGCATCGCGGGGCTGGTGCAGGCGCTCTCCGAGGGGATCGCGTTCGCCGAGAAGGCGGGCCTGGATGCCGAGCTCGTGCTCGACGTGATCTCCAAGGGCGCGGCGCAGTCGTGGCAGATGGAGAACCGCGGCAAGACCATGCACGCGCGCAAGTTCGACTTCGGTTTCGCGGTGGACTGGATGCGCAAGGATCTCGGCATCTGCCTCGAGGAAGCCAAGCGCAACGGCGCGAAGCTCCCGGTGACCGAAGTCGTCGACAAGTACTACGGCGAGGTGCAGAAAGCGGGCAACAATCGGTGGGATACTTCCTCGTTGATCACACGCCTCTAAGGACACTGCCATGGGAATGAAGCTCTACTACGCACCGGGCGCCTGCTCGCTCGCCTCGCACATCGCCCTCGAGGAAGTCGGGCAGCCCTACGACACCGTGCGGCTCGACCTCGCCGCCGGCGACCAGCGCAAGCCCGAATACCTCGCGGTCAACCCGCGCGGGCGCGTGCCGACCCTGATCGTGAACGGGCACGCGATGACCGAGAACGTCGGCATCCTCACCTATCTCGGCGGCGGCTATCCGCAGGCGAAGGTCTGGCCCGACGACACCCGCCACCAGGCGATGTGCGTCTCGACGATGGCGTGGCTGTCCAACTCGGTGCACACCACCTACGGCCACCTGGTGCGGCCGACCCGCTACGCCGACGATTCGGCGGCGCAGGAGGCGATCAAGACCAAGGCGCGCCAGATGTACGGCGATTACCTGAAGGAGATCGACTCCCTCCTGAAGGGGCACAAGTGGTGCATCGGCGGGCATTACACGGTTGCCGACGCTTACTTGCTGGTGTTCTACCGCTGGGGAAACCGCAACGGCTACCCGGTCAAGTCGCTCGCCAACTACTCGGCACTGGCCGACCGCGTCCTCGCGCGGCCGGCCGTGAAGAAAGTCATGGCGGACGAGAACATCACGATGGACTAGGGAACGACCCGGGCTCCTGCCCGGGTCTCAGTGCCGATGGGATGTCCCACGCGCCAACGTGTGGTGCTCGCGTAGCAGGTCCCGCCCGAAGTCGCCGTCGTAATCGCGCCACACCGTGTGCACGTGGTTGCCGTCGTTCTGCGACGAGTCGTACTCGATCAGGAACCGCGCGCCCTGCACGCGGTAATAATGCGGCTTGCCGCGCTCCGTCGGCCCAGCCCACGCGAAGCGAACCGCGTCGAAGTCCTCGCCCGCCCGCGCGATCCGATCGGCGCGAAGCTGCGGCTCGAAGCTGTCGGCGTATGTCTCGATCAGCTTCTTCAGCTGCGCCTTCTGCGCTTCTCCCAGCGCGCGCGCCTCGACGCCCCGGTTGTCGAGGGGCGCCACGCGATCCCTGGCCGCGGTGACGATATCGCCGTAGCTGCGTGAATTGACGATCGCCGCGCGACGCTGCGCGGCGTCGAGCGATCCCAGCAGCTTCCTCGCCTCGTCCTCCTCGGCCGCCAACACCCGCAGGCCCTGGCGGGGACCCTTCCTCACTTCGGCGGGATTGGCGCCGAAGAAGCTCGGCGTCGTCGCGACGGCGGCATCGCCGCGCAGCGTGAAGTTGAGCGAGAGGTGGTGGCCCTCGAAGCGCCAGCCCCAGGGCTGGGATGCGCCGGGAGCCCCGAAGAACACCACGGAGTATTTCCCGGGATCGCGCAGCAGGCCGAAGGTCTCGATCTCGCGAAGGACCAGCTCGAGCTCGATGATGTTCAGGACCTTGCGGTGCCCCACCGAAGAAAGGGCGGTCCTGAGCAGGCGGTGCACGGCGTCGCGCTGCGCGGCATCGAGCTCGCCGAACGCGAGGCCCGGGCGCGAGCGCGGCGTGTAGTGCCATTCGGTTCGTTGCGGGTCCGCCAGCGGCAGGACGAGCCGGGCTCGCTTGCCGGGCTCCACCGAGGCGACCACGGCCTCGGCGGCGGCGCGCATGCGCGCGCCCGGCGGATCCTGGGACTCCGCGGCCGGGCAGAACAGCGCCAGAAGGGATGCGACGCCGATTCGAGCTATGCGGGGCGTGAACATGGGAAAATGATACCTCCATGGAGATCCGCTTCGATCACCTCGTCCTCGCCGCGCG
>JANMYH010000217.1:0-4356 GCA_031381925.1 Burkholderiales bacterium | reverse complement strand
CGCGCGGGCGCCGCTCTTCGACGATCTCGCGCGGCGCACCTTCGATTTTTTCTGGGAGACGACTCCGGCAAACAGCGGGCTCTCGCCGGATCGCTATCCCACCCCGTCGTTCTCGAGCATCGCCGCGGTCGGCTTCGCCCTCACCGCCTATCCGATCGGGGTCGAGCGCGGCTACATCACGCGCGTGCAGGCGATCGAGCGGGTGCTCGCGACCGTGCGCTTCTTCCGCGACGCACCGCAAGGACCCGGAGCCACCGGCACCGCGGGCTACAAGGGCTTCTTCTATCACTTCCTGGACATGAAGACCGGGACGCGGTACGGCGACATCGAGCTGTCGACGGTCGACACGGCGCTCCTCATGGGCGGAATGCTCTTTTGCCGTTCCTATTTCGATCGCGGCAGCGCCGACGAGGCCGAGATCCGGCGCCTGGTCGACGAGATCTACGCGCGCATCGACTGGCCGTGGATGCAGGTGCGCGGCGCCGCGATCTCCCACGGCTGGCGCCCCGAATCGGGCTTCATTGCCTACGACTGGAAGGGATACAGCGAGGCGATGATCGTCTACATCCTTGCCCTCGGTTCCCCCACCCGCGCGGTCGGCCCGGAGGCGTGGTCGGCCTGGACCGAACCTTATGCCCGCACCTGGGGGCCGCTCTACGGACCCGCGCATCTCACCTTCACCCCGCTCTTCGGTCACCAGTATTCGCACGTCTGGATCGATTTCCGCGGCATTCGCGATGAGTTCATGCGGCGCCGCGGCATCGACTACTTCGAGAATTCGCGACGCGCGGCCTACGCGCACCGGGCCTACGCGATCGCCAACCCGATGGGTTGGAAAGGCTATGGCGAGAATGTCTGGGGACTGACGGCCTGCGATGGGCCTGCCGACGTCGAGCTTCCCTATCGCGGCGAGACGCGTCGATTCCGAACCTACAATGCGCGCGGCGTCGGCATCGAGTACAACTCCGACGACGGCACGATCGCCCCGACCGCTGCCGCGAGCAGCCTTCCCTTCGCTCCCGAAATCGTCATTCCGGCCGTCGAAGAGATGCATCGCCGCTACGGCGAGCATATCTACGCGAGATACGGTTTCCTCGATGCGTTCAATCCGAGTTTCGATTACGACGTAGCGCTGCATCACGGGCGTCGCGTCCCGGGTTTCGGCTGGGTCGATAATGACTACCTCGGCATCGACCAGGGGCCCATCATCGCCATGATCGAGAACCATCGAAGCGACCTCGTGTGGCGCACCCTGCGCGGCAACCCGCACATCCGGCGCGGGCTCGAGCGCGCGGGATTCTCCGGTGGATGGCTCGACTCGCCCCTGCGCAACCCATGAAGCGCCTCGGCGTTTGCGTCCGTGCGCTCGCGCTGCTGGGTGCGTTCCTCGCCGGGTGCGCCGAACGCGACGCGAGCCGCACCCAGCTCGACTTCTGGGTCATGGGACGCGAGGCCGAGGTGATCTCCCAGTTGCTGCCCGAGTTCGAGCGACGCTACCCCGACGTGCGCGTGAAGGTGCAGCAGCTTCCCTGGACCGCCGCGCACGAGAAGCTCCTCACCGCATTCGCCGGCGATGCCCTTCCCGATCTTTGCCAGCTGGGGAATACCTGGGTGCCGGAGTTCGCCGCCCTCGGCGCTCTCGAGCCGCTCGATGCACGCGTGGCAGCGTCGTCGATCGTCGTGCAAGACGATTATTTCGCCGGCATCTGGGACACGAACCGCATCGACGGGGTGCTGCGGGGAGTTCCCTGGTACGTCGACACACGGCTCATCTTCTACCGACGCGACCTGCTCGCGCAGGCCGGATTCGACCATCCACCGCGCTCGTGGGAGGAATGGTCGCGCATGATGGCGGCGATCAAGCAGCGCAGTCCCGACCGCTATGCGATTCTCTTTCCGCTGAACGAATTCGAGCCCCTGCTGGCATTGAGCCTGCAGGGGCCGCAGCCGCTCCTCGCGGGCGACGGGCGGCGCGGGGATTTCCGCGGCGAAGGCTTTCGCCGGGCGCTCGATTTCTACGTCACGGCGTTCCGCAACGAGTGGGCGCCGAGCATGAGCAACACCCAGGTCTCGAACGTCTGGACCGAGTTCGGCCGCGGTCTCTTCGCTTTCTACGTCTCCGGCCCCTGGAACATCGCCGAGTTCAAGAAGCGCCTGCCGCCGGAGCGCCAGCACGACTGGATGACGGCGCCCCTGCCCGGGCCGAGCGGGGCCGGTGCCTCGATCGCGGGCGGATCGAGCCTCGTCGTCTTCAAGGCGTCGCGCCGCAAGGACGCCGCCTGGCGCCTGGTCGAATACCTTTCGGAGCCGCAAGTGCAACAGCAGTTCCACGCGCTGACCGGCAACCTGCCGCCGCGCCGCGCGACCTGGGCCGATGCGCGGCTCGCCGGCGATCCGTACGCGCGCGCGTTCCGCGAGCAGCTCGAGCGGGTCCGGCCCGCGCCCGCGGTCCCCGAATGGGAACGCATCGTGAACGAGATGCAGGTCGTGGCAGAGGAGGTCGTACGCGGGCGCTTGCCGATCGAGCGCGCGCCCGCCGAGCTCGACCAGCGCGTGGACGCGATGCTCGACAAGCGCCGCTGGATGCTCGCACGGCGGCCTGCGCGATGATCCCGCGACTGGCGGCGTGGGGATTCGCGGCACCCGCCCTGGCGATCATCGGCGGATTCTTCCTGCTACCGGTCGCGGCGGCGCTCGCCCTGAGCTTCACCGATTTCGACCTGTATGCGCTCGCCAGCCTCGACAACCTTCGCTTCGTCGGCCTCGACAATTACTTCCTGCTCCTGCAGACACCCCTTTTCTGGAAGGCGCTCGGAAACACCCTGTATTTCGTGGCAGTCGGCGTGCCCCTGTCGATCGGGCTTTCGCTGTGCGCGGCCTTGCTGCTCAATTCACCGCTTGCCCGCGCCCAGGCCTTCTTCCGCACTGCGCTCTTCGCCCCGGTGGTGACCACGCTCGTCGCAGTGGCGGTGGTCTGGCGCTACCTCTTCCATACCCGCTATGGGCTGGTCAACGAAGCGCTCGCCACGCTCGCGATCGACCCGGTCGACTGGCTCGGCGACCCGCACTGGGCGATGCCCACCATCATCCTGCTCGCGGTCTGGAAAAACTTCGGCTACAACATGGTGATCCTGCTCGCGGGCCTGCAGGCGATCCCGCACGAGCTCTACGAGTCGGCGCGCATCGACGGCGCCACGCGGCTGCAGCAGTTCCGGCACGTGACCCTGCCGGGCCTCGGGCCCCTGCTCAGCCTGGTCTCCGTCCTCACCATGGCGGGCTACTTCCAGCTCTTCGCGGAACCCTACGTGATGACCGAGGGAGGTCCGCTGAAGAGCACGTTGAGCGTGCTCTATTTCATGTACGAGCAGGGCTTCAAGTGGTGGAACCTCGGCGTCGCATCCGCCGTCGCGTTCCTGCTGTTCGGGTTGGTGTTCGCGGCATCCGCGGGACTGCTGCGATTCGCGCGTTCCAGGGGCATGGCGTGAATTCGCGTTTCGCGGGGTTCGCGGTCAACGGCCTGCTCGCGGGCCTGGCGGCAATGAGCCTGTTTCCCCTGCTCTGGATGCTCTCGGTGTCGTTCATGCCCGCGGGCGCCGCGAGCACGTTGCCGCCCCCGTTGCTGCCCACGAGCGTCACGCTCGACAACTACCGGGCGCTCTTCGAGCGCGCGGGCATGGGCCGCTACCTCTTCAACAGCGTCCTGATAGCGACTGCCGTCACGCTCGGCTCGGTTTTGTTCAACGTGATGGCGGGCTACGCCTTTGCCAAGCTCGATTTCACCGGCCGCGAGCGCATCTTCCGGGCCCTCGTCGGCGCGCTGGTGATCCCGGGACAGGTCGCGATGATGCCGCTCTTCCTGGAGCTCAAGGCCCTCGGCCTGGTGAACTCCTACGGCGGAGTGATCCTCCCGGCGCTGGCCAGCATCTTCGGGATCTATCTCGTGCGCCAGTACGCGCGCTCGATTCCCGACGAGCTCATCGAAGCGGCCCGCGTCGACGGCGCGAGCGAGCTCGCCATCTTCGCACGCATCATCGTGCCCCTGCTGCGCCCCATCATCGTCACGCTCGCGATGTTCAGCTTCCTCGCGAGCTGGAACGATTTCATGTGGCCGCTCATCGTGCTCACCGACCAGGGGCACTACACCCTTCCCGTGGCACTCGCCTCGCTTTCACGCGAGCACGTGCAGGACAACGAGCTGATGATGGCCGGTTCCGTCGTCACGGTGCTGCCGGTGCTGGCGCTGTTTCTCGTCCTGCAGCGGCACTACATCGAGGGGCTGATGGCCGGTGGCGTCAAGGGATGACCGGCCGATGAGGACGGCCGCCTTGTTGCTCGCCGCCCTCCTTCCCGGAATGC
>JANMYH010000107.1:0-2339 GCA_031381925.1 Burkholderiales bacterium | reverse complement strand
CAACAGCCTGGTGATGGCGCTGGCGATCGCCGTCGGCAAGATCGCGATCTCGATCATCGCCTCCTTCGCCATCGTGTATTTCCGCTTTCCACTGCGCAACTTCTTCTTCTGGATGATCTTCATCACCCTGATGCTGCCGGTCGAGGTGCGCATCATCCCGACCTACAAGGTCGTCTCCGACCTCGGCATCCTCAACACCCACCTGGGGCTCACGCTGCCGCTGATCGCCTCGGCCACGGCGACGTTCCTCTTCCGGCAGTTCTTCATGACCATCCCCGACGAGCTCGCCGAGGCCGCGCGCATCGACGGCGCGGGGCCGATGCGCTTCTTCTGGGACGTGGTGCTGCCGTTGTCCAAGACCAGCATGGCCGCGCTCTTCGTGATCCAGTTCATCTACGGCTGGAACCAGTACCTGTGGCCGCTGATCGTGACCACCGACGAGTCGATGTACACGGTGGTGATCGGCATCAAGCGAATGATCGTCGGCGGCGACGCGCTCACCGAGTGGAACCTCGTGATGGCGACCGCGATCCTCGCATTGCTGCCCCCCGCGCTGGTAGTGATCCTGATGCAGAAGTGGTTCGTGAAGGGCCTTGTGGAGACGGAAAAATAGCGATGGCCGAGATCGTTCTCCAGGACGTCTAGAAGAGCTACACCAAGATCCTGCAGGTGATCCACGGGGTGGATGCCACGATCGCCGATGGCGAGTTCATCGTGATCGTGGGTCCCTCGGGCTGCGGCAAATCGACGCTCCTCAGGATGATCGCGGGCCTCGAGACCATCACCTCCGGCGAGATCTCGATCGCCGGGCGCGTGGTGAACGAGGTCGAGCCCAAGGACCGCAACATCGCGATGGTGTTCCAGAACTACGCGCTCTACCCGCACATGAGCGTGTACGACAACATGGCCTACGGACTACGCATCCGCAAGCTTTCCAGGGAGGATATCGACCAGCGCGTGCAGCGCGCGGCGAAGATCCTCGAGCTGGGACAGCTCCTGCAGCGCCGCCCGCGCGAGCTCTCCGGAGGCCAGCGCCAGCGCGTGGCGATGGGGCGCGCCATCGTGCGCGAGCCGGCCGCGTTCCTGTTCGACGAGCCGCTCTCGAACCTCGATGCCAAGTTGCGCGTGCAGATGCGCCTCGAGATCCAGAAGCTGCACCGGGAGCTGCGTACCACCAGCATCTTCGTGACCCACGACCAGGTCGAGGCGATGACGCTCGCGGACCGCATGATCGTGATGAACGCCGGCAGGGTCGAGCAGGTGGGCCGGCCGATCGACGTCTACGACGATCCCGCGAGCCTCTTCGTCGCGGGCTTCATCGGGTCCCCCGCGATGAACTTCCTGCCCGGCAAGCGCGTGGGCGACGCGGTCGACGTGGGCGGCGAGATGCGCATCGAGTTGCCGGCTGCGCTGCGTGCCGGCGCCCCCGAGGCGATCACCGTGGGCGTGCGCCCGGAGCACCTCGAGGCCGGGGAGGGCGCAGGGCCGGTGTTCCGCTACAAGGTCGATTCCGTGGAGGCGCTCGGCGCCGACTCGCTGGTGCACGGCGTGCTGGGCGGGGCGACGCTGGTCGCGCGCGTCGATGGCCACGCCACGCCCGAGGCCGGCGCGAACCTCGTCTTCCACGTGCGCGATGGCAAGCTCTTCTTCTTCGACTCGGCCTCGGGCAAGCGCCTGCGGCCGTGACGCCCGGGAATTGAGCAACGCCCCGGACGCGCGGCGCCTCGAGGAGCTGAGCCTCAACTCGTCCGCGCCGCCCGGGCAGCTCCTGTACGACGGCTGGCTCCTGCGGCTCGCGCCCGGCAAGGCGAAGCGCGCACGCTCCGTGAACGCGGTGTATGCCTCGTCCCGCCCGCTCGACGAGAAGGTCGCCTACTGCGAGCGGCTCTACGCGCGCGCGCGATTGCCGGCGCTCTTCCGCCTCACGCCCTTCTCGCAGCCCGCCTCGCTCGACGCCCAGCTCGCGGAGCGCGGCTACGCGCGCTTCGACACGACCGCGGTGGAGTCCGCGGCGATCCCGGCCGATGCGCGGGGCAGCGCCCGGGTGATGAATCTCGCGGCATGGATCGACGCGGTGGGCGCGATGCGCGCCTCCCCCCTCGAGCATCGCG
Source organism: Burkholderiales bacterium (assembly GCA_031381925.1). Lineage (GTDB taxonomy): Bacteria > Pseudomonadota > Gammaproteobacteria > Burkholderiales > Usitatibacteraceae > Usitatibacter. The sequence goes on along the minus strand of JANMYH010000107.1, from coordinate 228 downwards.
CCGCGCACCTCGCCCGCCTCGAGGGCATGCCGCTCGCCATGCGCGCGGTCGCCATCGAGCTCGAAGGCGAGGTCGCCGCCACGGGACTGGCGATCGTCGAGGATGATTGCGCCGGCCTCTTCGACATCGTGACCCGGGAGACCGCGCGCCGCCGGGGCCTCGCGCGGGACGTGGTCGCGAGCCTGCTCGGCGCGGCGCGGGAACTCGGGGCCCGCCACGCGTATCTGC
>JANMYH010000096.1:0-16083 GCA_031381925.1 Burkholderiales bacterium | reverse complement strand
GCCTCCAGCACGTCGGCCGCGGCGTCGCTGAACGGAAGGCGCCCCGGACCGGCGGGAATGGTGGCCGGGTCGATGCCGAACTCGCGGTAGTACGGTGCAAGGACAACTCGCCACGCCGCCTCGCGCGCTGCGTCGGGCGCCGGCACCACGTGAGTGAAGAAATTCACGTTGAAGGGTTTGCGGGTGCGCGACCGGATGAGCTCCAGCTCGGTCCGGATCGCCTCGGGCGCGAGCATCGCGCAGGGAAGCGAGCCGAGCCCGCCCGCTTCCGACACCGCGGCGGCGAGCGCTCCCAATTGCACGCCCGCCATCGGCGCCTGGATGATGGGAACGTCAATGTGGAACAGGTCGCAGATGTCCATCAGTCGCACTTCACCACGGTCACTGCCTCCGCTTTCGCATTCGCATTCGATTCCGTGAGGCGCCATTCGAAACACGCCCCGGGTTGCGCTGCCAGCACCGAATCCAAGAGCCGGAAAATCCTTTCCTCGAGGATCGCACGCACCACCGGCCATTCCCGGCCCGCTTCGTAAGCCGTCACGACTTCCGCGATGGCCCCGATCGGGCTTTCGGCTCGTTCCGTGTCAAGCCAATCGGGCGCGTCGTCGCAAACGCCGTGCTTCTCGGTGTCCTGTCCGACGTAGGTCTGGAACTGTGCGACCGCGTCATCGGCATCGTAGCTCAGGCAGCCGTTGCCCTGGACGCGCGCCGAGTGTCGCCGGACATGCGCCGCCGAATACGAATCCTCGACCAGGTGCAGAAGGCTGCCGAAAGCCACCAGGCGAACGCTCGACGAGCGTGGCAGGAAGAGATCCTCCACGGTCTGGTGCCTCACCGACGGTCCTCGGAAAAGGTTTCCGATCCATTGCGCGGTGTCCGGATCCAGGGCCGATTCGCCGCGCCCCAGGGCGGAGACCTTCGACCCCGGAGCGATTTCCCCAAGGGCGACCCGATAGGCGAACTCCGACCATCGCAGGATGTTGCGCCGCGTCTCCTCGGCCGACTCCCCGGAGCGCCCCGCCATCGCGTGCAGGAATTGCATGTCGCCAAAGTGGCTGCGCAAGGGCGCGAGGCTCTTCTCCCGCTGGGTGAGCGCCGCGAGGGCGACGCTGTCGAGTCGCAGGATTCTCGCCCAGCACGCCATCCCGTCAGCCACCGGTGCAGGGCGCCCCAGGCAGCCGCCGAAGAGCGGGTTCGCGCGAAGCGACGGCGGATTGTCGTTCCAGCGAATCCCGGCCAGCACTGCCGCAGGCAATGCGACGCCGGCCCGCTCGTAGGCGCGTCGCGTGATGCGCTCGTGGACGTCCACGCGGAATTGCTGCATGAACGCTCGCGCCTGGCGGTCCGGCGTGACGATCGAGGGCGCGCCAGGCGCCGCCTCCCACGCTTGAAGCTTGAATGCATGGGCGGAAATCGCGACGAGAGATGCGCACACCGCCCAGACTTTCCACCCGCGCGCACCTTTTTCCATCGCGCCCCCGAAATGTTTACCGATCGCATTATCGCGCGCCCGCTCCATTCGGACTACGGCTGAACCACTCGACGTCACCGCCGTCCAACAGGTCGATTTCTGCGAGGAGACAGTCATGGGACTACTCGACGTTCTCAACCAGTACCAAGAGCCTCCCTATCGGCCCCCACCGGAAATCTTCGAGGACTTCGGCCAGGTTGCGCGCGAAGCTGATGTCGATGACATCGGCCACGGCCTCGAGGAAGCGTTCAACTCGGACGTGACGCCGCCCGCCGAGCAGATGATCGGCCAACTCTACGAGCGCTCCGACGACAACACGCGCGCCGGCCTGCTGAACGAGATCCTCGGGTCCCTCGGCGGCGGCGCACTGGCCGGCGCGGCCGGTGGCGGAGCCCACGGCGGGTTGCTCCGCCGCATGGGCCAGGGCCGCCAGGTTTCCCCGCAAGACGCGCGCGAGATCGGGCCGCGCGACATCGAGTTGGCGACCGCGCAGGCGGCGCAACAGAACCCCAACATCATCCAGACGGTCAGCCGCTTCTACGCAAGGCATCCGCAACTGGTTCAAACCCTGGGGCAAGCCGCGCTTGGCATTCTCATGTCGGGAATGGCACGCAGGCGACGGGTGATGTAAGCCCTGTAACTACAACTACTACTGGAGATCAATCATGACGACAAACAGAAACGAAGGCACCCCGAACCGCGATCCGATCACCGGAGCTCCCGGCGCGCACCCTGTCGGTACCGGCCTCGGCGCAGCCGCCGGTGGCATGGCCGCCGGCGCGGCAGCCGGCACCGTAGCGGGACCCGTGGGCACCGTCATCGGCGCTGCCGTGGGCGCGGTGGTTGGCGGATTGGCCGGCAAGGGCATTGCCGAGTCGATCGACCCCACCATGGAAGAAGCCTACTGGCGCGAAGAGTATGTGAAGCGCCCGTATGTGACCAAGGGTGCCACGTTCGACGACTACGGCCCCGCGTATCGCTACGGCGTCGACGGCGTCACCAAGTACCCCGGCCGCAAGTTCGATGACGTGGAAGCCGATCTCAGCCGCGACTGGCAGCGCGCCAAGGGCAAGTCCACCCTCGCGTGGGACAACGCCAAGCACGCGACCAAGGATGCCTTCCATCGTGCGAGCGATGCGATCGAGCGCGCCACCCCTGGCGACTCGGACCGCGACGGCAAGTAACAAGCAAGCAGCAATCCGAATGCCGGTGGCGCGAGCCACCGGCATTTTTCATTTTCCTCCAGCGGCTGCTACGGCCTTGGCGTGGGAGAGGGCCACCACTCGTTTCTATTTCTCGGGAATTCCTGCCTTGCGCAGCCCGGCCAGCCAAGGCTCCATCTGCGCGATAGCCTCGGGATTATCGGTGACCCTCATGTCTCGAATGAATTGGACGGAGACATGGGGATTGGCCTTGATCAGTTTGGTCTTCCACTGCTCAGCCGCCGGCGCGTTGCCAACAATAGCGTAGGCCGCCGTGAGAAACATGTAGCGCGTCCAGCCTGGATTTCGTGCGACCGACGTCTCGCACGGGCCGATGGCGTCGGCGTAGCGTTTGAGGTTCATGTAAGCGAAGCAGCGATAAACCGTGGCATCCGCTGGATCGGCAGGATCCAGCTCCAGCGCCCGGTCTATCCATTTGAAAGCCTCGGAGGGCCGCCCAGCGTAGATGAGGAGCGCCGCGCGTTGCGTCACCGTTTGGGCTTTGAACGGATCGATGCGCAGCGCCTCGTCGTTGGCGGAAAACGCGCCGTTCCAATTGTTCTGGTACCTCATCGCGATGCCCCGATAGGTCCACGATCGGGGATCGGCAGGCGCCACGCGCGTCGCCCGCAAGGTCACGTCATCGAGATCCTTGACCAACGAGTCCCGATTTTCGGGCTCGTTCTCAAGACGCATCCACAAGACCCACGACAGATACGACAACGCCGGGGAAAATGCCGGATCCGTCCGCAAGGCTTCTTCCAGAACATCCTGTTGCTTCCTCATCCCGGTGATCGAGTCGTCCATTTCATCCAAGCGAAGCAGCAAGCTCCACAAAGCCCTCTGCCCTCCCGGGAGGGAGGCGATCTCCTTTGCGGTTGCCTTTCCCACCGCGCCCCGAAGCCCAATGCCCAGCTTCCCAAGGGAGACAGACGCATCGCCCGACGGCGCGATCCTTTGGCGTTCGGTGGAGAGTCGTGCTCCGTCCAGCGAATCGATCACCTCGATCGTCAGCTCATTGCCGCTGCTGGAAGCAGCAAGGGTTCCTTCAACCAGGTATCGAACATTCAACTCCCGGCCGATCTTGCGCGGATCACGGGGAACGCTGTTGTATTGCGCCGCGAGGCCGCTGGAGACGACCAGCCCATCGTGAAAGGCGCGCCCGGCCGCGTTCGTCAGCTCTTGTGTCAGCTCTTTCGCGCGCCGCTGATCCCAGGGCGTAGAGTCGCTGGCGATGGGCAGCACGGCGACCGACCTGAAAGGCCGTGGCGTCTGCGCAAGCGCGACTGGGGGTGTCTCTTGGCGCAACGAGGCGTGCTTCTTGCCGGACGCTACAGAGTAGAACTCCCAGAACCCGGCGAGCCCACCGAGAAAATGCCCGCCCACCGCGATTGTGCCGGCCGCCACCGCGGCGATGGCGGTTACGCGCGCCCGGTGATGGCGCAAGTACTGGGTGAACCTACGCCCGAGCGGTTGGCCCCTGGGCAGCGGGGGTAGTTCCATCAGAGGCGCGGGCGTCTTTTCCAAAGACTTTCCTCTCGCGAGTCCTTCCCGGCTCATTATCCGCGGATCCCGCGAGTGTGTATTTTCACGTCCATCCGGTGCGAGAATCCCTCCATGTACCGAGAACGGCGTGTCGTAGCGATCCTTCGCCAACGCCACCGGCTCGACCGCCATGGGCGAGTCGAACGATCCGAATGAGCGAGAGGCGGCGAGAATGAGCGAACCGAGCTATCGAGAACAGGCGCTGAAGATCTACCCGTGGATCTGCGGGCGTTGCGCCCGCGAGTTCAAGGGCGCCAACCTGCGCGAGCTCACCGTCCATCACCGCGACCACAACCACTCGAACAACCCGCCGGATGGCAGCAACTGGGAGCTGCTCTGCCTGTATTGCCACGACAACGAGCATCAGCGCCAGCTCGAAGCGGCGGCGGGAACGGGAAGCGGCCCTTCCGCGGGAACTCCGGTGTCGACGCACAAGCCCTTCGAAGACCTCAAGGCGCTGCTGGAGAAGAAGCGGCCTCCCAGGTGACCTGACGGGTCATCGCGGTAATCTGTCGGCATGCCGACCCGCCCGCGCCACGTCCGCCCGCTTCACATCGCCCTCGCCTTCCTGATCGTCGCGGTGTGGGGCACGAACTTCGTCGTGATCAAGGCGGGGCTGCGGGAGCTGCCGCCGTTCCTGTTCGCCGGGCTGCGCTTCATCGCCTGTGCCGTCCCCTTCGCATTCTTCATCGCGCGTCCCAGGGTCGCGTGGCGCTGGCTTGCGCTCTACGGCCTCTTCCTGGGTGCGCAGTTCGGTTTCCTCTTCTACGCGATGCGCGCCGACATCTCGCCCGGCATGGCCTCGCTGGTGATCCAGGTGCAGGTGTTCTTCACCATCGCGCTGTCGATGTGGGCCTTCCACGAGCGCACCACCGCCATCACCTGGGTGGGGTCGCTGCTCGCGGCCGCGGGCCTCGGGGTCATCGGCTTCCATCTCGATACCACCATCACCGCCGCCGGGGTCGCGATCGTGGTCTGCGGGGCCATGGCCTGGGCCGGCGCCAACATCGTGGTGAAGCGCGCAGCGAGGGAAAGCGCCGCGCCGATCAACATGGTGGGCTTCATGGTCTGGTCGAGCATTTTCGCGGTGCCGCCCCTCATGGCGCTCACGCTCGCCTTCGAAGGCTGGGAGGCCGGCGTGCGCGCGATCGCCACGGCGAGCCTCGGCGCGTGGGCCGCGGTGGCGTGGCAAGCGGTGGGCAACACGCTTTTCGGCTACGCGGCGTGGAGCTGGCTCCTCACGCGCTACGACGCGTCGGTGGTCGCGCCCTACGCGTTGCTGATTCCCATCTTCGGCATCGGGTCCTCGGCCCTCCTCCTGGGCGAGCCCTTGCCGCCGTGGAAGCTTGTGGCCGCGGCGATGGTGCTGGGGGGAATCACCCTCAACACGGTGGTCGGTCGGAACCCGGTGCCGCGCTAGTCGCGCGCCGGCTCATTCTCGTCGCGCTTCTCGTGCAGCGCCTGCAGCATCTCGTGGGGATCGGCCGGTTCCTTCAGCGCTTCGGCCGATTCATCCCGCCGGTCCCTCACCATCGGCAGGTCGCGGCGCAACTCCTCGATGAGCTCGATCAACTTGCTCACCTTCTGCTCGGTCAGCAGGTTCACCTGGAGGTCGAGCTGCGCGTGCATCGCTTCGATCGCCGACTGACGGTTCTGCTTGATGAGGATCACGGCGGCCATCAGTAGCGCGCTCAGGCTTACGATTCCCTGGAGCCAGAAGAAGGGGGGCGGATCGAAACTGAACCACCCGAGGAGCTGCGCACCGATCCATGCGGTGACGAAGAGCAACGCCACGGCGATGAAAGCGGGGCGTCCCAAGTGGCCGCCCGCGCGTTCGAGCGCGCGCTGGGAGTGGCTGATCTTCTCCTCCTCGCGTTTGTGGAAGGCGAGAATGGTGTCGATGTTCTCGGCCACCTGCTCGTTCGTCGGACCGGGGTGTTGTGCGCTCATGAACTGCCATCATCGCCGCATCGGGCGGATTGCGCCACACTAGCGCGTGTGAGACCCACGAATGGGGCACTTCATGAGGCCGGAGCAGTCGATCCACAAGATTCTCGAGGCGCTGCAATTCGCCGCCCACAAGCATCGCGACCAGCGGCGCAAGGACATCGAGGCCTCGCCCTACATCAACCATCCCATCGCGCTCGCCAACGTGCTCTGGCGCGAAGCCGCGGTGCACGAAGCCGACGTCATCTGCGCCGCCCTGCTCCACGACACGGTCGAGGACACGAACACCACCCGGGAGGAGCTCACCGAGCGCTTCGGCAAGAAGATCGCCGCCATCGTGATGGAAGTCACCGACGACAAGACGCTCCGCAAGCCCGAGAGGAAGCGGCTGCAGATCGAGCACGCGGCCCACATCTCGCGCAAGGCCAAGCTCGTGAAGCTCGCCGACAAGATCAGCAACCTGCGCGATGTCGCCGCCTCGGCGCCCAAGGGCTGGCCGCTCAAGCGCCGCCGGAAGTATTTCGACTGGGCGAAGCAGGTGGTCGACCGGATGCGCGGCGTCCATCCCGTGCTCGAACGCCTGTTCGACGAGGCTTACCAGGGGCGGCCGTGAAAGCGCGCGGCCCCCGGCATTCGAATACCGGGGGCCGCGGGACCTGCGAAGTCAGCGGACCTTGCCGGCCTTCCACGCGTTCAGCAGCGTTTCATAGGCGATCGTCTCGCCCTTCGGCTTTTCGTTCGCCAGCTTCTTCCACGGTGCGCCCTTGTCGCTCAGGTACTTGTTGGGGTCGCCCTTGGGGTTGAGCTTCGGCGCGCAGCGCGCCATCCCCGCGCGCTGGAGGCGCGCCATGACCTGGTCCATCTCCTCCGCGAGCGTGTCCATCGCGGCCTGCGGGGTCTTTTCCCCGGTCACGGCCACCGCCACGTTCTTCCACCACAACTGTGCGAGCTTCGGGTAATCGGGCACGTTGGTGCCGGTCGGCGTCCACGCGACGCGCGCGGGGCTCCGGTAGAACTCGATCAGCCCGCCATACTTGGCCGCGTTCTTGGTGAAGTACTCGTGGCGGATGTCACTGTCGCGGATGAACGTGAGGCCCACCACCGACTTCTTCGCCGACACCGTCTTCGAGGTGATGAACTGCGCGTACAGCCAGGCCGCCGCGGTCTTGTTGGCATCGTGCCCCTTGAAGAAGGTCCACGAGCCCACGTCCTGGTAGCCGTTCTGCATGCCCTGCTTCCAGTACGGGCCGTTCGGGCCGGGAGCCATGCGCCATTTCGGCGTGCCGTCGCTGTTCACGACCGGCAACCCGCTCTTGATCATGTCGGCCGTGAACGCGGTGTACCAGAAGATCTGCTGCGCGATCTGGCCCTGCGCGGGCACCGGGCCCGACTCCCCGAAGGTCATGCCGGTGGCTTCCTTGGGCGCGTATTTCTTCATCCAGTCGACGTACTTGGTGAGCGCGTAGACCGCGGCCGGCGAGTTGGTGGCCCCGCCGCGCGAGACCGAGGCCCCCACCGGCGTGCACTTGTCGTCGCCCACGCGAATGCCCCACTCATCGACCGGCATGCCGTTCGGAATGCCGATGTCGGCGGTGCCCGCCATCGACAGCCACGCATCGGTGAAGCGCCAGCCGAGCGACGGGTCCTTCTTGCCGTAGTCCATGTGGCCGTAGATCGGCTTGCCGTCGATGGTCTTCACGTCGTTGGTGAAGAACTCCGCGATGTCCTCGTAGGCGCTCCAGTTGAGCGGCACGCCAAGGTCATAGCCGAACTTCGCCTTGAACTTGTCCTTCAGGTCCTTGCGGGCGAAGAGGTCGGCGCGGAACCCGTAGAGGTTCGCGAACTGCTGGTCGGGCAGCTGGTAGAGCTGGCCGTCGGGCGCAGTGGTGAAGCTCGTCCCGATGAAGTCCTTGAGGTCGAGGCCCGGGTTGGTGTATTCCTTGCCCGCGCCCGCCATGTACTCGGTGAGCGACAGGATCTTGCCGTAGCGATAGTGGGTGCCGATCAGGTCGGAATCCGAGATCCAGCCGTCGTAGATCGACTTGCCCGACTGCATGGAGGTCTGCAGCTTCTCGACCACGTCGCCTTCCTGGATGATGTCGTGCTTCACCTTGATGCCGGTGATCTCCTCGAAGGCCTTGGTCAGCGTCTTCGATTCGTACTCGTGGGTAGTGATGGTCTCGGAGACGACCGAGATTTCCTTCACGCCCTTGGCCTGCAGCTTCTTGGCGGCCTCGATGAACCACTTCATCTCCACCGCCTGCTGGTCCTTGGTGAGCGTGGAGGGCTGGAACTCGGCTTCGATCCATTTCTTGGCTTCGGCCTCACCCGCCCACCCCTGGCCGCAAGCAAGCGCGGCCGTGACGGCGAGCGCCACCGCATTCAAACGCATGTTCGATTTCATTTCTTGTCCCCTATTTGAGAGCGATTCGTTGACTGCGACGACACACTAGCCCTTGCGCATCACCAGCGCAAGCAACAGCATTGAAACCACGAAACTCGCCCAGATCGACGGCTCCTGATCGAGCGAGAACCAGCCGATCATCCGCTCGCTCACCGCCACGAACGCGAGGTTCACGTAGGCCGCCGCCAGCAGGCCGATGAAGAGCCGGTCGCCGCGCGTGGTGGTGATCGGCAGCCATCCCTTGCGCGAGACGGTGGGCAGCCGCAGCTCCCACGCCGTCATGCCAATCAGCGTCAGCACGATGCAGATGAAGAAAACCGCCACCGGCGTGGTCCATGCCATCCACTCGAACATGCTAGACCCGCCCCATCGCGAATCCCTTCGCGATGTAGTGGCGCACGAACCAGATCACGATCGCACCCGGCACGATGGTCAGCACCCCGGCGGCGGCGAGAACGCCCCAGTCCATGCCCGAGGCCGACACCGTGCGGGTCATGACGGCCACGATCGGCTTGGCGTTCACGCTGGTGAGCGTGCGCGCCATCAGCAGCTCGACCCAGCTGAACATGAAGCAGAAGAACGCGGCCACGCCCACGCCCGACTTGATGAGCGGGATGAAGATGGTCACGAAGAAGCGCGGGAACGAGTAGCCGTCGATGTAGGCGGTCTCGTCGATCTCGCGCGGAATGCCGCTCATGAAGCCTTCGAGGATCCACACCGCGAGCGGCACGTTGAACACCAGGTGGGCGAGCGCCACGGCGATGTGCGTGTCCATGAGCCCCAACGTCGTGTAGAGCTGGAAAAACGGCAGCAGGAACACGGCGGGCGGCGTCATCCGGTTGGTGAGCAGCCAGAAGAACACGTGCTTGTCGCCCAGGAAGCTGTAGCGCGAGAACGCGTAGGCCGCGGGCAGCGCCACCGCGAGCGAGATCACGGTATTGATGGCGACGTATATCAAGGAGTTGATGTAGCCCGAATACCAGGACTCGTCCGTGAAGATGGTCCGGTAGTGGTCCAGCGTGAAGCGGTTCGGCCACAGGCTGAAGGTCGAGAGGATCTCCTCGTTCGTCTTGAACGACATGTTGACCATCCAGTACACCGGCAGGATGGCGAACACGAGGTAAAGGGCCAGGAACAGGGCGGCCACCGGGAAGCGCCTGGGGCGGCTACTCACGTACGGCCTCCTTGTCGGCGGTACCCACGCGCTGCATCCAGTTGTAGAGGATGAAGCACAGGAGCAGGATGATCAGGAAGTAGATCAGTGAAAATGCCGCGGCAGGCCCGAGGTCGAACTGGCCGACCGCCTTTTGCGTCAGGTACTGCGACAGGAAGGTCGTCGAGTTGCCCGGCCCTCCCCCGGTGAGCACGAAAGGCTCGGTATAGATCATGAAGCTGTCCATGAAGCGAAGCAGCACGGCGATCATCAGGACCCCGCGCAATTTCGGCAACTGGATGTAGCGGAATACGGCGAGCTTGCTGGCCCCGTCGATGCTCGCCGCCTGGTAATAGGCATCGGGAATGGCGCGCAGCCCGGCGAAGCAGAGCAGCGCCACGAGCGGCGTCCAGTGCCAGACATCCATCAACAGCACCGTGAGCCAGGCGTGGGTGGCGTTGCCGGTGTAGCTGTATTCGAAGCCGAGCCTGGCCAGTGCCGCGCCCATCAAGCCGATGTCCGTACGGCCATAGATCTGCCAGATCGTGCCCACCACGTTCCAGGGAATCAGCAGCGAGATGGCGATCAGCACCAGTACTGCGGAGGATTTCCACCCCTTGGCCGGCATCGAGAGCGCAAGGGCGATGCCCAGCGGGATCTCGATCGCGAGGACCGCGAGGGAAAACGTGATCTGGCGCGCGAGCGCGCCCTGCAGGTCGTCGTCGCGCATCACGGACTTGAACCACTCCGTGCCGACGAACACGCGGCGCTCGGGCGAGATGATGTCCTGCACTGAATAGTTCACCACTGTCATCAGCGGCAGGATCGCCGAGAAGGCCACGCAGATCACGACCGGCAGGATCAGGAGCCACGCCTTCTGGTTGACGGGCTTCACGCACCCCCTCCCGCGACCAGTTGCTCGTTGCGGTAGTAGCAAGTGTGCGTGCCGACGACGTTCAGCCAGATGGCTTCGCCCGCCGCGGGGATGTCCTGCTCGGGCCCCAGGCGGGCGCGGATCACCGCTTCGCTTGCACCGCTTCCGGTGCGCGCCGTGACGAGCCAGTAGGTGCCGATGTCCTGCGCCTGCGTGACGGTGGCCGCCAACGCCCCCGGCGCGTGCGGCGCCGCGAGCGTCACATACTCCGGGCGCACACCCAATGTCGTCCCGTCCGCGGCCGGCAGGAAGTTCATCCCCGGCGAGCCGATGAAGTGGCCGACGAACGTATGCTGCGGGCGCTCGAAGAGGTCGGAGGCACTGCCGGCCTGCACCACCCGGCCACGCGTCATGACCATCACCTGGTCGGCGAATGTGAGTGCCTCGACCTGGTCGTGCGTCACGTAAATCAGCGTGAGCTTGAGCTCCTGGTGGATCTGCTTCAGCTTGCGCCGCAGCTGCCATTTGAGGTGGGGGTCGATGACCGTGAGCGGCTCGTCGAACAGGACCGCCGAGACGTCCTCGCGCACCAGGCCCCGGCCAAGCGAGATCTTCTGCTTGGCATCGGCTGCGAGTCCCGCGGCGCGCATGCCGAGCTGGCCGCTCAACTCCAACATCTCGGCGACCTTGCCGACCCGCTCCCGGATCCGTTCGGCCTGCATGCCGCGGTTGCGCAGCGGGAAAGCGAGGTTCTCGGCCACGGTCATCGTGTCGTAGATCACCGGGAACTGGAACACCTGGGCGATGTTGCGTTGCTGGGGGGTGCGATCGGTGACATCGGTGCCGCCGAACTTTACGCCCCCCTGCGAGGGCTTGACCAGCCCCGAGACGATGTTCAGCAGGGTGGTCTTGCCGCAACCCGATGGCCCCAGCAGCGCATACGCGCCGCCGTCCTCGAAAGTCATCGTGAGCGGTAGCAGTGCGTAGTCTTCGTCGCGCTGCGGATTCGGCCGGTAGGCGTGCGCCAGGTCGAGGTCGATGCGCGCCATGTCAGTGCCGGGCGAGAGCCGGGGCCACGAGCAGGTCGCCGGCCGCGTCGAAGACGTATGCGTGCGCGGGGTTCACATACAGGGTGACCGCCGCGCCGATCGAGAACAAGTGCACGCCGGTAAGCTGCGCAACGAGCTCGCCGATCTGCGTCTGCACGTGCACGAAGGTGTCGGAGCCGGAGATTTCCGCCAGCTCGACCGTGCCCGGGAGTGCCAGGTCCCCGGCGCGCGTCTGGACGCGCAGCGCGCCGGCCCGCACGCCGAGCGTGAGGTCCTTCGAGGCGGTCGCGGGCAGCGCCACGGGCAACGCCATGCCGCCCGGCAGCGCCAAGCCTCCACCGCTCGCCTGGGCCGCGACCAGGTTCATCGGCGGGTCGCTGAAAGCGCGCGCGACGCGGATCGACCGGGGCCGGTGGAACACCTCGGCCGTCGGCCCGTACTGCAGCAGCTCCCCCGCGTCCATCACCGCGGTGTAGCCGCCGAGCAGCAATGCCTCGGTGGGCTCCGTGGTGGCATAAACCACCGTGGACTGGCCGCTCGCGAAGAGTTGCGACAGCTCGTCGCGCAGCTCCTCGCGCAGCTTGTAGTCGAGGTTCACGAGGGGCTCGTCGAGCAGCATCAGGGGCGCGTTCTTGGCGAGCGCGCGCGCCAGCGCCACGCGCTGCTGCTGCCCCCCCGACAACTCGGCGGGCAGGCGCGCGAGGAACGGCTCGATGTGCAGCCGGGCGGCGAGCTCGTTGACTCGCAGGTCGATGTCGCGCCGGCCCGGCGCGTCCTTGCGCAAGCGCAGCGGCGAGGCGATGTTGTCGGCCACCGTCATCGAGGGATAGTTGATGAACTGCTGGTAGACCATGGCCACGTTGCGGCTGCGCACGGGCTTGCCGGTCACGTCACGCCCGTCCGCCATCACGCGACCCTTCGAGGGCGCGTCGAGTCCGGCCATCACGCGCATGAGGGTCGTCTTGCCCGCCTGCGTGGCACCGAGCAGCACGGTGACGGAATTCGGGACCAGGGCCAGGTCGAGCGGATACAGGTGCGCCTGCGCACCTATGCGTTGCTCGATGCGCTTAAGCACCAATTCCATGCCCGGATTCTAGTACACCGGTGCCGCCAACCCCTCGATCATCACGTTGAGCACGGCCGGGAGATCCAGCCGCATCGCCCGGCGCGCCGCGGGGAGCAACTGCTCGGCCGTGGTGACCCGCTCGCCGTGCCCGCCGAATCCCACCGCCACCTGGTCGTAGCGCGTCGGCAGCAGCTCGCATCCGACGAGCCGCTCGCGTCCGTAGTCGCGCAGCTGGATCTGGTACTCGGCATTCCACCGCCCGTCGTTGCCGACCACCGCCACGAACGGCAGCCGGTAGCGCACGGCCGTGTCGATTTCGGCAGGATGAAAGCCGAAGGTGCCGTCGCCCATCACCGCGATCACCGGCGCCTGCGGTTGCGCGAGGCGCGCGGCGAGTGCGAAGGGCAACGCCGCACCGATCGAGCCCGCAACGCCGTTGATCACGCGATGGGGCGCGCTCAGGCAGGCCTGCGCCCACTGCCCGAACTCGCCGCCGTCGCTCACGAAGACCGCGTCGGGATGCCCGTCGAGGATCGCCTGCAACGGCCGTAGCGCCTGCACCGGGTGCAGCCGCCCCGCCTCGCTCGAGGCGGCGCGATCCCACTCGGCGGGACGATGGGCGACGGCCGCGCGGACCTCGTCGCGCCATCCGCTCGTGGAAGGCCTGGTAAACGCCCGGGCCAGCCCCTCGAGCGCGGCGATCGCCCCGGCCTGCGCGACCCCCTTCAAGCGATCGCCCACGGCGCGGCGGCTGCGCTCGAACTCTGAGACCTCGGGGTCGATCTGCATGACCCCGCAGCCCGGATCGAAGGCGCGCCCGAACTTGAGCGTGAAGTCGATGCGCTTGCCGACGAGCAGCACGCAGTCGGCCTGGGCGAGCATCTGCGCAAGAGCACCGAGGCTGGGGTCCGCCACCCCGCGCGGGCTCTCCATCCCGATCACCGGGATGCCGCTCGCTGCTTCGACGGCGGCCATGAGCGCGCGGCCGGGACGGCGCATGCAGGAGGGCCCGCAGAGGATGAGGGGACGGGTGGAATTTGCGAGGGCGGAGAGGATCGGGCCCGGGTCAATCGCCGTAGCGGCTGCTCCCGGGTCGTAGGTCGCTTTGGTGCCCGCGCTGGCGGTGCCTTCAAGGACGTCCGTCGGAAGACTCAGATGAACCGGGCCGGGGCGGCCGGACAGGGCGACGCGCACGGCGTGCGTGAGGTCGTGGCCGACGTCGTCCGCCTTCGAGCTGCCGCCCGAAGCCTTGGTGACCGGCGCCGCCATCTCGGCCTGGCGCAATTCCTGGAACGCGGCCATGCCGAGCTCGTTCAGGGGCGCGTGGCCCGAGAGCAGCACCACGGGCGACTCGGCCATCGCGGCGGTGTAGAGCGCGCCCACCGCATTGGCGTGGCCGGGGCCGCCGGTGACGAGCGCGACGCCGACTTCACCGGTGAGCCGTGCCCATGCGTCGGCCATGTGTACGGCGGCGCCCTCGTGGCGCACGTGGATCAGCTCGATCCCGGCGTCGAGTGCCGCATCGAAGACCGGCATCACGTGATTGCCGGAGAGCGTGAACAGGCGCTTCACGCCTTGCGCGACGAGGGAGGATGCGAGGGCGTCGGCGCCTCGGAATTTGGGCATTGAAATTGGACCCCGCCTGCGCGGGGGCGACAGTCACGTTGATCGGCTCGATTCTATCTGCGGATGGCGAGCGCGGACGGCGCGCGGTAACCTGCGTGCTTCACAGAGCGAGGTGCCCATGAAGACACGTGCCGCCGTTGCGTGGGGAGCAGGCAAGCCGCTGACCCTCGAGGAAGTCGATCTCGAGGGGCCGAAGGCGGGCGAGGTGCTGGTCGAGATCAAGGCGACCGGGATCTGCCACACCGACCACTTCACGCTCTCGGGCGCGGATCCCGAGGGGCTCTTTCCCGCGATCCTCGGCCACGAGGGCGCCGGGATCGTGAGGGACGTCGGACCCGGCGTCACGACGCTCAAGGCCGGCGACCACGTGATCCCGCTCTACACGCCCGAATGCCGGCAGTGCAAATTCTGCCTGTCGCGCAAGACCAACCTCTGCCAGCAGATTCGCGCGACGCAGGGCAAGGGGCTCATGCCCGACGGCACCTCGCGCTTCTCGATCGGCGGCAAGCCGATCCTGCACTACATGGGCACCTCGACCTTCGCCAACCACACCGTGGTGCCGGAGATCGCGCTGGCCAAGATCCGCAAGGACGCGCCATTCGACAAGGTCTGCTACATCGGCTGCGGAGTGACCACCGGCGTCGGCGCCGTGATCTTCACGGCGAAGGTCGAGGCCGGCGCCACGGTGGTGGTGTTCGGGCTGGGCGGGATCGGGTTGAACGTGATCCAGGGCGCCAGGATGGTGGGCGCCGACAAGATCGTCGGCATCGACATCAACCCGACGCGCGAAGCGCTGGGGCGGCGGTTCGGCATGACGCATTTCATCAATCCGAAGACGGTGTCCAACGTGGTCGACGCGATCGTCGATCTCACCGGCGGCGGTGCGGACTATTCATTCGAGTGCATCGGCAACACCGCCACCATGCGCCAGGCGCTCGAGTGCTGCCACAAGGGCTGGGGTGTCTCGGTGATCATCGGCGTGGCAGGCGCGGGCCAGGAAATCTCGACACGCCCGTTCCAGCTCGTCACCGGCCGCGTCTGGAAGGGCTCGGCCTTCGGCGGCGCGCGCGGGCGCACCGACGTGCCGCGCATCGTCGACTGGTACATGGAGGGCAAGGTGAAGATCGACGAGCTCATCACCCATACGCTGCCGCTCGAGGACATCAATGAGGGGTTCCATTTGATGGAGCGCGGGGAGTCGATCCGTTCGGTGGTGGTGTACTAGGTCAGTCGGCTTTCCCGTCCCGCCGGATCTCGTACTTCGCCGAGAGCGTGCCGACCAGGTCCTGGAGGATCGAGTGGCAGAGCGTCGAGCACTCGTCGATCGCCCCGACGCGCCAGTTGGCCGCGCCCGATTTCGAATCGATGAAGGTGGGTACTGGCACGCGGCACCTCAGGCAATGGTCCCCGCCGGTCTTGCGGAACTCGCGAGACAGGAGGTCGTGCAATTCCGAAGGGGTGATCGCCTTGCGCGCCATGGCGTCCTCCAGGTTGGAGTCTGACGCCACGCACGCGCCGCGAGTTCCGGCGGCCTAGCGGTCGCGCCCTCCGCGCCCTGCGCCACCGCGTTCCACCGGCGAGGAACGCTCGGCCGGAGAGGCACGGTCCTGGCGGTCCTCGCGGGACGCGCGCTCCGCAGGCGAAGCGCGTTCCGCCGGAGATGCGCGCTCCACCGGCGCGGCCTGCACCGCCGGCCGTCCGATCTGCACCGGCGCCTGGCGCTGTTGCGGAGCCGGCGAACGCTGC
>JANMYH010000020.1:0-13184 GCA_031381925.1 Burkholderiales bacterium | reverse complement strand
TTCAACCCGAAGGACAACACGCTCTGGTTCACCGACAACCAGACCGACGGCATGGGCGACGACATCCCGCTGGGCGAGATCAACCGCGCGACCCAGGCGGGCCAGTTCTTCGGCTATCCGTGGATCCAGGGCAAGACGCGGATCACGGAATTCGGCTACGACAAGGATCCGCTGCCGTCGAACGTCACCAACCCGCAGGTCTACACGGACGCGCATGCCGCCGACCTGGGGCTCGCGTTCTACACCGGCAAGCAATTCCCGGCGAAGTACCAGGGGGGACTCTTCAGCGCGCAGCATGGCTCCTGGAATCGCACGACCCCGATCGGCGCCCGCGTGATGTTCACCAGCCTCAAGCCCGACGGCACGGCCGACAAGACCGAGGTGTTCGCCGACGGCTGGCTCGACGACTCCACGGGGCTGTATCGCGGGCGGCCCGTTGATGTCGCGATGATGAAGGACGGGTCGATGCTGGTCTCCGACGATTTCGCCGGTGCCATCTATCGGATCAGCTACGTGGGCGAGGCGCCTCGGCGGTGAGGCTGGCGGCCGCGGCGCTGCTGTCCCTCAGCTGCGCTGCGGCCCTGTCTGCGGAGCCGCCACCCGGGCGTACCCGTGCGCAGGCGTGCGCCGCCTGCCACGGGGTTTCGGGAATCAGCGCCACGCCGGACGCGCCCCACCTGGCGGGCCAGCCGCGGATCTACCTGATCCAGCAGCTGCGGGATTTTCGCAGCGGAAAGCGTCCCCACGAGGTCATGAACGTCGTCGCCAAGCCGCTATCGGACGGCGACATCGAGGAGCTGGCCGATTGGTATTCGTCGTGGGTGGTGGAAGCGCGCGAGAAGCGCTGAACAGGAAAGGCGATGTTCTGGCGAAACCAAAAAAACGGGGCAGGTTTTTTAACCCGCCCCACAAGGCGCACGCAGGGATATCAGCAAGGACGATGCCAAGACATCGATTTCATGAGAATCAGGGACTTAGGCGTAGGGCGGGTGTAGTCACTCCAAGGCTCCCGAGCCCCGTCGTCGCCGCAAAACGACACGGCCCCGTCATGGGAGGCCGTAAGTCGTTGAAGTAGAACCCGTTTCCGATGTCGTTGTAGAACGACAGCTACACCCTGTAGCCGACGCGCTACGGCGCTTTCACATCCGACTTGAACACCGCCGCCTCGATGCCGTGGCGCTGCAGGAGCTTGTAGAACTCGGTGCGGTTGCGCCGCGCAAGCTTCGCGGCCTGGGTAACGCTGCCCTTGGTGAGCTTGAGGATGCGCGTGAGGTAATCGCGCTCGAAGCGCTTGCGCGCGTCCTCGAACGAGGTCATCTCGTGCATCTCCACTTGAATGGCCTGCTCGACGAACGTCTGCGGGATGATCTCCGTCGGGCAGAGCGCGATCGATTGCTCCACGACGTTGAAGAGTTGGCGAACGTTGCCCGGCCATTTCGCCTTCACCAGCAGCTCGAGCGCCTCGGGGGCGAACGCCGCCTTGTCGCGGCCATAGCGCGGGGCGAGCTTCTTCAGGAAGTAGTCGGCGAGCAGCGCCACGTCCTCGGGGCGCTCGTCGAGCGAGGGCAGCTTGAGCGTGACGACGTTCAGGCGGTAGTAGAGATCCTCGCGGAAATTGCCGTTGTCCTTCTCCTTGGCGAGCTCGCGGTGGGTCGCCGAGACGATGCGCACGTCGAAGGGAATCGAGCGGGTGGCGCCGATCGGGCGCACCTCGCGCGTCTCGATCACGCGCAGCAGCTTGACCTGGAGCGCGAGCGGCATGTCGCCGATCTCGTCGAGGAAGAGCGTTCCCTTGTCGGCGGCGATGAAGAGGCCGCGCTGGTCCGCGATGGCGCCGGTGAACGATCCCTTGGTGTGGCCGAAGAGCTCGCTTTCGAGGAGCGTCTCGGGAATGGCGCCGCAATTGATCGCCACGAACGGCTGGTTGGCGCGCGGGCTCGCGCGGTGGATGGCGCGCGCGAGCAGTTCCTTGCCGCTGCCGCTTTCGCCCTGAATCAGGACGCTTGCATCGCCCGCGGCGACGCGCTGCGCCTTGGCGAGGAGGTCCTCCATGAGCGAGGAGCGCGTCACGATGTCCTCGCGCCACGCCTGGCCCACACCGGCCTGCATCGAGCCCGAGCCGCCGTGAAGGGTCAGGGCGCGCTCGATCTGCGAGAGCAGCTCGCCCGGGTCATACGGCTTGGTGAGGTAGCCGAACACGCCGCTCTTGGTCGCGCCGACCGCGTCCGGGATGGAACCGTGGGCGGTGAGGATGATCACCGGCAGGCCGGGATACGCGCCCTGGATCTCGTTGAAGAGCGCCATGCCGTCCATGCCCTCCATGCGCAGGTCGGTGAGCACCAGGTCGGGCCGCGACGCCGCGATCGAGGCGAGCGCCCGCTGGCCGCTTTCTACCGCGGTTACCCCGTAGCCATTCGCCTTCAGGCGAATGGTGAGGAGCCGGAGCAGGTCCGGATCATCGTCGACGAGCAACAGCGCGGCTTTTCCATTCTTGGCCATCAGCGTCCCTGGGCTTGGCGCTCGGCGAGGCTCTTCTCGAGCTCGGTGAGTGCGTCGATCTTCTGCTGCAGCTGTGCGGCCCGCTCCTGCAGCGCGTCCGCGCGTTGCTTCTGGACCTCCGCCGCGCGCCGTTCGTCGCGCAGCTTGATTCCCGCCGCCGCGGCGCTCTCCTTGAGCTTGCGGCGTTCGGTGACCTGGACGTGCAAGAAGCTTGCCACTGCGCGAAGTTCTTCCTCGGCCCCCTCCTTTTTTACCAGCGGCTCGACCAGCAAGATGATCTCGCTTTCCTCAGCCTGAGCGGAAAGCGAGAGCGCGAGGGCGACCTTCACCTGCGCGAGGTCGCTCGGTTCGTTGCGCGCCGCGACCTTCTGGCGCGCCGCCTCGGCGGCGAGGCCCCGCTCGTTCAGGCCGCGCAGCCGCCCAAGGTACGCCATCAGCTCGCTCCCAGCCTGGGGCTCAGCAGCCGTCGAGGGGGAGGGACGCAGCGCCTCGGGGACGATGCGCCCCACCGCCGCGCAGCCGGACAGCATCAATGCCACGCAGAGGCACGCGCACTGCCTCATGCCGCGGCCTCCTCGACATCGACTTTCCGGCGCGGGAAGCGGATGCGGAAGTGGGCGCCGGGCCCCTCGAGGATCTCGATGCGGCCGCGATGCAGGGTCACGTATTCCTTCACGATCGATAATCCCAGGCCGCTGCCCTTGATGGCGGAGATCGGGGTGTCGGTGCCGCGGTAGAACGCCTCGAACACCTTCTCGCGCTCCGGCTCCGGGATCCCGGGCCCCTCGTCGGCGACTTCCATCACCGCGTCACCGCGCTCCTTGTAGAGCTTGATCGAGATGAGGCCGCGCTCGGGCGAGAACTTGATCGCGTTGGACAGCAGGTTGTCGAGGACCACGCGCACCTTGTCCTCGTCACAATAGGCGGCGACGTTCTCGGTGTTGAGCTCGATGCGGATGCCCTTGGCGACGATCGCGAGCTTGCGATCGTTGATCACGCGGCGCACGAGCTCGTTCAGCGGGACGATCTTCGCATCGAGGAAGGAGGTCTGCGCGTGCACGGCGCTGTAGTTGAGCAGCCCCTCGATCAGCTTCCTCAGCTCGATGGAATTCTCCTGCAGGATGCGTGCGATCTCGTGCTGCTCGGCGTTGAGGTTGCCAACGACCCCCGACGACAACAGGTCGGAGCCCTCGCGCAACGCCGTGAGCGGGGTCTTCAGCTCGTGGGAGACGTGCTGCAGGAAGCGCGTCTTCTGCGCCTCGAGCGTCACCAGGCGCTCGCGCAGCCAGTCGAGCTGCTCGCCCAGGCGCACCATGTCGCCCGGGCCCTCGATCGCGATCGGCGTGGCGAAATTGCCCTCCCCAAGGCCCTTGATGCCCGCGGTCACCTGCGTGATCGGGCGCGCGATCAGGTAGGTGAAGGAGGCGATCAGCAGGATAGCGGTGGGAACCAGGGCGATCATGAGCCAGTAGACGCTGTTGCGGGATTGGACCGCCTGGGTGCGCAGCTGTTCGATCCCTTCGTCGATGACCTGGTCGCCCAGGGCCACCAGCGAGTGGGTGCGTTCGCCCAGGCCCGCGAACTCGCGTTGCAGGAATTGGGACAGGTTGGGCGTGGGGCCGGTGCGCGAGAGGAACTGGTGGATCGCCTCGGCCTGCCGCTCGATGGCCGCGACCTCGGCATGCTGCCCGTCGGACAAAGACATCGCATTCAACTGGCGAATCAGGGCCAGGAAAGCGACGCGGTGGCCGCGATAGGCCTCGAGGAAGGTGTGCTCGCCGGCGACCG
Source organism: Burkholderiales bacterium (assembly GCA_031381925.1). Taxonomy (GTDB): domain Bacteria; phylum Pseudomonadota; class Gammaproteobacteria; order Burkholderiales; family Usitatibacteraceae; genus Usitatibacter. Next base: position 8,897 of record JANMYH010000020.1, on the reverse strand, counting down.
CGTACTGGCGAGCGGAACGTTCGAGCGAGCTCACCGCGGTCACGAGCGAGCGGCTCGCCTGCGTCACCTTGACCGCCGAGTGCACTGCCTGCTCCGACAGTCCCGCGAGGCGCTCGAAGGCGAGCGCGTTGGAAAACAGCGCGAACAGCAGCGGCGCCGCGACGATCGTGAAGCCGATCACCAATAGCGACAGGAAGGAACGTGGGTACGAGAGTCTCATCTACACCCGATTATCCGTTAAAATGCCGATGAATCAATTGCTTGTGCGAGGCCCGGACATGTACGAGTCGGAAATCACGCGCTTCATCCGCGAGATCAAGGAAAAGAACCCCGGCATCGCGGAACTGCAGCGCAAGAACCGCGCGACCTGGTGGGACAAGCGCCAGGACCTGGAAATCCAGAAGGAGCGCCGGGAGTCGGCCGTGCCGCAGCCGGCCTACGTGTATTTTCCCCTGCCGGTCAGCCCGAAAAAAGACTGAGCACGCCGTCGAGGCCGGAGAAGTCGAGGGCGTAGCCGGCTTTCGCCTTCACCACGGGCTTCGCATGGTACGCGACGCTGGTCCCGGCCTCGGCCATCATCGGCAGGTCGTTGGCGCCATCGCCGATCGCGAGCACCCGCTCGCGCGAGAGCGCGAGCTCGCCCCGCAACCGCGCAACGTGCGCGGCCTTGCCCTGCGCGTCAACCAGCGCGCCCGTGGTCCGGCCGGTGAGCCGCCCGCCCTCGATCGACAGCACGTTCGAGTAGGCGTGGTCGAACTGCAGCCGGTCGCGCACGCGATCGGTGAAGTAGGTGAAGCCGCCGGAGACCAGCAGGGTCTTGACGCCCGCGCGCCGCGCCGCGGCGATGAGGCGCTCGGCACCCGGATTGAAGCGCAGGCGTTCGGCGTAGACGCGCTCGAGGGCCGATTCCTCGAGTCCCGCGAGGGCGGCCACGCGCCGCCTGAGGCTCTCGGGCCAGTCGATCTCGCCGCGCATCGCGGCCGCCGTCACGCTCGCGACTTCCTCCTTGCGACCCGCGAAGTCGGCGATCTCGTCGATGCACTCGATCGAGATCAGGGTCGAGTCCATGTCCATCGCGAGGAGCCCGAAGTCGGAAAGCTTGCGACCTTCCACGACGAATCCCCAATCGAGCCGAGCCTGCGCGCAACGCGCCGCCACCCCGTCGCGCGTCGAGGGATCCGCTTGCGTGATGCGAAATGCCGTCTCCGAGATGCGCTCGATCACCGCGCCGCGCGCGATCGCGTGGAGTGACTTGAGGTCGGGCGTGGCGACGTCCTCGCCTTGAACGACGAGATTCATGTCCGCGGATATGCCTTGATCGGGATTCGCGTCATGCCAGCTTCTTGAGGAATTGCCTCACCTCGTTGGACCGTTGCTTCAGGTCGTCGTGCTTCATCTCGATCTTGACGCGGTCGGGGCCGGGCAGGCGGTAGATGCGCGACGACTGTACCAGCGCGAGGATCTTGCGCGGCTCGATCGGCGGCTCGGGCACGAACTGCACGGTGATCGACGAGGGCGAGGCGTCGATCTTGAGGACCCCGAGCGGGGCGCCCTGGATGCGAAGCTTGTGGCATTCGAGCAGCACCCGCGTGGGCTCCGGGAGGGGGCCGAAGCGGTCCACCAGCTCCTCGGTGAGGCGCTCGAGCTCGTCATCGGTCGTGCAGTTGGCGAGCCGCTTGTAGAGGACCAGTCGCTCGTGCACGTCGCCGCAGTAGGTCTCCGGCAGCAGGGCTGGCGCGTGCAGGTTGACTTCGGTCGCGACGTTGATCGGCCGCGAGAGGTCGGGCTCCACGCCCTTCTTGAGCGATCGGACCGCGTGCTCGAGCATCTCGCTGTAGAGGGTGAAGCCGATGTCGTGGATGCCTCCGGACTGGGAGTCTCCCAGGACCTCGCCCGCGCCGCGGATCTCGAGGTCGTGCATCGCGAGGTAAAACCCCGCGCCGAGGTCCTCCATCATCTGGATCGCCTCGAGGCGCTTCCTCGCCGCTGTCGACAGGGCGTCCTCGGGCGGGGTGAGGAGGTACGCGTAGGCCTGGTGGTGCGAGCGCCCGACGCGCCCGCGCAGCTGGTGCAGCTGCGCCAGGCCGAACTTGTCGGCGCGGTGGATGAGGATCGTGTTCGCGGTGGGAACGTCGATGCCGGTCTCGATGATGGTCGAGCAGAGCAGCACGTTGGAGCGCTGGTGGTAGAAATCGCGCATCACGCTCTCCAGCTCGCGTTCGCGCATCTGGCCGTGGGCCACCGCGATGCGCGCTTCCGGCAGTAGCCCGATCAGCTCGGCGCGCCGGTTCTCGATGGTCTCGACCTCGTTGTAGAGGTAGTACGCCTGGCCGCCGCGCTTCAACTCCCGCAGCACCGCCTCGCGCACGATGCCGTTCGACAGCCGGTTCACGAAGGTCTTGATCGACAGGCGCCGCTGCGGCGCGGTGGCGATCACGGAAAAGTCGCGCAGGCCCTCGAGCGACATGGCGAGGGTGCGCGGGATCGGCGTGGCGGTGAGGGTGAGCACGTCGACCTCGGCGCGCAGGCGTTTCAGCTCCTCCTTCTGGCGCACGCCGAAGCGGTGCTCCTCGTCGATGATCACCAGCCCCAGGTTCTTGAAGTGCACGTCCTTCTGGATCAGCTTGTGGGTGCCGATCACGATGTCGATCTTGCCCTCGACGAGGCCCTCGAGCGACTTGGAGAGCTCCCTGGGGCTCCTGAAGCGCGACAGCTCCGCGATCTTCACCGGGAAGCTCGAGAAGCGGTCGCTGAAGTTGCCGAAGTGCTGCTCGGCGAGCAGCGTCGTGGGGACCAGGATCGCGACCTGCTTGCCGGCGGCGACCGCGATGAAGGCCGCGCGCATCGCGACCTCGGTCTTGCCGAAGCCCACGTCGCCGCATACCAGCCGATCCATCGGGCGCCCGAGCGTCATGTCGAGGATGACCGCGTTGATCGCCTCCGCCTGGTCGGGCGTCTCCTCGAACGGGAATGTCGCCGCGAACTGCTCGTAGTCCTGCATGCTGAGCGGGAACGCGAAGCCCTGGCGCGCGAGGCGCTTGGCGTAGAGGTCGAGGAGCTCGGCGGCGGTGTCGCGCACCTGCCGCGCGGCCTTGCGCTTGGCCTTTTCCCATTGGCCGCTGCCGAGCCGGTGCAGCGGCGCCGATTCCGGGGAGGCACCGGTGTAGCGGCTGATGACGTGCAGCTGGGATACCGGCACGTAGAGCTTGTCGCCCCCCTCGTACTCGAGGTGCAGGAACTCCATCGAGCCCTCGCCGAGGTCGAGCGTCACGAGCCCGAGGTAGCGCGCGATGCCGTGCTGGCTGTGGACCACCGGATCGCCGGGCTTTACTTCGGCCAGGTCGCGCAGCATCCCTTCGGCGTTGGTGCGCGCGCGCGCGTCGCGGCGCCGCGCCTGGCGCACCTGGCCGGGATAGAGCTCGGCTTCGGTGATCACCGCGAGCTTCTCCGAAGGCAGCAGGAAGCCCGCTGCGATCGGGCCATAGGTCATCGCGACCGGATGCACCGATTCGTGGAAGCGCTGCCAGTCGTCGACCAGCACCGGGTGGAAGCCGTGCTCGGAGAAGAGCTGCGACAGGGTCTCGCGCCGTCCGGCGCCCTCGGCCACGATCAGCGTGCGCCCCTCGAACGGCTCGACGAAGCGCTTGAGCAGCCTGAGCGGCTCGACCGAGCGGCGATCGACCTCGACGCCCGGCAGGGGTTGGGCCACGAGCGGCGCGCGCGCATCGAGCCTGGAGAACTGCTTGAGCGCGATGAACAGGTCCTCGACCGGCAGGTAGAGCTCGCGCGGCTCGAGCAGCGGCCGGTCGCGATCGCCGCGCAGCAGGTCGTAGCGCGATTTCAGGTCGCGCCAGAAACCCTCGGCGGCTTCGGGGACGTCGCCGTGGATCACGCACGTGGTGCCGGGCGGCAGGTAGTCGAAGAGGGTCGCCGTGCGCTCGAAAAAGAGCGGCAGGTAGGCCTCCACGCCGGCCGGCGCGATGCCGTTGGAGACATCCTTGTAGATGCGGCTGCGGGTGGGATCTCCCTCGAAGCGCTCGCGGAAGCCCTTGCGGAACTGCGCGCGGCCGTCCTCGTCGAGCGGGAACTCGCGTGCCGGCAGCATCCGCACCTCGGACACGGGGTAGATCGAGCGCTGGTTGTCGACGTCGAAGGTGCGGATCGTCTCGATCTCGTCGCCCATGAGGTCGAGCCGGTAGGGCACGGCGGAGCCGGTGGGGAAGAGGTCGATCAGCCCGCCGCGGATGCAGAATTCACCCGGGCTCATCACCTGCTGTACGTGCGCGTAGCCCGCGAGCGCGAGCTGCGCGCGCAGGGCTTCGAGATCGAGCTTGTCGCGCGCCTTCAGCTGGAAGGTGCGCCCCGCGAGGTAGGGCCGCGGCGGCAGGCGCTGCAGTGCCGTGGTCACCGGCACGATGCCCGCATCGAACTCGCCGTTGGCGAATTGCCACAGCGTGGACAGGCGCTCCGAGACCAGGTCAGGGTGCGGCGAGAACTGGTCGTAGGGCAGCGTCTCCCAGTCCGGAAGGCGATGCACGCGAAGCTTTGGGTCGAGCCACGCCATCTCCTCGCGCAGGCGCTCCGCGTCCTGGGCGGAGGCTGCGAGGATCAGCAGCGGTCGGCTACGCGCCGCCTCGCGCGCGAGCCAAAGCGCGTCCGACGACCCGCTCGCGTGGGCCCGCAGCGCGGTCACCCGGAGCTCCCTAGACGATGGCGACAGGGATCTTGCCGATCCTCGCGCGCCACTCGGCGGGGCCGGTCTTGTGCACGGCATTGCCGGCGGAGTCCACCGCGACCGTCACCGGCATGTCCCGCACCTCGAACTCCCGGATCGCTTCCATGCCGAGATCGTCGAACGCGACGACCCTGGAGGAGCGGATCGCCTTGGCGACCAGGTAGGCGGCGCCGCCGACCGCGATGCAGTACACGGCGCCGTGCTTCTTGATCGCCTCGATCGCGACCGGCCCGCGCTCGCTCTTGCCCACCATGCCGATGAGGCCGGTCTGTGCGAGCACGGGCTCCACGAACTTGTCCATGCGCGAGCTGGTGGTGGGCCCCGCGGGGCCGACGACCTCGTCGCGCACCGCGTCGACCGGGCCGGTGTAGTAGATGAAGCGATTGGCGAGGTCCACGGGAAGCTTTTCGCCCCGGGCCATCATGTCCACCATGCGCTTGTGGGCGGCGTCGCGTCCCGTGAGCAGCTTGCCCGAGAGCAGCAGGCGCTCGCCGGACTTCCAGGTGGCGATCTCGGCCTTGGTGAGCGAGTCGAGGTTCACGCGGCGGCTCCCCGACGTGTCGAACTTGATCTTCGGCCACAGGTCGAGCGAGGGCGGTTCGAAGCGGGCAGGGCCGGAGCCGTCGAGCACGAAGTGCAGGTGGCGGGTGGCGGCGCAATTGGGCAGGAGCGCCACCGGCTTGGAGGCGGCATGGGTGGGATAGTCGACCACCTTCACGTCGAGCACGGTGGAAAGGCCGCCGAGGCCCTGGGCGCCGATGCCGAGCGCGTTCACCTTCTCGAAGAGCTCGAGGCGAAGCGCCTCGGCGCGCGTCTTCGCCCCGCGCGCGCGCAGCTCGTGGATGTTGAGCGGCTCCATCATCGCCCACTTGGCCATCAGCATCGCCTTCTCGGGCGAGCCGCCGATACCGAGCGAGAGCAGCCCCGGCGGGCACCAGTCGGCGCCCATCGTCGGCACGATCGCGAGGACCCAGTCGACGATCGAGTCGGACGGCAGCAGCATCGCGAACTTCGACTTGTTCTCGGAGCCCCCGCCCTTGGCCGCGACGATCACCTCGACCTTGTCGCCCGGGACCAGCTCGACATGGGTCACGGCGGGCGTGTTGTCCCCGGTGCTCACGCGCTTGCCGTCGGGATCGGCGAGCATCGAGGCGCGCAGGGGATTGTCCCTGTCGGTGTAGGCGCGGCGCACGCCCTCGTTCACCAGCTCCTCGAGCGACATCTTGGTGTCCCAGCGCACGTCCATGCCGACCTTGATGAAGGCGATGGCGATGCCGGTGTCCTGGCAGATCGGGCGGTGGCCCTCGGCCGCCATGCGCGAATTCACCAGGATCTGCGCCATCGCGTCCTTGGCGGCGGGGGATTCCTCGCGCTCGTAGGCGGCGAGCAGGTCGCGGATGTAGTCGGCGGGATGATAGAAGCTGATGAACTGGAAGGCGTCCGCCACCGATGCTATGAAGTCTTCCTGGCGAATCGTGGTCATTTCGTTTTCCGCTAGTGGTCGTTGGGCTTGGCTGTCCCGTGGGGCATCAGGCGATCCGATGCCGCGATCGCGATGGCCGATAGCAGGAAGGTGATGTGGATGACCGTCTGCGCGATCAACACTTTCTCGCTGTAGTTTTCCGCACTGATGAAGGTCTTGAGCAGGTGGATCGATGAAATGCCGATGATGGCGGTGGCGAGCTTCACCTTGAGCACCGAGGCATTCACCGTGGAGAGCCATTCCGGCTGGTCCGGGTGCCCCTGCAGCCCCAGGCGCGAGACGAAGGTCTCGTAGCCGCCCACGATCACCATGATCAGCAGGTTGGAGATCATCACCACGTCGATGAGCGCCAGCACCACCAGCATGATCAGCGTCTCGTTGAACTTGGGCTGGGCGATCATCTCGATGCCCGTGAGCGGATCCTTCACCATCGGCAGCGTGTAGCCGACGCTCTCGATCAGCGCCAGGAGCGCCGGCTTGCTGCCGAAGGCTGCCTCCACGAGGTGGATCAGTTCCACCCAGAAGTGGTAGACGTATACGCCCTGGGCGACGATCAGGCCCAGGTAGAGCGGGGCCTGCAGCCAGCGGGTCCAGAAGATGAAAGCCCCGAGCGAGCGCAGTGCCACGGGTCGAACGGGTTTTTCAGTGGGAGCCATGGGGAGCGAAGCTAGTTGGATGAGCGCGACAGCGCGATCGCGGGAGTGATTTCCCTGCGAAGGATTTTACCATTGCGGGTGCGCGGGAATTCCCGCGCAGTGTAGATGACCTTCGGCGCCTTGTAGGCCGCAAGCCGTTCGCGCCCGTAGGCGAGGAGCGCGTCGGGATCGAGATCGGCGCCTTCCTGCGCGATCACGTAGGCCACGACCAGGCGCTTGCCGGCTCCGGCCTCTTCGGCGATGCACGCGCAGTCGGCGACCGCCGGGTGGCTCTTCAGCACGCGCTCCACCTCGTAGGGCGACACGCGGTAGCCGAAGCTCTTGATGATGTCGTCGCGGCGTCCGAGGAACCACAGGTAGCCGTCGGCGTCGTAGCGGGCATAGTCGCCGGTAAAGAACCAGCCGTCGTGGCGCAGCTTCGCGGTCTCGTCGGGGAGATCCCAGTAGCGCAGGAAGAGGCCCGGATCGCCGTCGGGGACGCAGATCATGCCCTCGTCGCCGGGCGCGGCGTCGGCCAGCGTATCGGGATCGAGCAGGCGGATGTCGTGACCCGGTTGCGGGAACCCCGCGGACCCGGGGCGGATCGGGCGATGCCGGCTCTGGGACACGTAGTAGCTGAATTCACTCATGCCCACCGCCTCGTAGATGTCGAGGCCGAAGCGCTCCTTCCACGAGGCGAAGACCTCGTCGGACAAGTGCTCGCCGGCGCTCATGCAGTGACGCAGGGTCGGCACGTCCGCGCGCGTGAACGCCGTCTTCTGCAGGATCTGCCGGTAGATGGTGGGCACGCCGATGAAAATGGTGGCGCCATGCTTGGCGATCAGCCGCGGCCAGGTCGCCGCGTCGTTGCGGCCCTCGTGGGCGATGACCGTCTTGCCGCGGTACAGCGGATCCATGAGGGCCGAGCCGAGCACGTAGGTCCAGTTGAACTTGCCCGAGTGCACGATCCGGTCCTCGCCCGAGAAGTCGAACCAGTAGGTCGACGCGGGCATGCGTCCGAGGAGCGAGCGGTGGCCATGCAGCACGCCCTTGGGGTAGCCGGTGGTGCCCGAGGTGTAGACGAGGTAAGCGGGATCGTCGGGACGGGTCCGCTCGGCGGGTGCAATTTTTCCCACCGCTGCCAGTTGCCGATCGAGCGGCGCACCGGCGATGATCACCTCGCGCAGCAGCCCCACGCCGCGCAGCTGCGCGCCCATCGCGGCCCACGCGGCCTCGTCGATCACCAGGGCCACCGCCTGGGAGTCCTCGAGGAGGTAGCGAACCTCCTCCGCGGTGAGCAGCGTCGATGTCGGTACCGCGATGGCGCCCCGCTTGATGCTGCCGAGGAACGCCGTCGGATAGTCGATCGAATTGGGAAGCCGCACCAGCACGCGGTCGCCGGCGGCAATGCCCATGTCGCGCAGCAGCTGCGCGAAACGGCTGGTGCGGTCCGCGAGCTCGCCGTAGGTGATCGCGCTCGTGCCGAGCGCGTCGTCTTCCACGACCATCGCCGTGCGGGTCTCGGCCGCCGTGTTGAGGTGGGCATCGGTGCACGCCACGCCGATGTTCAGGAACTCGGGGATCTCCCATTTCCACGCGGGGAAAGGGGCAAGGGCGCTCACCTGCTACAGGATGACGCCGTAAGGCCAGTTCTCGCGCACCACCTGCTCGGGAAGCTTGCGCAGGACCTCGATCGCGAACGCGGTGTCGGCCTCGCCGAGCGCATGCAGCGCGTGAGCCTTGAGGAGCGTCTGCAGCGCCTTGCCGAACATCGGTGGATCGAGCATCTCGCCGTCGAACTTGATGGCGCCCCCCAGCAGCGCGTCGGCCTCGATCGCCGCCTTGAGGATCGCAATGCGGGTCTTGATCTCCGACGGCGATGGCGTGAAGGCGACCTTGCAGGGGTGGATGTGCGACGGGTGGATCACCTGCTTGCCCGACAGCCCCATCGAGGCTTCCTCGAGCGCGTGCTTGTAGACCACGCGCGATTCCTCGTCGCCGTGAAGATCCAGCCAGCGACGCACGTCGTGGGGCTCGACGAAAT
>JANMYH010000003.1:0-6304 GCA_031381925.1 Burkholderiales bacterium | reverse complement strand
CTCGATCGCGGCGGATTCGCCCGAGAGCCCCCGCCGACGCGACAGGAATCGGAACCCGGCGATCCTCTCCGGGCCGATTCCCCGATCGATGGCCACCGCCTCGTGGCAGAGCAATGTCTGCCGGAAGCGGCGGCACTTGGAAAAATCCAGGTACTGCTCGCGCACAAGCGGCTCCAGCGCATCCATCACCTGCCGCGCTTTCGCCGTGAGCCCGACGTAGGAGGTCGCGACCAGCTCCGCCTCGCACAGGAATTGCAGGCCATGGTTCCCGGCATGCGCGACGAACTCGTGGAAGTAACAGGGATCGTTCACCTCGGCGAGGTCGTCGTGGAAGAGGAATCCCGCCTCGCGTGACGAGAAGCGCGCGAGCTCCGTCCTCAGGAGCGCCGTGTACTCGTCGTCCACCGTCCGCCCCTCGGCGAGCAGCCGCGCAAGCGCCTGCGCCTCGGCAACGCGCTCCCCGGGCTCGATCAGCAGCTCGGTGTGGAAACGCAGCATTTCCCACACCATGCGGCGCACATGGCAGCCGGGATAGACGTTGTAGCTGACGAATGCGACCCCGCGCGGGGCGAGGTGGCGGGAAACCAGCGCGAGAAGCTGGTCGCGTGCCGCGGCCGGGATCCACGAGTACAGCCCGTGCGCGATGATGTAATCGAATGCCCCGCCATCGGCGGGGAAATTCGCGAGGTCGAGCTGCGTGAGCGAGATGTTGGTGAGGCCGATCCGGGCCGCGAGGCGCCGCCCCGCCTCGATCGGCTGTCGCGCGATGTCGAAGCCGACGAATTCGCTTTGCGGCAACGCGTACGCCATGGGAATGAGGTTCGCCGCGTCCCCGCAGGCGACTTCGAGCACGCGGCAACGCTCGAGGGGTGCGGGAGCCGCGCCGAACAACCTCGCCATCGTCGCCATCCGCTCGGGATGCGAGTCGGGGTACGGGCGGCCGGTGTAGGGGACCTCGTCGTAGGCGGTCACGGGTGGCATTCGGTGCACGGATGCTCGCCAGGGGGTGGCGATTGAAGCCCGTGCCGGATCGGCCTAGTATAGCTTCGGGTTCGCGGATCCGCGCTCTCGCCATTTCAAGGGGAAACAACGATGCCAGATGCGAAGGCAGGAAAGTCGATTGAAGGCAGGTTCAGGCGCCCGCTGCTGAAGGGCGCATTTGCGGTGGCAGCGACGGCCATGGTTGCCGCGCCCGCGCCGGGGCTGGCGGAGACGTTTCTCAGGCTCGGGGACATCAAGGGCGAGTCGACCGACGCCAAGCACAAGGACCACATCGAGATCCTTTCCTTCACCCAATCGTTCATCAACTCGTACGAAGGCGGGTCGAGCGGGGGAGGCGCCGGGGCCGGCAAGGTGCAGTGCGGCGCGGTCTCCATGATGAAGAACATCGACAAGTCGAGCCCGCTGTTGCTGAAGGGCGTGGCGACCGGCCAGCACTTCAAGGACGGTGTGATCTCGTTCCAGTCCGCCGACAGGCAGGCGATGGAGTACTACACGATCACGATGAACGACGTGTTCGTGAGCGAGCTCACCCAGACCGACTCCCAGGATCCGAACCGCATTTTCGAGCGGCTGGTGCTGAACGCGAGGTCATACGAGTTCAAGTACACGCCGCAAAACATCAAGGGTTCGGCCGGGACACCGGTGTCATTCAAGTGGGACTGCGCCGCGAACAAGGGCGGCTGACCGACTGACTCCAAGCCGCGCCGCGCCGGGAAACCGCCGCGGCGCGTTTTTTTTCAGAAGCCGATCGCCCCGCCGTCCTTGCGATGGTCGGAGGCGCCGCAATAGCCGTCGTCGAGGCGGTGGATGAGCTGCGCGCCGCCGAAGCCGAACATCGGCCGGTCGGAGGGCACGAGGCGGTGCCCGCGGCGCGCCAGCTCCTCCTTGACCGTCGCCGGCATGGAGTCCTCGACGCTCACGCTGAAGTCGTTGTTGACGATCCAGCGCGGCGCATCGGAGCACGCCTGCGGATTCTGGTTGTAGTCGACCAGGCGCACGATCATCTGCAGGTGGCCCTGGGGCTGCATGTTGCCGCCCATCACGCCGAAGCTCATGACGGGCTCGCCGCCACGCGTGAGGAATCCCGGGATGATCGTCTGGAACGGGCGCTTGCGCGGCCCGACCTGGTTGGGATGCCCCGGCTTCAGGTTGAATCCCGCGCCGCGATTCTGCAGGCTGATCCCGGTGCCGGGCACGACCACGCCCGAGCCGAAGCCCATGTAGTTGGACTGGATGTACGAGAACATCATGCCGCGCTCGTCGGCGGTGGTGAGGTAGATCGTCCCGCCGCCCCTGGGAATGCCGGCGGTGTGCTCCCGGGTGCGCTTCAGGTCGATCGCCTTCGCGCGCTCGGCGAGGTAGCCGGCGTCGAGCATCTGCGCCGGCGTCACCTGCATCGTGGCCGGGTCGCTCACGTTGCGCCAGGTGTCGGCGAAGGCGAGCTTCATCGCCTCGATCTGCAGGTGCAGGCTGTCGGCCGAATCCACCGGGTGCGAGGCCACGTCGAAGTTGCGCAGCATGCCGAGCGCGGCGAGCGCGGCGATCCCCTGGCCGTTGGGCGGCATCTCGTGCAGCTCGTAGCCCCGGTACTCGACCGAGATCGGATCGACCCAGTCGCACTTGTGCGCGGCGAGATCCTCCATCGTCATGGCGCCGTCGTCGGAGCGGCTGGCGAGCGCGATGCGCTCGGCGAGCGGCCCGCGGTAGAAGCTCTCGCCCTTGGTGGACGCGATCTCCTCGAGGGTCTCGGCCTGCTGCGGGCAATAGAACCGCTCGCCCGGATGCGGCGCGCGGTCCTTCGGCAGGAAGGTCCACGCGAACTCCGAGAAGCTCTTCAGGTTCGGCGCCTGGTTCGCCCAGCTCTGCGCGGTGATCGGCGAGACCATGTAGCTTTCGCGCGCATAGCGGATCGCGGCCTCGAAGAGCGTCTCGAAGGGCAGCTTGCCGTAGCGCCTGGACAGCGTGATCCAGGCCGATACGCACCCCGGCACGGTGACCGAGTCCCAGCCGAGCGTCGGCATCGCATCGCGGCCCGCGAAGCGCTCCGGGGTCCAGCCCGCGGGCGAGCGCCCCGAGGCGTTGAGGCCGACCAGGCGCTGGCCGTCCCAGAGGATCGCGAACGCGTCGGAGCCGATTCCGTTGGCGGTGGGCTCGACCACGGTCAGCGTGATGGCCGCGGCGATGCCCGCATCGACGGCGTTGCCGCCCTTCGCGAGCATCGCGAGGCCTGCCTGTGCCGCGAGCGGCTGGGAAGTCGCCACGATGTTCTTCGCCAGCACCGGCATGCGCTGGGACGGGTACGGAAACTTCCACGAGAACATCGGCTACTCCGCCTTCACGTTGGCGTGACCTGTCCGGAGAGCAGGTCGGGAATGGACTGCTGCAATCCCTTGCAGGGTACGTGCGTCAGCTTGATCCCGGCCATGGCGGCGAACATCTCGCTCGTAAGGTGCGCAACGCTGCCGATGCCGCTCGTGGCGTAATTCACCTTGCCCGGATTCTTCCTCGCGTAATCGATGAGCTCGCCCACGCTGTTCACGCCGGCGGCGGGGGATACGAGCAGGATGTTGCTGGCCTTGCCGACGTAAACGATCGGAACGAAATCCTTCTGCGGATCGTAGGGCACCTTCGAAAGGAAAGGACCGACCGAATGCGTGCTGCTTGTCGCCATCACGAGGGTGTACCCGTCGGGCGAGCTCTTGGCGACAAAGTCGGCGCCGATGGTCCCGCCCGCCCCCGGCTTGTTCTCGACAACGACCGGTTGGCCGAATGCCGTCGAGAGCTTGTCGGCGAGCACGCGCGTGAGCACGTCGGTCGGACCTCCCGCGGGAAACGGCACCACCACCTTGATCGGCCGCGAGGGCCAGGACTGCGCGTGCGCGAGGCCGGCCGCCAGCGCGAGGAGCAGACACGCGAGCGAGCGAAAGGACATGGCGCGAGTTCCGTGGGGTCGGGGAGCGCCAATGGTAGCATCGGGGAAAAGAGGACCCATGCCCCGCGAAATATCAGCGCTTGTGTTCGACGCGTACGGCACCCTTTTCGACGTGCACTCGGTCACGCGCCTCGCCGAATCGATCTTTCCGGGCCGTGGCACGGCGCTGTCGGCCGCGTGGCGCACCAAGCAGCTGGAGTACACGTGGCTGCGCAGCCTCATGGGCACCTACGAGGATTTCAGCCGCGTCACCTACTCGGCGCTCGAGTGGACCTTCGAGCATCTCGGCCTCACACCCAGCGATGCCGAGCGGCGCGCCCTCCTCGACGAGTATCGCAAGCTCGCCATGTTTCCCGAAGTGCCGGCGGCGCTCGAGGCGCTCGCGCGCCAGCGTCCGCTCGCGATCCTGTCCAACGGGCATCCCGAGATGCTCAACGCCGTGGTGGATCACAACGGGCTGCGGGAGCGCTTCCGGGGCGGCGTGCTGAGCGTGCATCCCGCCCGGGTGTTCAAGCCCGACCCCGCGGTCTATCGTCTCGTCGAGGAAAGCCTTGGCGTCCCCCGAACCGTCGTGGGCTTCGTCTCATCCAATGGCTGGGATGCGGCCGGCGCCAAAGCCTTCGGCTTTCGCGTCTTCTGGGTCAACCGCGCCGCGGGGCCGGTCGAGCGCCTCGGCGTTCGTCCCGACCACGCCATCGCCGACCTGTCGCAGCTGGTCGACCTCCTGGCCTAGCTAGACCGGGCCTTCCTGGAACGCTTCCTCGCGCTTCTTCTTCATCGCCGGCATCGCCACGACCACGATCAACGCCGCCGAGATGATCAGGAGCGTGAGGCTGATCGGCCTGGACAGGAACACCAGCGGGTCGCCGCGCGACAGCAGCAGCGCGCGCCGCAGGTTCTCCTCCATCATCGGCCCGAGAACGAAACCCAGCAGCAGCGGCGCAGGCTCGACCTCGAGCTTGATGAACGTATAGCCGATGAATCCGAACAGGGCCGCCAGGAGCACGTCCATCGGTGCGTTGCTGATCGAGTACACCCCGATGCAGCAGAACAGCAGGATCGCGGGATAGAGGAACCGGTACGGCAGCGTGAGCAGCTTCACCCACATGCCGATGAGGGGCAGGTTCAGGATCACGAGCAGCAGGTTTCCCACCCACATGCTGGCGATCATTCCCCAGAAGAGCTCGGGCTTCGCGGTCATGATCTGCGGGCCGGGCTGGATGCCGTGGATGATCATCGCCCCGATCATCAGCGCCATCACCGGGTTTGACGGGATGCCGAGCGTGAGCAGCGGAATGAACGAGGTTTGCGCCGCCGCGTTGTTCGCGGACTCCGGCGCGGCCACGCCCTCGATGGCGCCCTTGCCGAAGCGGCTGGGATCCTTCGCCATCTTCTTTTCCAGCGTGTAGGCCGAGAAGGCGCCCAGCACCGGCCCGCCCCCGGGCAGGATGCCCAGCATCGAACCGAGCGCCGTGCCCCGGATCGTCGGCATCGCGGACTGCTTGATGTCGTCCCAGTTGGGCAGCAGGTTGGTGATGCTCTTGGTGAAGATCTCGCGCTCCTGACCCTGCTCGAGGTTGCGGATGATCTCCGAGAAGCCGAACGTGCCCATGGCGATCGTGCCGATGCCGATGCCGTCGATCAGCTCGGGAAGGCCGAAGCTGTAGCGCGCGACACCCGAGTTCACGTCCGTGCCGATCAGGCCGATCAGCAATCCCAGCACGATCATCGCGATCGCCTTGATGAGCGAGCCGTGCGCCAGCACCACCGCGGCAATCAGGCCCAGGACCATCAGGGAAAAGTAATCGGCGGGACCGAACTTCAGGGCGAGTTCGGCGAGCGGCGGAGCGAAGCCCGCTATGAGGACGGTGGCCACGGTGCCCGCGAAGAACGAGGCGAACGCCGCGATGCCGAGCGCCTTGCCGGCCTTGCCCTGGCGCGCCATCTGGTAGCCGTCCAGGCAGGTGACCACCGAGGAGACCTCCCCGGGAAGGTTCACGAGAATCGCCGTGGTGGAACCGCCGTACTGCGCTCCATAGTAGATACCCGCGAGCATGATCAGCGCAGAGACCGGCGGCAACACGAACGTCGCCGGCAGCAGCATCGAGATCGTCGCGATGGGGCCGATGCCCGGGAGCACCCCGATCAGCGTGCCGAGCAGCACGCCGATGAAGCAGTACATGATGTTGTTGAGCGACAGCGCGACGCTGAAGCCGAGCATGAGGTTGCTGAGCAGTTCCATGGTTTCTCCTCAGCCGCGGCAGATGCCGATGGCCGATTGCAGGGACTCGATGTCGGGGCAGAGGGGGATCGGCAACTTGAGCCCCCACACGAAGACCATCGCGCAGAAGATCACCAGGCCGATGGCCA
>JANMYH010000449.1:0-2061 GCA_031381925.1 Burkholderiales bacterium | reverse complement strand
CGCACCGCGCGGTCGATGGTCACGCGCACCGAATTGTCGTCCTCACTCACCCACGCCTCGCGCGCGTAGGCGATGTGTGCCTTGGGCCGCGCGTGGAGCATTTCCATGAGTTCGCAGAAATGGAGGAGCGCTCCGAACTCGCGCTCGCTCGGCGCAAAAAGATGCGCGTCCTCCGGCGGCTGTCCGTCGATGAGCTCCGGCACGGCCTCGCGCCGCACCCGGCAGCGTTTCTTGTGAATGATGTCGTTCACCTTGCGCTTCACCTCGAAGAAGACGGGCGACGCGGGCTCCGCGTCGTAGAAACGCAGGCGCAGCTTGAAGCGCCGGGTGTCGCCATTGATTGCGGCGCGATAAGTCTCCAGCCGCGGGGAATCGAAGTAGATGCTGTGATTGTCGTACGCACAGTGCGGCTCCGGCGCGGCGAACGAATCGAGCACGAGATAACCGCGCACGAAATCGCGCACGAGCAGGCCGAGTGTCTCGGGGATGAGGTACTTCAGTTCGTAGCGTTGTTCCTGGAGGGCGTGGCGCGGCATCTGGCGGTGCGTGTGAGATACCGTGGGCAGCTTAAGGCCCGCTTAACTTCGGCACGCGATGGTCACCTTGCCGTCACGCGATCGTTGCCTGCGGTGCGGGGAATGCGGTGCTGGCGGATTCCGGTTGCCCGGTCGCCGATCGACCGCCGCCTGCTCGCCTCGCGGGAGCCCGGGGTTCGCGCCTCAGAGCGCCGGGGCGGCGACGGCGTCGGTCTCGGAGAGCGCTTCGTCCTGCTGGGTGACGCGGACGACTTCCTCGATGGTCGTCTGGCCGTTGAGCACGCGGCGCCAGCCGTCGGAGCGCAGCGTGTCCATGCCGTCCAGGATGACGCGCGCTTTCATCGCGCTGCCGGTTTCCTTCCGCACGACCATGCGGCGCAGGTTTTCATTCACCACGCAGACTTCGTAGATCGCGGCGCGCCCGCGGTAGCCGGTCTGGCGGCACTGTTCGCAGCCTTTGCCTTTGTAAAATTTCATGTCCTTCGGGAAGGGCGCGCCGATTTCCTTCAAGTATTCGACATCGTAGCCGGCCTCGACTTTGCAATCGGGGCAGATGGTGCGCACGAGGCGCTGGGCGAGAAAGGCGCGGACGACGCTGGCGAGCAGGAAGGGCTCGATGCCCATGTCGAGCAGACGCGTGATGCCGCTCACGGCGTCGTTCGTGTGCAGGGTGGAGAAGACGAGGTGGCCCGTCATGGCGGCGCGGATGGAGATCTCCGCGGTCTCGAAGTCGCGGATTTCGCCGACCATGACGATGTTCGGATCCTGCCGGAGAATGGCGCGGAGACCGTTGGCGAAGGTGAGGCCGATCTCGGCTTTCACGTCGATCTGCGAGACGCCGGGGAGGCGGTATTCGACGGGCTCCTCGATGGTGATGATGCGCCGCGTGACGGCATTGATGGACGTGAGGAAGCTGTAAAGCGTGGTGCTTTTCCCGGAGCCGGTGGGGCCGGTGACGAGGATGATCCCGTTGGGCTGGGTGAGGAGCGCTTTGACGCTGGCGATTTGTTTTTCGCTCATGTCGAGCCGGTCGAGGCCGAAGCTGAGCGCGTCGCTGCGGGAGAGGAGGCGGAGCGAAATGGATTCGCCGTTGACGGTGGGGATGGTGGAAACGCGGACGTCGATCGCGCCGGCGCCGGTGGTGAGATTGATGCGGCCATCCTGCGGGAGGCGGCGCTCGGCGATGTCCATGTGGGCCATCACTTTCAACCGCGAAATGATCGCGCTCTGGAGCAGGCGGAGCTGCGGCGGCACGGCGACTTCGTGGAGGATGCCGTCGATGCGGTAGCGGATGCGCAGCTCGTCCTCGAACGGCTCAAGATGCACGTCCGACGCGCGCAGTTCGATCGCGTCCTTCAAGACCTGATTAACGAAACGGATGATCGACGCGTCCTCGGCGGCCTCATCGAGATTGTTGTCGCCGGAGCCGTTTTCATCGACGACCTGCAGGCCGGCCTCGTCGTCGAGCGTGTCGATGGTGTCGGCGCCGACGCCGAGCCGCTTCTTCATCTCGCGGTTGATGACT
>JANMYH010000333.1:0-4344 GCA_031381925.1 Burkholderiales bacterium | reverse complement strand
GCGCTTGAGGTACAGCACTTCCTTGGCATGGATCTCGATGTCCGACGCCTGGCCGGAGAAGCCGCCCGAGGGCTGGTGGATCATCACGCGCGAATTCGGCAGGCAGAAGCGCTTGCCCTTGGCGCCGGCCGCCAGCAGGAAGGCGCCCATCGAGGCCGCGAGGCCGGTGCAGAGGGTGGAAACCGGGGGCTTGATGAACTGCATCGTGTCGTACACCGCCATGCCGGCCGAGACGCTGCCGCCCGGGGAGTTGATGTACAGATGAATGTCCTTGTCGGGATTCTCGCTCTCGAGGAACAGCAGCTGGGCCACGATCAGGTTGGCCATGCCGTCGTGGATCGGACCCACGAGGAAGATCACGCGTTCCTTCAACAGGCGCGAGTAGATGTCGTAGGCGCGCTCGCCGCGCCCCGACTGCTCGATCACCATGGGGATGAGGCCGAGGCCTTCGGTTTGTTCCTGCTCTTCGCTCTGCTGGTGCTTGTTGAACTGGGTCTTGATGAACATGGTCAGCCTTTTTTGGTCCCCATCAATTCGTCGAAGTCGGTGGGCGTTTCCTCGACCTTCATTTTTCCCATGGCCCATTCTACGACGTTGTCTTCCATCACGAGCGCCTCGACTTCAGCCAACCGGCCCGGGTCCCCGTAGTACCAACGGACCAGTTGCTCGGGCTGCTCGAAGCTGTCGGCGTGCTCCTCGATCAGCTTACGTACCTGTTCGGGCTTCGGTTGCAGGTTGTTGCGCTTGACCAGCTCGGTCACGAGGATCGAGAGCTTGAGGCGCCGGGTGGCACGCTCCGTGAAGAGGTCCGGGGGCAGCGACAGGCCCTGGGTGGTCATGCCGCGCTTCTTCAGGTCGGCGACGGCGGTCTCCTGCATGCGGCCGATTTCCTGGTCCAGGAGCGCGCGCGGGATCTCGAACGAGGCGCTCTCGAAGAGCCCGTCCATCACCTGCTCCTTGGTCGACTGCTTGATGCGCTTGGCGACTTCCTTGTCGATGTTCTCGCGCACTTCGCGCTTGAGGGTGTCGACGTTGCCGTCGGTCACGCCCAGTGCGCGGGCAAGCTCGGCGTCGAGCGCCGGGAGCTCGGCTTCGGCCACCTGGTTCACGGTGATGGTGAAGTCGGCGGTCTTGCCTTTCACCGGGTCTGCGTAATCCTGCGGGAAGGTGAGCGGGAAGGTCTTGGTCTCGCCCTCCTTCATGCCGACGATCGCGCTCTCGAAGTCGGGCAGCATGCGGTTCTCGCCCAGCACGACGGTGAAGTTCGAGGCCTTGTTGCCCTCGAACGGCTGGCCGGCGATCAGGCCCTCGAAATCGACGTTCACCAGGTCTTCCTTCTTCGCCAGGCGCTCGACGCGGTTGTACTTGGCGCGCTGCTTGCGAAGGGTGGCGAGGGTGGATGCGACGTTCGCTTCGGTCACAGTGGTGAGCGGCTTCTTCACGACGCGGCCCGAGACGTCGGGAAGGTCGACGTCGGGGTATACCTCGAAGGTGGCCGTGTATTCGACGTTGGGCGCGCCCTGGGTGGCCTGCACCGGCTGGAAGCGGGGGTAGCCCGCCACGCGGTAGCTCTGGCCCTTCACGGCGTCGGCGAACGACTGCTGGACGGAATCGCTGAGCACTTCCTGGCGGACCTGGAAGCCATACTGGCGCTCGACCATCTTGAGCGGCACCTTGCCGGGACGGAAGCCCTGCATCTTCACGGTGCGCGCGAGTTTCTTCAGCCGGTCGGCGATCTCCGCCTCGATCTTGGCGATCGGAACGGAGACCGTGAGGTGGCGCTCGAGCGGGCTGGGGGTGTTCTGGACAGCTTGCTGCATCGAATTTTCCTTGTTGGAGTCCTCAGGCCTTCGCGAGGGGGACGGCGGGCGTGCGCGACTGAAAGCGACCTGGTGCGAAAGAAGGGACTCGAACCCCCATGCCTTTCGGCGCTGGAACCTAAATCCAGTGCGTCTACCAATTCCGCCACTTTCGCGGTCGGCGAATTATACCCGAAATCAGGGGGTCCCGATCACGGCCGCAAAGCGCCAACTCCCCGATATAATCCAGAAAATTCAAGTGCTTCCATCCCCTTGCCCGTCGAACATTACGAGAATTTCCCGGTCGCCTCGTGGCTGCTTCCCGCGCGGTTTCGGCCCCCTATCGAGGCGATCTACGCCTTCGCGCGGGGGGCCGACGACATCGCCGACGAGGGCGACCTGAGCGATGCGGCGCGCCTGCAGGGGCTCGCGCGCTACGCCCGGGCGCTCGATGAGATCGAGGGGGGTGCCAGCCCCAAGGACCCGCCCTTCGCCCGCCTCGCCTGGGCGGTTCGCGAGTACGCCCTCCCGGTGCCGCTGCTGCGCGACCTGATCGACGCCTTCTCCCAGGACGTGGTGAAGAAGCGCTATGCCACGTTCGCCGAGCTGATGGACTACTCGCGGCGCTCAGCGAATCCCATCGGCCGCCTGGTGCTGCATGTGCTCAACGGAAACCCGGGGACAGACCCCGTTTTTCCGGCCGACGATTGCTCGGATGCGATCTGCTCGGGGTTGCAGATCGTCAATTTCTGGCAGGACGTGGCGGTGGATTGGCAGAAGGGCCGGGTGTACATCCCGCAGGAGGACCTGGCTCGCTTTGGGGTCAGCGAAGCGCAGATCGGGGAGGCGCGCGCGGACGCGCCATGGCGGGCACTGATGGCGTTCGAGTGCGAGCGTGCGCGCGCGATGCTGCGCTCGGGCGCGCCCCTGGGACGGGCGCTGCCGGGGCGCCTCGGCGTCGAGATCCGCGCGACGGTTGCCGGCGGCCTCGCCATACTCGACAAGATCGACGCCGCGTCGGGGGATGTCTTCCGGAATCGGCCGGTGCTGGGGACTTTTGATTGGGTCGGAATCATCATGAAGGCGGTTTACCCACTCCATGGGCGCCCGAGGGAGAGGGGGAAGAAGTGACGAACGCCGACGACTACTGCCAGCAGAAGGCGGCGAAGAGCGGCTCGAGCTTCTATTACAGCTTCCTCTTCCTGCCGGCGGAGCGGCGCCGCGCGATCACCGCGCTCTACGCCTTCTGCCGCGAAGTCGATGACGTGGTGGACGAGACGAGCGACGTCGGCCTCGCGCGCACCAAGCTCGCGTGGTGGCGCACGGAAGTGGCGAACCTCTTCGACGGCCACCCGCAGCACCCGGTCACGCGGGCGCTCGCGCCGTTCGTGCAACCGTTCGGCCTCGATTCGGCGCGCATGGGGGAGATCATCGACGGCATGGAGATGGACCTGGTCCACCACCGCTACGCCGATTTCGACGCGCTCAAGCTCTACTGCCACCGCGCGGCCGGCGTCGTGGGCCAGCTCTCGGCCTCGATCTTCGGCTCGACCGCGCCCGCCACGCTCGAATACGCCGAGGCCCTCGGCATCGCCTTCCAGCTCACCAACATCATCCGCGACGTGGGCGAGGACGCGCGGCGCGATCGCGTCTACCTTCCCGTGGACGAGCTCGCGCGCTTCGGGCTCACCCCCGAGGACATCCTCGCGCGCCGCCCGAGCGACGCGTTCGTGAAGCTGATGGACTTCCAGGCCCAGCGTGCGCAGTCGTACTACGACCTCGCCTTCGCGAAGCTGCCCGCCGCCGACCGGAAGAACCAGCGCGCGGGCCTCATCATGGCCGCGATCTACCGCACGCTGCTCGACGAGATCCGCCGCGACCGCTTCGAGGTCCTCGAGCAGCGCATCGCCCTCACGCCGGTTCGCAAGCTCTGGATCGCGTGGAAAACCTGGGTCGGAGCGTGAAGCAGGTCGCGGTAGTCGGCGCGGGCTACGCGGGCATTGCCGCCGCCGTGGACCTGGTGCGCGCCGGGTTCGCGGTCACGTTGTTCGAGGCCAACCGCGTTGCGGGCGGGCGCGCGCGACGGGTCGAGTATCGCGACACGCTGCTCGACAACGGCCAGCACCTGCTGCTCGGCGCCTATCGCGAGACGCTCGCCCTGATGCGCGCGGTCGGCGTGCCCGATGGCGCGCTCAGGCGCTTTCCGCTCACGCTCATCTACCCGGGGCGCCTGGAGCTGCGCGCGCCGCGACTGCCCGCACCGTTCAACGTCGCCGCCGCGTTGATGACGGCGAAGGGGCTTACGTGGAAGGACCGGTGGGCGGCGTTGAAATTGGGCCCCCGCCTACGCGGGGGCGACGAGTGGATCGGCGGGGGCGACGAGTGGATCGGCAGGGGCGACGCATTTAGCGAGAGCGGTCGCCCCCGCGTAGGCGGGGGCCCAATTTCGCAAACCGTCGACCAGTTCCTCGAGCGACACGGCCAGACACCCGCGCTGAAGGAGCTGGTGTGGGGACCGCTCTGCATCTCGGCACTGAATACGCCG
>JANMYH010000327.1:0-3591 GCA_031381925.1 Burkholderiales bacterium | reverse complement strand
CGGCGTCAAGGACTAGCGGCGTCCCGAGGTGGCGCAAGACTTCTGGGCCTCGAGCGGCTTTCGCCTGCTGGGCCATCGACCCGAGGGACTGGTTCCGACCGACGCCTGGCTCGCGCGCTTCCTCGAGCGCGGCGAGCTCGTCCCGCCCCCCGACGCCGGGCCCCGGGAGGTCGCGATGCACCGGCGCCTTTCCGCCAATCCCCTCGCGGCCGTGGCGTCCGAAACGCTCGCCGCGATCGAGGATAGCGATGCGCGCGACAACTGGGCCGAGTTCCTGCGCTTCCGCGATCGCGTGCTCGCCTTTCCCACGATCGAAGCGTGCTATCGGGACCTCTTCTCGCGCCCCGCCGTCGACCTCGCACCGCCCTTCGTCGATGCCCTCGCACAGGTCATCGTGCGCGCGGCGCTGGACGGAACCGAGGACCCATGGCTCTGCCGCGCGGGCGAGATGCTGTATCGCCGGCAGCGCGTGTCGTCCAGCGACGGGCAAGTGCTCTCGGCCGACGCCGCCACGCTCGAGGTCTTCTCGGCGACCGGCGGCTTCGGCAATGTCGGCCGGCTGCTTCGCCAGCAGCAGACGGCGCTGCCCGAGGTCAAGATGGACGTGCTGACCCACGAGAACGCGGCGCTCTACTTCCTGCGCGACGAGTTGCATGGCTTCGTGCTGGATCTCACGCCGCTGCGCGAGGGGGCGCGGGCGCTCGCGCAGGTGCTTGAGCGCTGGGTAGGCCGCATGGCGGGGGTGCGCGTCACGATCGAGCCGGCAGAGCGGGTCGATGATGAGCGCTGGCGCTGGCACGTTGGGCTCGACGTCGATTCCACGGCGATCCTGAACGCGCTGTATCGCGGCGAGGCCGTCGCCGGGGAGGAGCTCGAACGGCTGGTGCTCCTGTTCAGGCTGCAGTTCGCCGATCCCGCGGAAGCGCTCCCCGAGATGGCGGGGCGCCCGGTCTACCTGGGGCTCGCGTGCCGGGCGGACCGCACGCTCAAGTTGAAGCCGCAGAATCTCCTCATCAACCTGCCGCAGGCCGCCGCGAACTAGCGGCACGGGTAGAATTCACGATTATCACAAGGAGCAGTACATGAATGCCTCATCGATGCAGAACACCGGATCCTTCATGCTGGGCACCGAGATCGAGTTGCTGATGGCCGAGCGCGCGAAGCTGCTGCGCGTGGCCGGAGCCGCGGCGCAGTTCGTCGCGGTGATGGAGAGCCGCAGCCTGCCGGAGAAAGTGGCCACCGAGGCCGAGATCCTCGCCGAGAGCGTGAACGCGCTCTCCGAAGACACCCTCAAGGACGCGCTCGTCTGCATTTCGACGACCGCGGCGTGAGAGGGGCGCCATGAACCAGGACGCGTTCAACATGAGCATCCGCAAGTTCCTGAAGCACGTGGGGGTGCACTCGCAGCGCGAGATCGAGGCCGCCGTGGAGGCCGCCATCAAGGCGGGCAAGCTCAAGGGGCACGAGGAACTGCCCGCGAAGATGACGCTCACGCTCGGGGGCACGGATCTCACGGTCTCCTTCAACGACACCATCACGCTCGAGTGAACGACGCGGCCACCGCCCCGCTGCTGGTCGTCTACGCGGACATCGAAGCCGCCGCGGCGCGCCTCGAGGGCGTCGCCCATCGCACGCCGGTCGCGACATCGACGCAATTCGACGCGCTGGCCGGCTGTGAGGCCTTTTTCAAGTGCGAAAACCTGCAGCGCATGGGCGCGTTCAAGTTTCGCGGCGCCTATAACGCGCTCGCGAGCCTCGAGCCCGAGGCCCGCGCGCGGGGCGTCGTGGCGTTCTCCTCGGGCAATCACGCGCAAGCCGTGGCGCTCGCCGGCCGGCTGCTCGGGGTGCCCGCGACCATCGTGATGCCCGCCGACGCACCGGCCGTGAAGGTCGCGGCGACGCGCGGCTACGGTGCCGAGGTGGTCTTCTACGACCGCGCGCGCGGCGAGAGCCGCCAGAAGATCGCCCAGGACATCACCGCGAAAAGGGGTGCGACCCTGGTGCCGCCGTTCGACCACCCCGCGGTGATCGCAGGACAGGGGACCGCGGCCAAGGAACTCCTCGAGGACGTAGGGGCGCTCGATTACCTGTTCGTATGCTGCGGGGGCGCGGGCCTGCTCTCGGGCTGCGCAATCGCCGCGCAGCACCTTTCGCCGGGAACGAAGGTCATCGGCGTGGAGCCCGAGGCCGGTGACGACGGGGCGCAATCCTTCCGCAGCCGCACGCTGGTCACCATCGACACCCCGAAGACGATCGCCGATGGCGCGCGCACCGAAGCGCTCGGCGCGATTACCTTCCCACTCGTGTTGCGCCACGTGCACGACATCATCACCGTCACCGACGCGGAGCTGATCGAGGCGATGCGCTTCCTCTGGGAGCGCATGAAGCTCGTGGTCGAGCCCACCGGGGCGCTCGCCACCGCGGGCGTGCTCAAGGCAACGACCGACGTGCGCGACCGGCGCGTCGGAATCATCCTTTCCGGCGGCAACGTCGATTTGAAGGCGATCGCCGCGCTCTTCGCTTGAGCGCGTTCCCGATCCTGGGCAGCGCGGTTCCACGCCGGGACAGTCCGGTGATGCGCGCCGTGGGCCGCGGGGTTCTGCGCCTGATGGGCTGGCGCGTCGAGGGCGAGGCCCCCAACCTTCCCAAGTTCGTGATCGCGGTGGCCCCGCACACGTCGAACTGGGATTTCGTGGTCGGCGCCGCGGCGATGTTCGCGCTCGACCTGCGGCTCGCCTTCATCGGCAAGCACACCCTGTTCCGCGGTCCTCTCGACCCGCTCCTTCGGTGGATGGGCGGAATTCCGATCGACCGTGCCAGCCCGCAGGGCGTGGTGGCCGATTCCATCGATGCTTTCAAGCACATGGAGCGGCGCATCCTCGTGATCGCCCCGGAAGGAACCCGCAGCCGCGTGGTGCAGTTCAAGTCGGGGTTCCTGCGCATCGCGCGTGGTGCCGGCGTGCCGGTGCTGCTCGCTTCCCTCGACTACAAGGCGCGCTGCGTGCGCCTCGGACCCGCGTTCGCTCCCGGCGCGGACATCGAGGAAGAGCGCCTCAAGACCGAAGCGTTCTTCGCGCCGATACGGGGCAAGCGTCCGCGCTAGGTTGGTGCGCGGCGCACTTGCCCGCGCGGTAGCCACGCTGGGGATCGCGGCCAAGTCTTTGATTCCCCGTGCGCACGCGGCTTGGCACGCTTGCTGCTAAAGCTAAAAACGTCGGCTTCGTGCCGACGTTTCTCCTCCGAGAGCGGTTTGCCCCTCCCCGAAACGGGAGGGGCATTTTTTTGGGGGTCAGTCCGCGTAAACGCCGGCCTTCTTGATGATCGGGGCCCACTTGTCGATCTCGGCCTTCAGGTGCGAACGCAGCACCTCGGGTGTGGCCCGATTGTCCGCCACGGGCTCCGTGCCGAGCTCGGCGAACTTCGATACGACGGAGGGATCCTTCAGCGCGATCTTGAGGGCGTTGCTCAGCTTGTCGACGGCGGCCTTCGGCGTGCCCGTCGGGGCCCACAGCCCGTGCCACACCGCGACCTCGAAGCCCTTGAGGCCCGACTCGTCGACGGTGGGCAGATCGGAGAGAGACTTCACGCGCG
>JANMYH010000439.1:0-3628 GCA_031381925.1 Burkholderiales bacterium | reverse complement strand
AGCACCGCGGTCTTGCCGCGCAGCTCCTTCACGAAGGCGAGGAACGGCTTGTCGCCCTCGTGATAGACGAACATGTTGATCAGCATTGCGGTCACCAGCGGCCCGCGGATCCGGTAGAGCGTGCGGCCATGCTCCTGCCAGCTCTCCATGTCCTTGCCGTGCCGCTCCCAGAAATCCTGCGGCAGCTGCATGATTCCGGTGTAGAGGAGGTCGGTGTCCTCGAGGACCTTGTCGTTGAAGTAGTCCTCGGCGGCGATGCCGACGGCATGCGCCTTGATGCGCATGTTGATGTCCTTGGACACCAGCACCACTTCGCGCTTGGGGTATTTCTGCCGGAGGTGGATCGCGACCCCGAGGATCACGTTGTCGGCCTTCTTCGAGGCGACGGAGTCGGGGATCTCGACGTTCACCGAGTGCGTCTGCAGGAAGAGGCAGCCGCCGGCTTCGCTTCCGGTGCTCTTCACCTTGAGGGGGTAGCCCTTCTCGATCGGGCCGCCCTGGGAGACGATCTCGTCCAGGAAGCGGCTCGCCTGGCGGGCGTTGCGCGAAACCTCGCTCATCCCCTTCTTGTGGTCGTCGAGCTCCTCCAGGACCACCATCGGCAGGAACACGTCGTGCTCCTCGAAGCGGAAGAGGCTCGTGGGGTCGTGCATCAGGACGTTGGTGTCGAGCACGAAGAGCTTGGCCACGGCCGCCTTGGTGTGGCGCGCGGGGGCTTCGCGTTCACGTCTACGCTGCATGGGGGCCTCCGATGGCACGGATTCGGACGTCTCCTCGGCATTCTGCCGCGAGGAGTCTCTCAGGGGATCGTTGGGCATCAGTGGGTGCTGGGTCGTTGGGAAGGGGGTCTAGAGTCGGGCGGACTTCACGTAGTCGAGCACTTCCTGGGCGTGACCCGGGACTTTCACGCCGCGCCACTCGCGCGCGATGCGCCCGTCCCGGTCGATCACGAAAGTGCTGCGCTCGACTCCGCGAACCTGGCGGCCGTACATGTTCTTCATCTTCATCACGCCGAAGAGGGAGCAAGCCTTCTCGTCGGGGTCCGACAGCAGCTCGAACGGGAACCCCATCTTCTTCTTGAATTTCTCGTGGGATGCGAGCGGGTCGCGCGAAACGCCAAAGACCGCCACCTTGGCCTCGAGGAACGCGTCGTGGAGGTCACGGAACTGCGCCCCCTCGACCGTGCAGCCGGGGGTGTCGTCGCGCGGGTAGAAGTAGACGACGAAGGGGTGGCCCTTGAAGGCCGAAAGCTGGAAACGCTGGGTGCCGGTGGCGGGAAGCTCGAAATCGGGCAGGGCTGCTCGATCGTTCATCCGGTCTCTAGCCGTTACGGCTCATGAAGCGCATAGGCACAACCCATGGTGAACAAAAACTTTAGAAAACGCAAGCCCTTGTGGGCAGGACTTCTCAAACTCCTTCAAATCGGGCCGGTGATCCGGCCAGGAAGGCCGGGCCCTGGCAGGCAAGCGTGCCGGCGCGGCCCGGGAAGGGGGCATCCACGACGGTGTGGAGCGGGAGCGAGCCCACGTGCTCGGCCACCAGGCTGCGCAGGGCCACCAGCTGGTAGCCCTGGGCCTTCCAACCCTCGAGCAGCCGCTCGAGCACCGGGGCGAGCTTCATCCCCTCGAGCTCGGCGTGCAGCGTGAAGACGTGCTCGCCATGTTCTCCCTCTCCCCCGGGAGCCCAGGGAGTGGAACGTGGCGTGGGCGAGGGGCGGGGAGAGGGTAACGTCCGCTCGAGCAGCTTTTCCGCCACGTTTTCCTCGGTCACGCCATCGAGCCCGATCAACTCGTCGAGGGTGGGAAGCGTGGTCGGGAACTGCGGGCACGCGACGATCTCCGCGCGCACCACCGGGATGAAGGGGTGGGTGCCGCGCGTGTCCGAGGCGTAGCGGAAGCCGAGCGCCTGCGTGGCGCGGTAGGCGTGGACGTTCATCTGCCAGCCCGCGGCGCCGTGCACATCCGGCGCCTCGCCAAATACCTCCCGGAAGCGCTCCCCCGCAAGCTCCATCTGGCGCGCGGTCCATTGGGCGTCGGCTTCCGCGACGCCGTCCTGCCACTTCACGTGGTCCCACGTATGGATTCCGACCTCGAAGCCGGCGTCGCGCACTCCGCGCATCTCGGCGGCGCAGCGCCGCCCGATGTCGGGTCCGGGGAGCAGCGTGCCGTAGAGAAGGGTGCGGATCCCGTAATGCGACAGTACGGAGGTGCGCCCGACTTTCTGCATGAAGCCGGGGCGCAAGGCGCGCTTGATGGCGCGGCCGGTGTGGTCGGGACCCAGGCTGAAGAGGAACGTGGCACCGGCACCGTGCCGCTGGAGCATTTCGACCAGGCGCGGAACTCCCTCGCGCGTTCCGCGAAAAGTGTCGACGTCGATCTTGAGGGCGAGGATCACGGTGTCGTTTACAGGCATGACAAGCCAAGGCACAGTACCAGTTCGCTCGAGGAGGACTCAATGACCGCTACCGAAGCGTCGCACGAGGCACCCCTTGCGGCTCGGCTCGCGGCGAAGATCTGCGCCTTCGACGGGAAGCAAGTCACGAAGGCCGCCCGGGAGCAGGCTCGGACCTGCTTCATCGACACGGTCGGCGTGACGCTGGCGGGAATGCCCGAGGAAGCCACGCAGATCGTCCTCGCGACGCCCGGCGTCGCCGACGCACCCGGCCAGTCGCTCATCTTCGGTACCGATCGACGTACGAGCGCGCTCGACGCGAGCCTGGTGAATGGTGTGGCCTCCCATGCCCACGACTACGACGACTTCAGCAGCGTCTTCGGAGGCCACCCATCGGTTCCGCTGGTCGCCCCGCTGCTTGCCCTGGCGGAGGAGCGCAAGCTCTCGGGCGAGCAGGTCCTCCTCGCCTACATCGTGGGCGTGGAGACCGAGATCCGGTTCGCGCGCGCGGTCCACTTCCATCATTACGACAAAGGCTGGCATCCGACGTCGACCCTCGGAACTTTCGGGGCGGCAGCGGCGATCTGCCACCTCCTGCGGCTCGACACGGGGAAGACGACGATGGCGCTGGCCATCGCGGCGTCGCTCGCCGCCGGGATCAAGGCCAATTTCGGCACCATGACGAAGCCGCTCCATGTCGGGCAGTGCTGCCGCAACGGGCTGCTCGCGGCGCTGCTCGCCGAGCGCGGCTTCGACGCGAACGCCTCGGTCCTCGAGCACCACCAGGGATTCCTGAACGTCTTCAACGGGCCGGGCACGTTCGACGCCGAGAAGCTCCTCGCGAACTGGGCCGAGCCGCTCGAGATCGAGGCGAAGACCATCGGCCTCAAGCAGTTTCCCTGCTGCGGCAGCACGCATTCGGCCATCACGATGATGCTCGACCTCGTGCGCGAGGAAGGCATCAAGGCCGACGATGTGGCGAGGCTCGAAATCCTGCCGCACACGCGGCGATTGCGCCATACCAACACCCCGCATCCGAAGACCTCGATCGAGGCGAAGTTCAGCGTCCAGTACGTGACGGCGCGGGCGTTGCTGAGTGGGGCTGTCCGGCTTCGGGATTTTGAAGGCCAGGCTCACGACGAGCCGGCGATCCGCCGGCTGCTCGAAATCACGGAGGCGCGTGCGCACCCCGACATGCCCGACGATGCCGAGGAGCAGTGGGGCGCCGAGGTCATCG
>JANMYH010000294.1:0-1928 GCA_031381925.1 Burkholderiales bacterium | reverse complement strand
CGATGCGGGCTACAAGTCGCTGAAAGTCGCCCTCGACGGCTCGATCGCGGGCTCCGCCGAGAATGTCCTGATCTACGCCACCTCGAACCGCCGCCACCTGATGCCCGAGTTCATGGACGAGAACCTCGAGGCCCGGCACGTGGACGGCGAAATCCACCCGGGCGAAACCACCGAGGAGAAGATCTCGCTTTCGGAGCGCTTCGGCCTGTGGCTGTCGTTCTACCCGTTCGACCAGGACCAGTACCTCGACATCGCCGACCATTGGGTCGCGCGCCTCGGCGGCAAGGCCACCGACGAGTCGCGCAAGGCCGCATTGTTGTGGGCGCTGGAGCGCGGTTTCCGCAGCGGGCGGGTCGCATGGCAGTTCGCGCGCGACTGGGTCGGGAGGAAAAGCAATTCGTCCGCGGATAAGCGCGGGTAAGCGCGGATGACCCAGCCGACCGAAGTGGCCGCGGCTGTGATCGAACGGCCCGGCGAATTCCTGCTGGCCCAGCGCCCTGCGGGAAAGCCCTATCCCGGCTACTGGGAATTCCCCGGGGGCAAGATCGAGGCGGGAGAGGATCCGCGCGCCGCGCTGGTGCGCGAGCTGAAGGAAGAGCTCGGGATCGTCGTCACCGCAGCCACGCCTTGGATCACCCGCATGTATGTGTACACGCACGCGACGGTTCGACTCCACTTCTGGCGCGTGACTTCCTGGGAGGGCGAGCCGCAACCCCTCGAGGACCAGGCCATCCGCTGGCAGCGCACCGGAGCGCCGGACGTGAGCCCGATGCTCCCGGCCAACGCGCCGGTCCTCTCAGCGCTCGCGTTGCCGGCGGTGATGATCGTCTCGGACGCGACCGCGCGCGGGATCGACTCCTGGATCGGCGATCTCGCCGCGCGGACCCTGGACGAAAGGATGCTCGTGCAGATCCGCGAGAAGTCCATGGACCGGATGAAGCTGCAGCACCTGCTGTCGCGGGCACTTACCCGAGCGCGGCCGTTCGGTTCACCCCTCGTGGTGAATAGCGACTGCGGCACCTTCCCGCAATGCGACGGCGTGCACCTCTCCTCGAAGGCTCTGATGGCCGCGCGGGAGCGGCCCCCGGGAATGCTCGTGGGCGCGTCCTGCCACGATGGCGCGGAGCTCGACCACGCCGGCGCGCTCGCGCTCGACTATGCGGTCCTGGGCGCGGTGAATCCGACCCCATCGCATCCCGGGGCGACCGCGCTCGGGTGGGACCGGTTCGAAGCGCTTGCGCGAGATCGTGCGATGCCGATTTATGCCATCGGAGGCCTCGCGCGCCGGGACCTGCCCGAGGCGCGCCGTCGCGGCGCCCATGGCGTTGCGTTATTGAGCGCTGCGTTTACCCAGTAGCGAGGTCACGTCGATCGCGGCGGCCAGCGCGCGAGGGTCGGGTTCGGCCGCGTGCGCCAGGCGCCCCAAAAGCGGAGCCGCGAGCCGCGATTCGAGCGCGGCGACATTCTCGGCGGCGGCGGCCATTGTTGGGTCGATCGCGTTGGCGATCCACCCCGCGAGCTCGAGCCCCGCTGCGGCGATGGCTTGGGCGGTGAGCAGCGCGTGGTTGAGGCATCCGAGCCTCAGGCCGACGACCATGACCACCGGCAGGCCGATGGCGCGCGCCAGGTCGACGGTGTCGAGGCCTTCGTCCAGCGGCACGCAAAAGCCGCCCACGCCCTCCACCACCAGGAACTCTCCCGACTCTGCGAGCTTCGACAGGGCGTCGGTGACGGGCTGCAGCGTGATTCGACGCCCCTCGCGCCGCGCCGCAATGTGGGGAGCCATCGGTTCGCGCAGCAGGATCGGCGTCGCGAGACCCGCCTCGGAGGAATCCATGCCCGCCGCCTCGAGCAGCCGCAGCGTGTCCTCGTTGGCCCAGCGACCCGCGCGCTCGACCGCGCCCGCGGCGATCGGCTTCATCGGCTTC
>JANMYH010000281.1:0-12514 GCA_031381925.1 Burkholderiales bacterium | reverse complement strand
GTCGGGAATGGACCCGCGGAGCGGCCGGTGGGTCCCGCCGCCTAAGTCGCCCGCCGGCTCTCCCTGAACTGCTCCAGGCCCTTGGCCGCTTGCTTGCGCACTTTCCATTTGAGCGGGGGTAGCCACCCCAGCAGCTTTCCCGCCAGCCCCAGGGCCTGGGCCGCCCACGGCCAGAACGGAAAGCTGTCGTGGTGCCGCACGATCAGCCCGTCGCGAAAGGCGAAGAGCGCCGCGATCCGGTTCACGACCTTTCGGCCGGTCTTGCTGAAGGTGTAGCGCGCCGTCCATTTCGCGTGGCCACCCTCCGCATTTCCCGCGGCTTCGTCGAGTGTGACTTCCAGGTCCGTGGCCCGCGCCAGCAGCATCCGCCACATGTCGCCGGCTTCCGCCCCCCGCAGCGAGGGGAATACCGTGTCCGAGAAGAACACATCCGGGTGGTAGCACCGCGCCATGCCCTCGGCGTCCTTGCGGGCGAAGGCGGCATAGAACTCGCGGATCCGGGCCTCGTGGGGATGCATGGCGGAATTGACAGGGGTCAAGGTGGGGCATTTTGGCCTGTTCCTATACTCCCGGCTACTCCAGGCAAAGCCACCCTTCGAAGGATCCCCATGCTCTCCGATATCGATATCGCCCAGAAGGCGAAGATGAACCCTGTTGTCGACGTGGCCAAGAAGCTCGGCATCCCCGACGAGGCGCTGGAAGCCTACGGGCGCTACAAGGCGAAGGTCTCGCTCCAGTACTGCGAATCGCTCTCCAAGAGGAAGGACGGCAAGCTAGTCCTGGTCACCGCCATCAGTCCCACGCCGGCGGGGGAGGGCAAGACCACCACCACCGTGGGCCTGGGCGATGCGCTGAACCACATCGGCAAGAAGGCGATCATTTGCCTGCGCGAGCCCTCGCTGGGCCCGGTGTTCGGCATGAAGGGCGGGGCCGCGGGCGGGGGCTACGCGCAGGTCGTCCCGATGGAGGACATCAACCTGCACTTCACCGGCGACTTCGGCGCGATCCAGCTCGCCAACAATCTCCTCGCGGCGATGATCGACAACCACATCAACCACGGCAACGAGCTCGGCTTCGACGTGCGCCGCATCGCGTGGAAGCGCGTGCTCGACATGAACGACCGGGCGTTGCGCCAGATCACCGTGGCCCTCGGGGGCCCGGCGAACGGCTTTCCGCGCGAGGACGGCTTCGACATCGTCGTGGCCTCCGAGGTGATGGCGATCTTCTGCCTGTCGACGTCGCTGAAGGACCTGAAGGAGCGCCTCGGAAAGATCGTCTGCGGCTACACCAAGGACCAGAAACCGATCCTCGCCAAGGACCTGAAGACCCACGGCGCGATGGCCGCACTCCTCAAGGACGCGCTCGCGCCAAACCTGGTGCAGACGCTCGAGCATTCGCCGGCGTTCATCCACGGCGGCCCCTTCGCCAATATCGCCCACGGCTGCAACTCGGTGCTGGCGACGCAGACCGCGCTGAAACTCGGCGACTACGTGGTGACCGAGGCGGGCTTCGGCGCCGACCTGGGCGCCGAGAAATTCGTCGACATCAAATGCCGCAAGGCCGGGTTGAAGCCCGCGGCGGTGGTGCTCGTTGCGACGATCCGCGCCCTCAAGTACCACGGCGGCATCGAGGTGAAGGAGCTCGGGAAGGAGAACCTCGAGGCGCTTGCCAAGGGGATCACCAACATCGAGCGCCACGTGAACAATATCCGCAACAACTATGGGCTCCCGTGCGTGGTCGCGATCAACCATCGAACCGAGGACACCGACGCCGAAGTGAAGATGCTGCAGGACAAGATGGCGCACCACGGCGCCAAGGTGATCCTCGCGCGCCACTGGGCCGAGGGCGGCAAGGGCGCGGTGGAGGTCGCCAAGGAGGTCGTGCGCCTCTGCGAGGAGCCCAACAGCTTCAAGTTCGTCTACGAGGAGTCGCTGCCCCTGTGGGACAAGATGAAGGCGATCGCCACCAAGATCTACGGCGCCTCCGACATCACCGCCGACTCCAAGGTGCGAACCCAGATCAAGAAGCTGCAGGAGTCGGGCTACGGCCACTACCCCGTCTGCGTGGCGAAGACCCAGTACTCGTTTTCGACCGATCCCCAGCTGCGCGGCGCCCCCTCGGGCCACGTGGTGAACATCCGCGAGGTGCGGCTCGCCGCGGGGGCGGAGTTCGTGGTGATGGTCTGCGGCGACATCATGACCATGCCGGGGCTCCCCAAGGTGCCCTCGGCCGTGTCGATCGACGTGACCGACGACGGGAAGATCACCGGGCTGTTTTAGAATCGGCGATAATTGGTCGCCATGAACAAAGCCGGCGACCTCCCCCTCACCGCCCAGACCCTCGCCTGCCACTTCATCGGCAACGCCTGGGTGCGCTCGGCTGGCGGCCGGACCCTGCCCGTGGTCGATCCCGCGACCGGCGAGGTGTTCGCCGAGATCGCGCGCGGCGGGCCTGAGGATATCGACGCGGCGGTGCGCGCCGCGCGGGCCGCATTCGAGGGCCCCTGGGGGGCGCTGGCACCCGTCGATCGCGGACGCCTGTTGACGCGCCTGTCGCAGCTGATCTCGGTCGAGTCCGAACGCCTCGCGAAGATCGAGTCGCGCGACGTCGGCAAGCCGCTCGCGCAATCGCGCCGCGACATTGCCGCCTGCGCCCGCTACTTCGAGTTCTACGGCGGCGCCTGCGACAAGATCGCGGGCGAGGTGCTGCCGTACCCCTCGGAATACACCGTGATGGCGATGCGCGTCCCCTTCGGGGTCACGGGCCACATCGTGCCGTGGAATTATCCGACGCAGATCTTCGGGCGAAGCGTCGGCGCGTCGCTCGCCGCGGGCAACGCCTGCGTGCTGAAGCCGCCGGAGGACGCGAGCCTCGCGTTGCTCGAGATCGCGCACCTCGCCGCCGAAGCGGGCTTGCCGCCCGGCGCGCTCAACGTGGTGACGGGGCTCGGCAACGAGGCTGGCGCGGCGCTCTCCGCCCATCCCGGCATCGACCACATTTCCTTCACCGGCTCGCCGGCGACCGGAACCTCGGTCGCGCAGGCCGCGGCCGGGCACCATTGCCCGGTGACCCTCGAGCTCGGCGGCAAGTCGCCGCAGATCGTGTTCGCCGACGCCGACCTCGAGGCCGCGGTGCCGGTGATCGTCAACGCCATCGTGCAGAACGCCGGCCAGACGTGTTCCGCCGGCAGCCGCCTGCTGGTCGAGCGCATCGCCTACGAGATCGTGCTCGCCAAGGTGGCCGAGCGTTTCAAGGCCCTCGAATGCGGGCCGGGCGATCGCGACTACCCGGTGGGGCCGCTGGTTAACGCGCGCCAGCACGCACGCGTGAGCGCGCTCATCGGCCGCGCCGAGGCCGACGGCCTGCGCTTTGTCGCTCGCGGGACGGTGGCTGCAAGTGCGCCCAAGGGCGGCTTCTACCACGCGCCGATCCTGCTCGCGGATGTTCCGCCGATGCATCCGCTCGCGCAGGAGGAGGTTTTTGGCCCGGTGCTGGTGGCGATGGCCTTCGATACCGAAGCCGAGGCGATCGCGCTCGCCAACGCCACGCCCTATGGGCTGGTCGCGGGCGTGTGGACGAAGGACGGCGGGCGCCAGATGCGGCTTGCGCGCGCACTGCACACCGGCCAGGTGTTCATCAACGACTACGGCGCGGGCGGCGGTGTGGAGCTGCCGTTCGGCGGCGTGAAGAAAAGCGGCCACGGCCGCGAGAAGGGGCTGGCGGGACTGCTGAGCTTCACCACGCTGAAAACGATTGCGATCAAACATGGCTGATTTGTCGCCCCCGCGCAGGCGGGGGCCCAATTGGATCCCCGCCTGCGCGGGGATGACAAACGAGATATGAGGCTCAAGAACAAAGTGGCGATCGTGACGGGTGCGGGCTCGGGATTCGGCGAGGCCATCGCGAAACGCTACGCCGAGGAGGGCGCAAGGGTGGCGGTGAACGACGTGGTCGAGAGTGCCGCGCGCCGCGTGGCAGACGAGATCCGCGCCGCCGGCGGCGAGGCGTCGGTGGAGGTCGGCGACGTCTCGTGCGATGCGGATGTGGAGCGCATGGTGCGCTCCACCGTCGAACGCTTCGGCCGCCTCGACATCGTCGTGAACAACGCCGGCACCACCCACCGCAACCGCCCGATGCTCGAGGTCGACGAGAGCGAGTTCGACCGCATCTACGCGGTGAACGTGAAGTCGCTGTACCTCACCGCACGCCACGCCGTGCCGCAGTTTCGCAAGACGGGCGGCGGCTGCTTCGTGAACATCGCCTCGACCGCGGGCGTGCGCCCACGCCCGGGGCTTACCTGGTACAACGGCTCGAAGGGCGCGGCGATCGTGACCTCGCGCTCGATGGCGGCCGAGCTCGGCCCGGAGAAGATCCGCGTGAACGTCGTGAACCCCGTGATCGGGGAAACCGGACTGCTGGAGATGTTCATGGGCATGCCCGACACTCCCGAGAATCGCAAGAAATTCACTTCCGCCATTCCCATGGGGCGCCTGTCGCAGCCGCTCGACATCGCGCAGGCCGCGCTCTTCCTCGCCTCCGACGAGGCGTCGTTCATCACCGGGGCGTGCCTCGAGGTGGACGGAGGGCGCTGCGTATGAGCGCTACCAAGAACGCCTCGCGCCAGTCGATCGGCAAGTACCAGATCGTCGGCGAGCTCGGCAAGGGCGCGACCGGCAAGGTCTACCTCGCCGACGATGCGTTCGGCAAGCGCCAGGTGGCGATCAAGCTGATTTTCCCGGAGGCGCTCAAGAACAGCGAGGACGGTGCCTTCTACAAGAGCATGTTCCTGAACGAGGCGGCGCTCGCCGGCAAGCTGCACCACCCGCACATCGTGCAGATCTTCGACGCGGTGGTCGAGGGGGACTTCAGCTACATCGTGATGGAGTATGTCGAGGGCGGCACGCTCGAGAAGTTCTGCACGCCCGAGTCGCTGCTCGAGCCCAAGGAAGTCGCCGAGATCATCTTCAAGTGCGTGCGCGCGCTCGCCTTCGCGCAGACGCTCGGCCTCACGCACCGCGACATCAAGCCCGGCAACATCCTCCACAAGGACGGTACCGAGATCAAGATCGCCGACTTCGGTGCGTCGATCAACAAGGTCTCGGACCGCACCGTCATCACCAACGTGGGATCGCCCGCGTACATGGCGCCCGAGCTCGTCACCGGCACCGCCCAGGCCTCGCACCTCACCGACATCTATGCGCTCGGCGTGGTGATGTACTACATGCTCACGGCGCGCCTGCCGTTTTCCGGCGCGAACACCATGAGCGTGATCTACCAGATCGTGAACACCGATCCCGATCCGCCCAGCGTGCATTGCGACTCGCTCTCGCCCGAGCTCGACGCCATCGTGATGAAGGCGCTCGCGAAGGATGCCGCCGAGCGCTATGCGACGTGGGAGGAGATGGGAGAGGCGCTCGCCGAGACCTGGAAGAAGGACCAGAAGTCCGAGGAGAAGCGCGACCAGTCCGACACCGAACGCTTCCAGCTGATGCGCACGCTGCCGTTCTTCCGCGACTTCCCCGAGAATGAGCTGTGGGAAGTGCTCAAGATCTCGAAGTGGGCCAAGTTCAAGCCCGACACCGCGCTCATCAAGGAGCGCGACAAGGGCGACTCGTTCTTCGTCCTCGCGGGCGGCTACGTCACCGTCACCGTCGGCAAGAAGAAGCTCTCGGTATTGACCGCCGGCGACTGCTTCGGCGAGATGTCGTACCTCGCCCACAAGGACGCGCCGCACCGCTCGGCCACGGTCACCGCGACCTCCGACTGCATCGTGATCAAGATCCGCGCCGAGGACCTGCGCGCCGCCTCGCTTTCCTGCCGGCGCCTCTTCGACGAGCGCTTTCTCAATACGCTCGTCGAGCGCCTCGAGAAAGCCAACCAGCAACTCGCCGTGATGTCGTGAAATCACTCCCTCTCCCCTGGGAGAGGGTTGGGGAGAGGGTTTGCTATCTGAGAGGGTCCCTACTTCCCATTCAGGATGTAGAACGCCAGGAACGTCGCGATCATCATGAAGGCGATGATCACCTTGAGCACCGCGGCGGCGAGGAGGCCGAGCCAGGTGCCCAGGCCCACCTTGCCCGCCTGCGCGAGGCGGCCGCGGGCGAGGAGCTCGCCGCCAACGGCGCCGATGAAGGGCCCCACGATCATGCCGCCCACCCCGAAGAAGAGCCCGATGCCGCCGCCGAGTGCCGCGCCGACGAGGGCCTGCGGGCTCGCCCCCACGCGCTTGGCGCCGAGCATGGACGCCACGAAATCGGCGGCGAACGACAGCACTCCGAGCGCGCCGATGACCGCCAGCGCGACCGTCCCCACGCGCGCGAAGCCGTCGGCCCAGGCGGCGACGAAGAGTCCCGCGAATACGAGGAGTGCGCCGGGGATCACCGGCATCACCGTGCCGGCGAGCCCGACGATCACCAGGACGGTGGCCAGCACGTAATAGAGGGTCGGTTCCATGCGGTTATCATTGCACCATGAGCGCCGTACGCGAAGCTTCCACCGAATCGAGCCAGGCCCGGCAGGCGGACATTTCCGGCCGGCTTGCGGCCGAGTTGCCGGCGCAGTCGATCCTGGTCGAGCGCGAGGCCCTGAAGCCCTACGAATGCGACGGCCTGTCGGCCTACCGCGAGACGCCGCTCGTCGCAACGCTGCCTGCCGATGAGCGCCAGGTGGCCGCGGTGCTGCGAGTGGCGAGAGAGACGAAGACACCGGTGGTGGCGCGGGGTTCCGGCACGGGCCTGTCCGGCGGGGCACTCCCGCTCGCCGACGGCATCCTGCTCTCGCTCGCCAAGTTCAACCGGGTGGTCGCGGTCGATCCCGCCGCGCGCCAGGCGCGCGTGCAGCCGGGCGTAACGAACCTGCGCATTTCGCAGCACGTCGCACCGCTCGGCCTCTACTACGCGCCCGATCCCTCGAGCCAGATCGCGTGCTCCATCGGCGGCAACATCGCCGAGAATTCCGGCGGCGTGCACTGCCTCAAGTACGGCCTCACCGTCCACAACGTCGCGCGCGTGCGTGCGATCACCATCGAGGGCGACCTGCTCGACCTCGGCTCCGAGGGGCTCGATGCGGCGGGTTACGACCTGCTCGCGTTGGTGCACGGCTCCGAAGGCCTGCTCGCAATCACGCTCGAAGCCACCGTCAAGCTGCTGCCCAAACCCGAGACGGCGCAGGTGATCATGGCGTCCTTCGCCGACGTGGAGAGCGCGGGCGACGCGGTCGCCAGCGTGATCGGCGCGGGCATCGTGCCCGCAGGCCTCGAGATGATGGACAAGCTCGCCACGCGCGCGGTCGAGGGCTTCGTCCACGCGGGCTACGACCTCGACGCCGAGGCGATCCTGCTCGCCGAATCCGACGGCTCGCGCGAGGAAGTGGCCCACGAGGTCGCCAGGATGAGCGAGGTGATGCGCGCAAGCGGCGCGACCGACATCCGCGTGTCGCAGAGCGAGGCCGAGCGGCTGCGCTTCTGGTCGGGTCGCAAGGCGGCCTTCCCCGCGGTGGGCCGCATCTCGCCCGATTACTATTGCATCGACGGCTCGATCCCGCGAGGGGCTTTGGCGCACGTGCTGAGGCGCACCGGCGAGCTCTCGGACAAGTACCAGCTTCGCTGCGCCAATGTCTTCCACGCCGGCGACGGCAACCTGCATCCGCTGATCCTCTACGACGCCAACATTCCCGGCGAGCTCGAGCGCACCGAATCCTTCGCCGCGGACCTGCTCGAGCTGTGCATCGAGATGGGCGGCACGATCACGGGCGAGCACGGTGTCGGCATCGAGAAGATCAACCAGATGTGCAGCCAGTTCGCGCCCGCCGAGCTCGCCCAGTTCCACGCGCTCAAGGCCGCGTTCGATCCCGAGGGCCTGTTGAATCCCGGCAAGATGGTGCCCACGCTGCATCGCTGCGCCGAGTACGGCGCGATGCGGGTGAAGGGCGGCGCGCTCCCCCACCCGGACCTCCCGAGGTTTTGATGGCTGCGGTTCCGGCGGTAGATGTCCGCGCGCAGATCCTCTCTGCCCTCCATGGCATCCGTCCCCCGCTCACCGTCATCTCGGACGTCGAGGGCCTCAAGCCCTTCGAGACCGACGCGTACATCTCCCACCGCGAGACGCCGATGCTCGCCGTGCTGCCCGAGAGCGAGGAACAGGTGCGCGCGGTGGTGCGCGCTTGCGGGCGGCACGGTGTGCCCCTGGTGTCGCGCGGCGCCGGCACCGGCATCTCGGGCGGCGCGATCCCGCATCCGGACGGCGTGCTGCTGGTGCTCTCCAAGATGCGCCGCGTGCTGGAGATCGACGGCCTCGCCCGTATTGCCGTCGTCGAGCCGGGCGTGCGCAACCTGCTCGTCTCCGAGGTCGCCGCGCCCCTCGGCCTTTTCTACGCGCCCGATCCGTCGAGCCAGTCGATCTGC
Source organism: Burkholderiales bacterium (assembly GCA_031381925.1). Taxonomy (GTDB): domain Bacteria; phylum Pseudomonadota; class Gammaproteobacteria; order Burkholderiales; family Usitatibacteraceae; genus Usitatibacter. The sequence goes on along the minus strand of JANMYH010000281.1, from coordinate 4,113 downwards.
TCGATCGGCGGCAACGTGGCCGAGAACGCGGGCGGCGTGCACTGCCTCAAGTACGGCCTGACCCTCCACAACATCCTGGCGGTGCGCGCGGTCGACGCGGATGCCGACGTGATCGAGGCCGGGAGCGCCGCGCTCGACTGCGCGGGCTACGACCTGCTCGCCCTGCTGACCGGCAGCGAGGGCAACCTCGGCGTGATCACGCGCATCACCACGCGCCTGGTCCCGCTTCCCGAGCGCACCGAGACGCTGCTCGCCGCATTTCCGAGTGTGCGCCAGGCGGCGGAGGCGGTGAGCGAGATCATCGGCGCGGGAATCATCCCGGCCGCGCTGGAAATGATGGACCGCATCGTGATCGAGGCGTGCGAGCGATTCATGGCCTTGGGCTTCCCGCGCGACGCCGAGGCGCTGCTGCTGGTCGAGGTCGACGGCGGTGTCGAGGAAGCCGGCGCGGCCCTGGACAGCGTCCAGGCGTTGCTCGCGCGCTGCGGTGCCACCGAAGTCCGGGTCGCCGCCGACGAGGCGGAGCGCGCGCGGCTGTGGAAGTCGCGCAAGGGCGCCTTCACGGCGCTGGCGACGATCCTTCCCGATTTCTACACCATCGACGGCACCATCCCGCGGCGCTGCCTGCCCGACGTCCTCGATCGCATCGTCGAGCTCGGCCGCGAGTACGCAATGACCGTGGGCAACGTCTTCCACGCGGGCGACGGCAACATCCATCCGTGCATCTTCTACGACGCCAACAAGCCGGGCGAGCTCGAGCGCAGCGAGGAATTCGGCGGCCGCATCCTCGAGCTCTGCGTGGAGGTCGGCGGGACCATTACCGGCGAGCACGGCGTCGGCATCGAGAAGCTGAAGCAGATGTGCGTGCAGTTTCGCGCCCCCGAGCTGGCCGCGTTCCACGACGTGAAGGCCGCCTTCGATCCGCGCGGCATCCTCAATCCCGGCAAGGCGGTGCCCACGCTCAAGCGCTGCGCCGAGTGGGGTGGCACGCACGTGCACGGCGGCAACCTCCCGCATCCCGGGATCCCGCGCTTCTGACCATGGCCCACGAATTCGTCATGCGCCTTTGCCAGCAGCTCGCCGACGCGGCTGCGCGGAAGCGGCCGCTGCGCATCCGCGGCGGGGGCAGCAAGGATTTCTACGGCGCCGAGTCGCGCGGCGAGGTGTGCGACGTCCGTGAGTACGCGGGGATCGTCGCCTACGAGCCGAAGGAGCTGGTGCTGACGGTGCGTGCCGGCACGCCGCTCGCCGAGGTCGAGACCGCCCTTGCCAACGAGCGCCAGATGCTCGCCTTCGAGCCGCCGCATTTTGGCGACACGGCCACCATCGGCGGCATCGTCGCCTCGGGGCTGTCGGGGCCGCGGCGCCCCTACGCGGGTGCGGTGCGCGACTTCGTCCTCGGCACGCGCATCGTGAACGGCAAGGGCGAGGACTTGAACTTCGGCGGGCGCGTCATCAAGAACGTCGCGGGCTACGACGTCTCGCGGCTCATGGCGGGGGCGCTCGGCACCCTCGGCGTTATCACCGAGATCTCCTTCAAGGTGCTGCCGCGCCCGCCTGCCGAGACCACCCTCGCCTTCGAGCTCGCCGAGGCCGATGCGATCGTGAACGTGAACCACTGGGCGGGCCAGCCGCTGCCGCTTTCCGCCACCGCGTGGCAGGAGGGCGTGCTGCGCGTGCGCCTCTCGGGCGCCGAGACCGCGGTGGCCGCGGCGCGCTCGAAGATGGGCGGCGAGGAGGTCCACGAGGCCGCCGGTTACTGGCGCGAGCTTCGCGAGCACCGCCTGCCCTTCTTCGCGCCGGGCCGGCCGCTGTGGCGCCTGTCGGTGCCGCAGACCTCCGAGCCGATGGCCCTCGCGCACCCGCAGCTGATCGAGTGGGGCGGCGGGCTTCGCTGGGTGAGCGGCGAGCTCGATGCGCTCACGGTGCGCTCGACCGTGGAGCGCGCCGGCGGCCACGCGACGTTGTTTCGCGCCGGCGACAAGTCGGTCGGCGTCTTCCACCCGCTCAAGCCCGCGCTCCTCAAGATCCACCGCCGGCTGAAGGCGGCCTTCGACCCCGCGGGGATCCTGAATCCCGGACGCATGTACGACTTCTAGCCATGTACACCCTCTACTACTCGCCGGGCTCCTGCTCGCTGGTCGTCCACTGTTTGCTGGAGGAGCTGGGCGTGCCATTCGACCTTAAGCGCGTCGATCCGAAGTCGAAGGACGACTATCGCAAGCTCAACCCGAAGGGCAAGGTGCCGGCGATCGCCGGGCCCGACGGAGTGCTCACCGAATGCGTCGCGATCGTCGCGTACCTGTGCGACCGCCACGACCTCGAGCGGCGCTGGCTCGCCGCGCCCGGCACCTGGCAGCGCGCGAAGACGCTCGAGCAGATCGCCACCCTTGCCACCGAGATCCACCCGGTCTTCAACCGCTATTTCCACGCCGACGACTTTTCCGGCGAGGCGGGTGTGCAGTCGAAGGTGAAGGAGCACGGTTCGGAAAAACTGCTCGCGTGGTTCCGCGACGAGGATGCGCGGCTCACGGGGCCGCAATGGTCGGGTGAGCAGCTCAATGCCGCCGACATCTACTTCATGGTGATGGCACGCTGGGGACGCTGGCTCGACCCGCCCGCCAACGAGATGCGCAACATCCGGCCGTTCTACGAGCGCATGATTCGGCGCCCGGCGGTGGCGCGCGCGATGCAGCGCGAGGGCATCCAGGCCTTCGGGACGACCTGATGCAGACCCAGCTCGCCGACTGGATCAAGGACACGCCGCAGGGCATCGAGGCCGATTCGATCCTGCGCAAATGCGTGCACTGCGGCTTCTGCCTCGCCACTTGCCCGACCTACAATCTCCTCGGCGACGAGCTCGACAGCCCGCGCGGGCGCATCTACCTCATGAAGCAGATGCTCGAGGGCGCGCCCGTCACCGAACGCACCCAGCTGCACCTCGACCGTTGCCTCACCTGCCGCGCGTGCGAAACCACCTGCCCGTCGGGCGTCGAGTACGGCAAGCTCGTCGACATCGGGCGCGACCTGGTCGAGCAGAAGGTTCCACGGCCCGCCGGCGCGCGGGCGAAACGCTGGCTCCTCGCCAAGGCATTGCCGTCGCGCGCGCTCTTTGCGGCGGGACTTGCGCTCACCCGCCTAGTCGCCCCGATCCTGCCCGCGGAGCTGCGGCGAAAGATTCCCGTGGCGCGCGCCGCCGGAGCCTGGCCGGCCGAGCGGCATGCGCGCCGCATGCTGGTGCTGGCAGGCTGCGTGCAGCCGTCGATGGCGCCCTCGATCAACGCGGCCACGGCACGCGTGCTCGACCGGCTCGGCATCTCGCTGGTGGAGGCGCGCGGCTCGGTCTGCTGCGGGGCCGTGCCCCACCATCTCAACTATCAGCAGGATGCGCTCGCCTACGTGAAGGCGAACATCGATGCGTGGTGGCCGCACGTGGAGAAGGGTGCCGAGGCGATCGTGATCACCGCGAGCGGTTGCGGGACGATGGTGGCCGGGTACGGGCACCTGCTCCGCGACGATGCGGCCTATGCGGCGAAGGCCGCGCGCATCTCGGAGCTGGCCCGGGACGTGTCTCAGGTGGTCTTCGCGGAGCGCGCGGCGATCGCCGGGAAGACGAAGGACCGTGCTAGCGCGAAGATCGCCTTCCACTCGCCCTGCAGCCTGCAGCACGGCCTCCAGATCCGCGGCGTGGTGGAACCGATCCTCGCCGATGCGGGCTTCACGCTCACGCACGTTCACGATGCGCACCTGTGCTGCGGCTCGGCGGGAACCTACTCGATCCTGCAGCCGGAGCTTTCGCAGCAACTGCTGCGCGACAAGGTGCGCGCGCTCGAGTCCGGGAGGCCCGCGCTGATCGCCACCGCCAACATCGGCTGCCTCGCCCACATCCAGTCCGGCACGCCCACCGCCGTCCGCCACTGGATCGAGCTCCTCGACGAGCGGATGAAATAGGAAAACCGGGGACAGACCACGTTTTCCGCTGGCTGCGACAGCAGGCTGCCGCTCGGAAAACGTGGTCTGTCCCCGGTTTTCCTATTTCATGCGTTCGTCGAGGAGCTCGATCCAGTGGCGGATAGGGATGGGGGTACCGGATTGGATGTGGGCAAGGCAGCC
>JANMYH010000181.1:0-2603 GCA_031381925.1 Burkholderiales bacterium | reverse complement strand
GACGCCAAGATGCACTCCATCACGGCGCACGCAAGCCAGTTCGGCGGCCGCGGCCTCGATACCGAGATGTACCGCGAATTCGCCCACGTGCAGGGCCGGATGATCGGCGTGCCGTATGCCGAGGGGCTGGATGTGCAGAGGATGCTGCTCGCCTAGGTCAACACGACCCGTATCGGGTGATGATCTGGCTGCGCATCTGGTCGACCGTGACGTTGACCACCATGTCATCGTAGATGTTTGTATTTGGGTTGACGACGTTCAGGCCGAAGGTGGCGCCGTCGGGACCCAACGAGGTGAGCGTGAACGCCACCGTTCCCGCCGCCAGCCCGCAAAGGTTCTGTCCGCCCTGCGCCGTGGAGTAGACGATGGGGTTGAGGTTCCACCCGTCGTTGGTCATGGGGACGGGGGCGGCGGCGGGGATGACTGCTATCGAATTGGGCGGCGCGACGCAAGGAAGCGCGCACGGTACTGCCGAGTTGACGATCGCGTTCGAGACTTGTAGGGCGAGTCGCTGCAGGATCTCGGTCGACGCGACTGTTGCGGACTTGATGGTTCCGCGCCGTAGCAGCGGCTCGAGCAAATCCTCGGGCGCCCACGCGAACACCTGATCGTCGAATCCCGTGGCGGTCGGATCGCTCTTCACGAACGCCGTGGTCGCATTCGTGTTCTCAAGCTCGCCGGCTTCGGTCGGTGCGGGCAACGCGCCGCCCTGTGAGGTGACACCGCCAAGTCCATTCTCGCCGTGACTCACCAGGACGACGATCGCGTTCAGGTTGCAAAGGTTTTCGTTGGCGGGAGGCGCCGCCGCGCCGATCCAGCAGGAATTAATCTGGTTCCTTCCCGCCACGGCCGGCGATCCCATCACCACTGGAGTGCCGGAGTGCAGCGTCATGTTGCCCATCACCGCGCCCACCGTGCTCGTGTTAAGGGTGGTCAACGTGGCGGCCATGGTCACGTGATAGGTGAAGAGCCGGCCGTACGCATCCTGGACCTGCTCCAAGGGCAGCCCCAGCGCGATCCATGGAACTGCTCCGCGTGCCATGCCGGTCGCGCCGACCACGGTCGCCGCACAGGTGGTGGCCGCCGAGTTCGTCGCGGGGTCTTCGGCTCCGGTGAGCGCAGCGGCGACGGCGGGGCAGGGCAGGCGGCCTGAACGCTCGACGAAACGCTGCAACGCCTGCTGGACGATGGCCGCGTTGTCCGCGACAACGCGCGAGCGAGTGGATTTGAGGAATGCCGTGAACAGGGCGGCAATCCCGGCCGTGATCAGGCCGACGATCACCAACACCACCGCGATCTCCACGAGCGTGAAGCCACGCGCGTGCCGGTTTGGTCTTTGCATGGCGCGATATTACATTGGCGGGATGGTTTCAACTGTAAAGCGCTGCACCCCCCCGTTAGTGATGCCGTTCATAAGGGTTGCCCGGCTCCTAGCCGTAACCTTTGGGCATCACTCGGGTTGCTCTGCCTCCCTGATGGCTCCCGGGTGTCTTCAGAGGCGCCGGAATATGGCGCCTCCCTTTTCGAAGGCGCTTCGGAATTGCCGAGGAGCCAGCGAAAAGCGGACCAGAAAGTGAAGCGTCGCAAGTGAGCACCCCGAAGGTTCCATCCGATTTGCGCCCGTCGCAGCCGACGACCGCGATCGTGAGGGTTGCGATCATCGTGGTGACCCTGGCGCTCTTCTTCGCGACCTCCTTCAACGCGCTCCTGGGCCACCGCGACATCGCCATCCTCCTGGCGCTCGCCACCCCCCTGGGGATCTCCGCGTGGGGTTTCGCGCACGCCGGCCACAACGAGGCGGCGATGGCCCTGATCTGCAGCGTGCTGATCACCGTGATCACGATGATCCTCGTGATGAACCCGCTCGGCGTTCACGACGTCGCCATCATCGGCTACGGCGGCGTGATCCTGGTGGGGGCACTGCTGCTTTCGCGCCGATCGTTCTTCGCCATCCTCGCCCTGACACTCTTCGCCGCCACCGCGGCCTTCGTGGCCGACCTCACCGGCCACACGCGCAGCCAGATCGCCCAGCACACCGGCTGGGAGCAGTACGTGGACTTCCTCGTGATCACCTCCGTCTTCGCGATCCTCGGCCGTGTCGCGGTCGAGGAGCTCTACGGGAACCTGGGCGATGCACGCTACGCTTCGACGCAGGACGGCGTGACCGGACTGCGCAACCGCCGGGGGTTCCTGATGTCCGCAGCGATGAGCCTCAAGGCGGCGCAGGCAAAAGGACTGTACGGAGTGCTGGTGGTCGCCGACATCGACGCATTCCGGCGCGTGAACATCGTGGTGGGCCACCAGGCAGCCGACAACATCCTGGTCGAGGCCGCGCGGCGCGTCTCCGAGGCCACGGGCCCGGGCGGCCACGTGGTGGGGCGCGTGGGCGACGACGAGTTCGCGGTGGTTGGCGTCGGCATCCCCGAGGCGCAGGCCGAGGCCTTCGCGCGCCGCATCCACGAGGCCTTGAGCTTCGAGTTCCTCGGGGTCTCGGTGCGCAACTCGGCCGGCTACGCGCGCTTCCCGCGCGATGCCCACGGAATCGAGTCCCTGATGCTCGGCGCCGAGAGCAACCTCGCGAGCGCGAAGGCGCGCGAAACCGA
>JANMYH010000140.1:0-5823 GCA_031381925.1 Burkholderiales bacterium | reverse complement strand
ACGTCGACGTGATCCTTCACCGGGAAGTCGAACGCGCGCGGCGTCCCCCAGCGCCGGACCTCGACGTTGTCGTCGCCCGAGCGGCCGTCGGGGACCTCGGGGCGCAGCAGGTTCGGGATCACGCGCAGGAACGCCGTGAGGCGCTCCTGCAATTGCGCGAGCGCGGCCTCGTTGGCCTTCAGCTCGTCGCCGATGCCACCGACCTCCGCCAGCACCGCCGCGGCATCCTCGCCCTTGCCCTTCAGCATGCCGACCTGCTTGGACAGGGCATTGCGCCGGCCCTGCAGCTCCTCGGTGCGCGACTGCAGCTTGCGGCGGTCCTCCTCGAGCGAGCGGAAGGCGCGCTCGTCGAAATCGAAGCCGCGGCGCTTCAGGCCCGCGACGGCCGCGGGAAGGTCTTTTCGGAGCAGTTGGATATCGAGCATCCGCTCATTTTAGCTTTTTCGCGCTCGCATCCAGCGACCTCAGGTGCTCTAGCTTCTCCTTGATCTTCGCTTCCAGGCCGCGATCGACCGGACGGTACCAGTTCGGGCGCTCCATGCCGTCGGGGAAATAGCTCTCGCCCGCCGCGTATCCCTCGTCCTCGTCGTGGGCGTAGCGGTAGTCCTTCCCGTAGCCGAGATTCTTCATGAGCTTGGTGGGCGCGTTGCGGATGTGCAGCGGCACGGGGCGCGTGCCGTCCTCGGCGATGAACGCCTTTGCCTGGTTGTAGGCCGTATACACGGCGTTCGATTTGGCGGCGATCGCGAGGTAGATCACGCACTCCGCGAGCGCGAGCTCCCCCTCGGGTGTCCCGAGGCGCTCATACACATCCGCCGCGGTGATCGCCACTTCGAGCGCGCGCGGATCGGCGAGGCCGATGTCCTCGCTCGCCATGCGGATCATCCGTCGCGCGAGGTAACGGGGATCGACCCCGCCGTCGAGCATACGCACCAGCCAGTAGAGCGAGGCATCCGGGTCGCTGCCGCGCACGCTCTTGTGCAGGGCGGAGATCTGGTCGTAGTAGTTCTCGCCGCCCTTGTCGAAGCGCCGCCCGGCACGCTGCGACACCGCGTTCACGAAATCGATGTCGACCCCGCGTCGACCCTCGACCCGCGCCGCCTGGGCGACCTGCTCCGCCAGGTTCAGCGCGCGCCGGCCGTCGCCATCGGCGAACTCCGCGACGCGCGCGCGGGCGTCGGCGGTCGAATCGACGGTCTCGGCCTCGAAACCCCGCTGGATCAGCGCGTCCAGGTCTTCCGGCTTGAGGCTTTCCAGGACATAAACCTGCGCGCGCGACAGCAACGCACCATTGACCTCGAACGACGGGTTCTCGGTGGTCGCGCCAATGAATGTGAGCAGCCCCGACTCCACGTGCGGCAGGAAGGCGTCCTGCTGCGACTTGTTGAACCGGTGCACCTCGTCGACGAACATGATCGTCGCGCGGCCGTACTGGTCGCGCGTGAGCTTCGCGCGTTCTACCGCGTCGCGGATCTCCTTGACCCCCGCGAGGACCGCCGAGATGGCGATGAACTCGGCATTGAACGCGTGGGCCATCAGTCGGGCGAGCGTGGTCTTGCCGACGCCGGGCGGGCCCCACAGGATCATCGAGTGCGGCTTGCCCGCGCGCAGCGCCACCCACAGCGGCCGCCCCTCGCCCAGCAGGTGGCGCTGGCCCACCATGTCCTCGACCGCCTTCGGCCGCAGCCGCTCGGCCAGCGGCACGTTCGCGTCGCCGGTAGCGGTAAAGAGGTCGCCGGGCTGGTTCATCGGACTATCTTAATGCCCGAGACTACTTTTTCGCGGGCGCGTCCTCGAGCACATCGGTCCCGGCGGGCGGTTTGAAGGTGAACGTGTCGGCGGGGATCGCGGCATTCGCCTTCAGGTCCATGAACTTCAGCAGCGTTCGCCCGCCGAGCTGGTCGTGCAGCTCCATCGCGGCGAGCGACTTGCCCGCGAGCCCCAGGCGCACGCGCTCGAAGCCGGTGTCCTGGGCCTTGGGCGAGGCCTCGACCCAGCTCAGTCCGTCGGCGCTGCCCGCGTCCTTCAGGGTGAAGAGCCGGGTGATGTCGTCGCGCCCCGCGAGGAGCGCCGCCGGCGTCGACGAGATCGCCTGGTCGACGCGCTTGACGGCCACCTGGTTGAGGTCCGGGTCGTGGATCCAGAGGCGCGTACCGTCGCCCACCAGGACCTGTTGGTGCGGCTTCTCGTAGGTCCAGCGGAACTTGCCGGGGCGCGCGAAGGCGAAGGTGCCGGTCGCGCGTTCGACTACCTTGCCGGCGCGGTCGAAGACCTGCTGCTCGAAGCGCGCGGTGGCGGTCTTCGTCGCGGCGTTGAAGGCGAGAAAATCGTCGAGGCCGCCGGCATGGGCTGAAAAGGAAAACAGGATGAGGAGAAGGAAACGCATGGCTGCCTTGTCTGGGTTCTTGCCGGAGCCTGCCCCCGAATGAAGTTATCGGGGGCGGGGAGGACGGCGCCGCCCTAGCGGGCCGGCGGGATGATTTCCCGATTCCCGTTGGAGGCCATCGGCGTCACCATCCCCGCTTTTTCCATGTCCTCGATCAGCCGCGCGGCGCGGTTGTACCCGATCCGCAGGTGGCGTTGCACGAGGGAGATGGAAGCGCGCTTGTTCTGGAGGACGATCTGCACGGCCTGGTCGTAGAGGGGATCGGCTTCTCCTGAGACACCGCCCTCCGACATTGCGTTCATCTCGCCCTGCTCGGGCGCATCGAGGATGCCCTCGATGTACTGCGCCTCGCCCTGCTTCTTCAATGCCTCGACCACGCGGTGCACCTCGGCATCGGCCACGTAGGCGCCGTGCGCGCGGATCGGGATCCCACCGCCCGGCTGCAGGTAGAGCATGTCGCCCTGCCCGAGGAGGCTCTCGGCGCCCTGCTGGTCGAGGATGGTGCGCGAGTCCACCTTGGCGGACACCTGGAACGCGATCCGCGTCGGCACGTTCGCCTTGATGAGGCCGGTGATCACGTCCACCGACGGACGTTGCGTCGCCAATATCAAATGGATCCCGCAGGCGCGCGACTTCTGCGCGAGCCGCGCGATCAGCTCCTCGACCTTCTTGCCCGACACCATCATCAGGTCGGCGAGCTCGTCGATGAGCACCACCAGCAGCGGCAGCGGCTCGAGATTCTCGGGATTGTCCGGGGTCAGGGTGAACGGATGTTTGAGCGGCTCCTTCTTCTCGATCCCCTCGCGCACCTTGTGGTTGTAGCCGGCGAGGTTGCGGACCGCGATCGCGCTCATGAGCTTGTAGCGCCGCTCCATCTCCGCCACGCACCAGTTGAGCGCGGCTCCCGCCTGGCGCATGTCGGTGACCACGGGTGCCAGCAGGTGCGGGATGCCCTCGTACATCGACAGCTCGAGCATCTTGGGGTCGACCATGATCAGGCGCACTTCCGAGGGCGTGGCCTTGTAGAGGATCGACAGGATCATCGCGTTGATCGCCACCGACTTGCCCGAGCCGGTGGTGCCGGCCACCAGCAGGTGCGGCATGCGCGCCAGGTCGGCCACCATGGGCTTGCCGGTGATGTCCTTGCCGAGCGCGATGGTGATCTTCGAATTCATGTCGGCGTAGGCCTGCGAGCCGACGATCTCCGACAGGCGCACGATCTCGCGCTTCGGGTTGGGGATCTCCAGGCCCATGCACGAGGTGCCGGGAATCGTCTCGACCACGCGGATCGCGGTCACGGAGAGCGCGCGGGCGAGGTCGCGCGCGAGGTTCACGATCTGCGCGCCCTTCACGCCGACCGCGGGCTCGATCTCGTAGCGGGTGATGACCGGGCCGGGGTAGGCCGCGACCACCTTCACCTGCACGTTGAAGTCGAGGAGCTTCCTCTCGATCAGCCGCGAGGTGTACTCGAGCGTCTCGGCGGTCGGGCGCTCGATGTGGGTGTCGGGCGCATCGAGGAGCGACAAGGGCGGCAGCGGCGAATCGGGCAGGTCCGCGAAGAGGGGCACCTGCTTCTCGCGCACGATGCGCTCGCTCTTGGCGACATGCACCGGCGGCATCTCGATGCGGATCGGCTCGTGGTCCTCGAAGAGCTTCTTGGCGACTTCGACCTTCTCCTCGCGCTCCTGCGAGGCGATCCGCCCTTCCTCGCGGTCGCGGCGCGCGTCGATGCGCGCGCGCGCGGCGCCGTAGACCCACTCGAGGCCGGCGCCCACGAGCTCCGACAGGCGCAGCCACGACAGTCCCGTGAAAAGGCTCAAGGCCGATGCGATCAGCGCCAGCAGCAGCAGCGTGCCGCCGGTGAATCCGAGAGCGGTCGCCGTGAACGACGCCACCATCCAGCCCAGGGCCCCGCCCGGCGAGAGCGGAAGCTCCGCGGACAACGAATAAAGGCGCATCGCCTCGAGCGCCGAGCTCGCGACCAGCAGCACCGCGAAGCCGGTGGCGGAGACCGCGATGGAACGGCGGCTCAGCAGCTCCCAGGCGTCGACGCGCCGGTAGAGGCGCAGGATCCCGTAGGCAGCCAGCGCCACCCACCACCACGCCGACAGCCCGAAAAGGTAGAGCAGCGTTTCCGCGATCCAGGCCCCGGCGACGCCACCCTTGTTGGCGATCGCCTCGCCCGTGCCGCTGAAGAAGGGGCCGGGGTCGCCGCGGTTGTAGCTCGACAGCACCAGCGCCAGGTAGGAGCCCGCGGCGAGGAGGAGGATCCATCCGGCTTCGCGCAGCACGCGCCCCAGGCGCGGATTGATGGCCGGCGACTCGGCGACTACAGCGATGGCGGCAGCTCCCGGTTGATGATCGTGATGGTCTTCGACTCGATCGAGATGAAGCCGCGGTCCGAGAGATCCTTGAGGATGCGGTTCACCATCTCGCGCGAGGCGCCGACCATGTTCGCCAGGTCCTGCTGGGACAGCTTCTCGGCCACCATCAGCTTGCCGTTGGTGTACACCGAGAGCTCGAGCAGCGTGCTCGCCACCCGCCCGTAGACATCCATCAGCGCAAGGGTGCCGATCTTGCGGTCGGCCTCGCGCACGCGCTGCGCTAGGATGCGCATCACCATGTTCGCGATGCGCGGCGACTGCTCGACGCACTTCTCGAACGCCGCGTGGGTGAGCACCAGGAACGTGGAGGCCTCGCTGGTGTTGACCGACGCCGAGCGAGCCTGCTTGTCGATCATCGACATCTCGCCGAAGAAGTCGCCCGGCCCCAGGATCTTGAGGATGATCTCGCGCCCGTCCTCGTCGCCGATGAAGACCTTCACCTTGCCCGACTGGATCATGTAGAGCGAGTCGCCCATCTCGCCCTCGGTGAGGACCACCGCGTTCTTGGGATAGGTCTTTTCGGTGGCGACGGCGCGAACCACGTCGAGTTCGCGGTCGTTGAGCTGCGTGAAGAACGGCACGGCCTTGAGGGCCATCGTGCGCTCGCCGACGGCCGGCCGCTTTGTGGTGGCGGACATGGCTCTTAAATACTTAAAAATCCCTTAGTTGTCAAACGGTTAGGTGGTCATTCTCATTTAAACCCTTAATTTCAGGGACATAGCCGCCGTGCCCGGATGCGATAATCGCCGTTTAAGGCCCCGATTTCGGCACCATTTACCTACGAAATGACGACAAAACACTCGCGACTCCTCATCCTGGGCTCCGGCCCCGCCGGCTACTCCGCCGCGGTGTACGCCGCACGCGCCAACCTGAAACCGGTGCTGATCACGGGCCTCGCCCAGGGCGGTCAGCTCATGACCACCACCGACGTCGACAACTGGCCGGCCGATGCGATGGGCGTCCAGGGACCCGAGCTGATGGACCGGTTCCTCAAGCACGCCGAGCGCTTCGAGACCGAGATGGTCTTCGACGAGATCCACACCGCGAAGCTGG
>JANMYH010000133.1:0-1577 GCA_031381925.1 Burkholderiales bacterium | reverse complement strand
GCCCGCGACCACCTGCCCGCCATCGGCCTGAAGGTAAAGCGGTCCAATGGCGTCGGCAATCGCGTCTTCCTCGAGGGAAACAGTGCGGCGGCCCTGGGCTGCGTCTACGGGGGCGCCACGGTGGCCGCGTGGTATCCGATCACGCCGTCGTCGTCGCTTGCCGAGGCTTTCAGCGCTCATTGCCGCAAGTTCCGCACCGATCCCGACAGCAAACGCGCGCGCTACGCGATCGTTCAAGCGGAGGACGAGCTCGCCTCGATCGGGATCGTGATCGGGGCCGCCTGGAACGGCGCCCGCGCGTTCACGTGCACGTCGGGCCCGGGCATCTCGCTCATGTCGGAATTCATCGGCCTCGCCTATTTTGCCGAGATCCCCGCGGTGATCTTCGACGTGCAGCGCGCCGGTCCCTCGACCGGCATGCCGACCCGCACCCAGCAATCCGACGTCCTGGCGTGCGCGTATGCGTCGCACGGCGACACCAAGCACGTGCTGCTCTTTCCGGAGGACCCCAAGGAAGGCTTCGAGATGGCCGCGCAGTCGTTCGACCTCGCCGATCGCCTCCAGACGCCGGTCTTCGTGCTCTACGACCTCGACATCGGCATGAACGAGCGCCTGTGCGAGCCGCTGGTATGGGACGACGCGAAGCGCTACGACCGCGGCAAGGTGCTCTCGTACCAGGACCTCGAGGCGGGCAAGCGCTTCGGGCGCTACCTCGATCTCGACGGCGACGGGATCACCTACCGCACCTATCCCGGGACGCATCCCAAGCGCGGCTCGTTCTTCACCCGCGGGACCAGCCGCGACCGCTACGCGCGCTACACGGAGGAGGGCAGCGCCTACGTCGACAACATGCAGCGCCTGCTGAAGAAATTCGAGACCGCCAAGGAGCTGGTGCCGGCGCCGGTGTTGCGCAAGTCCGGGAAGGGCGCGCGCTTCGGTGTGATCTACTACGGCTCGACCGCCCCGGCGATGGACGAGGCGCTCGCCATCCTGGAGGGCGAGTCGATGCAGGTCGACGCGCTGCGCGTGCGGGCGTTCCCGTTCCCCGACGAGGTGCTCGACTTCGCCAACAGCCACGACCACGTGTTCGTGGTCGAGCAGAATCGCGACGCACAGCTGCGAACCCTCCTCATCGCCGAAGGCATGCTGCCGCCCGAGAAGCTCACGCCCGTGCTGCACTACGACGGCACGCCGATCACCGCGCGCTTCATCCAGAAGGAAATCGCGCAGCGCCTTTCCGCCTTCAACGTCTCGCCGCTCAAACGCACCGCGGCGAGCGGGGAGTGACCCCCGGTTAAACCGCTCGAGGGCAAGCCATGACCTATCTCGCCAAACCGAAGCTGCACCATCCCGACCTGCCGAAGAATTCGCTCGGATTCACCCGGCGCGACTACGAGGGCGCGATCTCGACCCTCTGCGCGGGCTGCGGGCACGATTCGATCAGCGCCGCGATCATCCAGGCGTGCTGGGAGCTCGCGATCCACCCGCACCGCGTGGCCAAGCTCTCGGGCATCGGATGCTCGTCGAAGACGCCGACCTACTTTCTCGACAAGTCCCACGGCTTCAACAGCGTCCAC
>JANMYH010000092.1:0-4625 GCA_031381925.1 Burkholderiales bacterium | reverse complement strand
TGCCCGGCATCGCGGCGGAGGACATCGGCCGGTGCGCGTTCGGCATCTTCAAGCGCGGCTCCGAGATGGTGGGCAAGACAGTCGCAATCGCCGGGGGCCACCCGACCGGCGCCGAGATGGCAGCGTCGTTCACCAGGGCGCTCGGGCAGAAGGTGGTTTACAACGACGTGCCGCCCTCGACGTATCGCGCCTTCGGCTTTCCCGGCGCCGAGGACTTGGGCAACATGTTCCAGTTCAAGCGCGACTTCAACGACTACTTCACCAAGGTTCGGGACCTCGGCCGTTCGCGCGAGCTGAACCCCAAGCTACAGTCGTTCGACCAGTGGCTCGCGCACAACAAGGAGCGCATCCCGCTCGCCTGAGCACTCGCCCCGCTACCGGTTCAACAACCCGCGACGCATTTCCCGTTCGCGTCGAACTCCATCGTCTTGCCGCTCAAGGGGACATGCACGGGCACCTTGGAAGCCTTCATGAACCGGTCGGTCTTCGAATCCGGAATCACCTTGCCGCCCTTGGTCCCGGCCTCGTTCGCGTGCGAGGCGATGACCTCATTGGGCTTGACCAGCTCGTTGATCACGTAGGCCGCCTCGGCGGGCCCGGTGGTGAAGCCGTCGCCCATGTTCATGACGGTGAGCTTGGCGCCATAGTGGCCGCGCACGACCTTCTCCTGCTCGCCCGTGATGCCGGTATCACCCGAGAGATACGCCACGAGGCCGTTGCTGAACTTGAGCACGTAGCCGGTGGGGTCGCCCACATACCCCGCGATGCCCGCGTCCTTCATGGACTTGCCGAGATCGCCGCCGATGTAGTCGGGATCGAGGCCGTTGCTGTGGGAGGCGGGGACGGTCGCGATCCTCACTCCACCCACCGTCACGCTGCCGCCGAAGCGCGCCAGCATCGAGTCCGAGGCCTGGCCGCCATTCGCCCGCAGCTTGGCCGCGAAGAACGCCTGCATCTCGCTCCCGGTGACCATCTTCGCCTTCTTGCCGATCGCGATGTTCGCCGCGTTGGAATTCGGCATCGCCGAGACGGGGGTCTCCACCTTGCCGCACTCGCCGACGTTGACCTCCTTGATGTGGGCGTTGCCGGCGTGGTCGCCGTGCATGTGGGTGACGAGCACGATGTCGATCTTGCCCAGGCGCGCATCGTTCGCGCCGGCCACGGTGCGGCCCGGATCGTAGAGGATGCGCGTGCCATTCGGATCCTCGAAGACCAGCGCACGGTCCTGCGGGCAGAATTCGCCGTCATGGCTGCCGAGCGGCGTCACTTTCACGTTCTGAGCCAGCGCGGGCTGCGCGATCAACGTTGCCGCGCAGCCGAAGGCCACGAGCCAGGTTAAGGATTTCTTGCTCATCATTTCAGCATCTCCTCTATTTTCGCAATGAAAGCCCTGGACTCCGGCTCGACCTTGGACGTGAAACTCACCGCCGTCTTCCCGTCCCGAGCCACGAGGTACTTGTGGAAGTTCCATTTCGGTCGTTCGCCCGTTGCCTTGGCAAGGGCATCGAAAACCGGCGAACCGCCGGCCTCCTTCACCGACGTCTTCGAGAACATCGGAAACTTGACCGCGTAGGTCCGATCGCAGAAGTCCGCGATCTCCTTTGCGCTCCCGGGCTCCTGCTGGCCGAAGTCGTTGGAGGGAAAGCCGAGGATCACCAGGCCACGCGACTTGTACTTTTCGTTCAACGCCTGCAGCCCCTTGTACTGGGGCGTGTAGCCGCAAAAGCTCGCGGTGTTCACCACCAGGACCACCTTGCCCGCGTATTGGCACAGGTTCTCCTGGGTGCCGGCGAGGTCTGACACGGTGTGGTCGAGGAGGGTGCCGCAAGCGGCGGCCGATGCGTTGGTGGACATGAGGACCAGGAGAAAAGAGATGAGAGTTTTCATGTCTGGGTTCCCGCCTTCGCGGGAATGACGATTATCGCCGGTATGCTACCGCCGGATGGACCACCTCGCGAACATTTTTTGGCGCGCCCTCACCGGGTCGCACGCCCATCTTGGAGAGGGAACGGATCGCATGAAGCGGTACGTGCGCGGCTTCCCCGAGATGATCGGGTATGACGATCCTTCGAATCCCGATTTCGCGTCATTCAAACCATTCTGCGATCCGGGCGAGCGGTTCTATTGCGCGGAGTGGCGGGGACCTGAGCCCGACGGCTGGAAGATCGAGGTCGATACCTCCATGTGCGCGATGTTGTGGAAGGGGACGCTGCCCGTGCCGGACATTTCGCTGCCGATCATCCGCCTCGGGATGGAACACGTCCCGCAGATGCTCGAGATTGCGGCCGTCACCCGCCCCGGGCCCTTTCCCCAGCGTCCCATGGAGATCGGGCAGTGGTACGGCGTGTTCGAAGGTGATCGCGTGGTGGCGATGGCGGGAGAGCGGCTCTTCGCCGCACCCCTTCGCGAGGTCAGCGGCATCTGCACACTGCCCGAGCACCAGGGAAGGGGATATGCCAAGCGGCTGACCGAGCACGTGATTCGTTCGCAGCTTGCTCGCGGGCTCACGCCGTTCCTGCACGTCGCCTCGTCGAACACGCGCGCGCGGACGCTCTACCAACGGATGGGTTTCGAAGTCGAGCGCGAGATTCCCATGCGTGTCGTCTCGCGCAACTGACGCGCGTTGCTATCATGGCCGCTCCTTGAAGGGGATGGCATGAGACTCGGAATGATCGGATTGGGGCGCATGGGTGCGAACATGGCGCAGCGCCTGATGGCGGGCGGGCATGACGTGGCCGTGTTCGATGCGAGTGTCGAGCCGCGCAAGGCGCTGGCGGCAAAGGGCGCGAAGCCCGCGGATTCGCTGTCGGCATTGGTCGCCGCCCTTCCCGCACCCCGAATCCTCTGGTTGATGATCCCCGCGGGCGAGGCGACCGACGAGGCCCTCGCCAAGCTCGCGCTCACCCTGTCGAGCGGCGACACCATCGTCGACGGTGGGAACTCGAACTACAAGGACACGCAGCGCCGCGCGAAATTGTTCGCGCAGCAGGGCGTCGATTACGTCGACTGCGGCACCAGTGGTGGAGTGTGGGGGCTCGAAAACGGCTACAGCCTGATGATCGGCGGTGACGAGGAGGCGGTCGAGCGCCTGCGGCCGATCTTCGAGACACTCGCACCCGGAAAGTACAAAGGGTGGGGGCGCGTCGGCCCCTCCGGCGCGGGACACTTCACGAAGATGATCCACAACGGCATCGAGTACGGCCTCATGCAGGCGTACGCCGAAGGGTTCTCCATCCTCAGCCACAAGGAGGACCTGGACCTCGACCTCCACCAGGTCGCCGAGATCTGGCGGCACGGAAGCGTGGTCCGCTCGTGGCTCCTCGACCTCACGGCAGCCGCGCTGAAGGACAATCCCACGATGTCCGGCATCGCGCCCCATGTGGGCGATTCCGGCGAGGGGCGCTGGACGGTGCAGGAGGCGATCGACCTCGATGTGCCGGCGCCCGTGATCACGCTCGCGCTGCTGCAGCGCCTGCGCTCGCGCGACGAGGAATCGTTCGCCGACCGCGTGCTGGCCGCGATGCGCAACCAGTTCGGTGGCCACGCGATCAGGAAAGAGTAGCGAAGATTTCCGCGACGAGAGCGTCGACCGGAGACTCGATCGACAGGGCGATCGCGTTCTCGTCCTCACCGGGTTCCTCCAGAGCGTCGTATTGGCTCTGCAGGAGCGATGCCGGCATGTAGTGTCCGGTGCGGCCTTCCATGCGTGCGGCCACGGTCTCGAACGCACCGCGGAGATACACGAAGCGAACGTCCCCGTGGCCGTCCCTGAGCCGATCGCGGTAACGCCGCTTGAGCGCCGAGCAGGCCACGATGCAGCGTCGGCGCCGTGCGCGCGCCGCATCGATGTACGCGGCGATGGCATCGAGCCACGGCCCGCGGTCGTCATCTTCCAGGGGAATGCCGGCGCGCATCTTCTCGACGTTCGCGGGGGAATGGAAAGTATCGGCCTCGGCGAAGTCCCACTGGAGGCGGTCTGCAAGCCGCTCGGCGACCGAGGTCTTCCCGCATCCGGATACGCCCATGACGACGATTGCGAAGATTGGGTTCCCGTCTCCACGGGAACGACCCAGGCTCACGCAGGTTCGGCGGGAAGGAATCCCTCCACCGAAAGGTAGCGCTCGCCGGTGTCGTAGTTGAAGCCCAGCACGCGCGCGCCTTTCGCAAGCTCCGGCAACTTCTGCGCGATGGCGGCGAGGGTTGCCCCCGACGAGATGCCGACCAGGATGCCTTCCTCCCTCGCGCAGCGTCGCGCCATTTCCTTCGCGGCCTCGGCCTCGACCAGGACGGTGCCGTCGAGCGCCGCAACCTCGAGGATCGCGGGGATGAACCCTGCGCCAATGCCCTGGATCGGGTGCGGCGTGTGCTTCCCGCCGGAGATGACCGGGGATGCGGTGGGCTCGACCGCGAATACCTTGAGCTTTGGCCACTGCTTCTTGAGCACGCGCGCGCAGCCGGTGATGTGCCCGCCGGTACCGACCCCGGTGATCAGTGCATCGAACCCCTCCGGGAAATCCGCGAGGATCTCCTGTGCGGTGGTGCGTGCATGCACCTCGACGTTCGAAGCGTTCTCGAACTGCTGCGGGATCCAGGCGTTTGGCGTGGCAGCGAGGATCTCCTGCGCT
>JANMYH010000075.1:0-2713 GCA_031381925.1 Burkholderiales bacterium | reverse complement strand
GCGAGCTTGCGAATCGCCTCCGCCGCCTCGCGGATCTCGCGCTCCCCCGGCAGGAAGACCAGGATGTCGCCGCTGCGGCTGTCGCGCGCGATCTCGTCCACGGCCTTCGCGATCGCCTCGTTCATGTCGACCGGCTCGTCGTCGTCGTCCTCGAGCTCGAAGTATTCCGGCCGGTAGCGAACCTCCACCGGATAGGTTCGGCCCGAGACTTCGATCACCGGGGCACCGCCGAAGAATTCCGAGAAGCGCTCGGTATCGATGGTGGCGGAGGTGACGACCACCTTGAGCTCCGGGCGCGCCACGACGAGGCGCTTGAGATACCCGAGCAGGAAATCGACGTTGAGGCTGCGCTCGTGGGCCTCGTCGACGATCAGCGTATCGTAGGCGCGCAGCTCGCGATCGGAATGCGTCTCCGCAAGCAGCACCCCGTCGGTCATGATCTTCACCACCGTATCGGGGCGCGTCTGGTCCTGGAACCGGATCTTGTGGCCGACGAAGCCCTTGGGCGTGCCGGGGAGCTCCTGCGCGAGGCGCTGCGCAAGGCTTCGCGCCGCGATCCGGCGCGGCTGAGTGCAGCCGATCAGCCCCGCGCCCCCGCGGCGAAGCTGCAGGCAGATCTTCGGGATCTGCGTGGTCTTGCCGGACCCCGTCTCCCCGCAGACGATGGTCACCGGGTGCTCGCGGATCAGCTTCGCGATCTCCTCGCGATGCTGCGCGATCGGCAGTTCCTCGGGAAAGGCAGGCTCGGGAATGCGCGCCAGGCGCTCGGCGTGGCGCGCGCGCGAACGATCGATGAGCTCGCCCAGAAGCAGCCGCTCGCGCTCCGCGGGCCGACCCGTGCGCGCGCGACCGTCGATGGCGGCGATGAGCGCCGCGATGCGCGGATGGTCTGCGGCCAGGGTGCCGGCAAGGTATTCGGGAGGAACGGTCAAGCCGCGATTTTACGCGGGGACGGTGCACCCGCTCAGGATCACCCCGAAGCCGGGGTCGCGGCCCTCGCGCGCGGCGAGCGGCGTGAAGCTCGCGGTGCAGGCGATCCTCTCTTCGCTGCGGCCGACCACCTCGACCTCGATGCTGATCGGCTCGCGTGCGCCGGCAAAAGCCTTGGTGGCGGCGTATGGCCCCGCGAGGAGCCCGGCGAACGACTTGCCGGCGAGGTCCTCGTGGCGCTTGCCCAGCAGCCTTTCGGCGGCGAGGTTCACGGTGATCACCTTCCCCGCCCCATCGCACTCGAGCTGGGCGAGCGGGGAATTCTCGAAGAACGTCTCGAGGCGCCCGGCGCGCTCGCGCGCGCTCTCCACCGACATGCCGCGCACCGCCGCCCGGTGGGCGAGCTCGCGGTTCTCGCGCTCGAGCTTCTCGTTCAGGAGCGCGGTGAGCTCGAGCAGGTCGTCGCGCTCGATCTGCAGGCGGAAGCGCTGCTCGATGTGGCGGTTGAGCTTGCGCGCGTAATACACGATCGCGAAGCAGAAGAAGATCGCGGTGATGCCGGCAAACCAATGGATACCCTGCTGCACGAAGAAGAGGTTGATCGCGGTCGGCAGCGTTGCGGGGATCGAAAGTGCCTCGTGCGCGCCCTTCACCGACGCGTAGGCCGTGAGCGAGCCGCCCACGAAGCAGGTGATCACCATGATCGTGAAGAGCTGCCGATACCCGCCCTCCGCGGGGAACAGCAGGGCGCCGAGGATCCCCCACTGGATGCCGGCGAGGAGGTTTGCGGCCACCACCAGGCGTGCCCAGGCCTCGGGATCCGAGCCGAACGGGCGCCGGCGATAGGCGATGATCGTCATGAACCGGAACACCGTGACCGCGGTTGCCCACAGGAACCAAACGGCGCCACGCGCGATGTCGCCGGTGTCGATCAGGACCGCGAGAGTCAGCAGCGCCCCGAAATAGGAGAAGCCCGCCGCCGTGGGAGCGAGTTGATAAAGCTCACCGACCTGGAGGGCCCGCAGCCGTGGATCGGGCCACGCGCCACCGATCGGCGGGCCATCTCGTTGTTTCTTGTCCATGATGATGACAAGCCTGACGCGCGCCAGAGGCCACATTGCACCCGGGTGTCCGGATGCGTCTGTGAAACAGTTCACATATCAGCTACGGCTCCAGCTGCTTGTATACCGCGGTGGCAACCCGGGTGAGCGTCGCCCGATCGAGCTCGCCCGAGAGCGCGTAGCCGCAATCGCGATCGATCCAGTAGAACACCGCCACCGGCCCCTCCTGGGCGAAGCGAAAGGCGGTGACCGATTCGGCGCGATTGGGGCGGCTCACGTAGAGCGTGAGGCGCTTGCCGCCGGAATCCTGGAACATGAACTGGGCCACCGGCCCATCGGGCCCCGGCAGGAGGCGGCCGCCAAGAAGCTCGAAACCCTCGGCGGCCAGCACCGGCACCTTGAGTTCGAGGCCGAGCCGCTTGGAGAGCCACCGCACCAGGTGCTCCTGCTGGCTCGCTTCGACCTCGACGGGGTGACGGACCTCCGGTGCGTACACCGCATGCGCGCGCGCGGCGCGCAT
The DNA here is from genome assembly GCA_031381925.1 of Burkholderiales bacterium. GTDB lineage: Bacteria > Pseudomonadota > Gammaproteobacteria > Burkholderiales > Usitatibacteraceae > Usitatibacter. The sequence goes on along the minus strand of JANMYH010000075.1, from coordinate 202 downwards.
CGGGAACGTGGCAGTCGCCGCGGCCGGCGCGGGCGGGGGCGGCGCGCGCAGCAGCGGCACCGCGAGGCCGATCGCGATGCCGAGTCCCACCAGGACCAGCGCCTTCGCATGGCCGATCCACGCCGGTCGCCGCATGAACATGCGCGCCGGGATCGGCTCCGTCGCGACCGGGTCGAAATGCCGCTTCAGCAACGCCTTTAGC
>JANMYH010000067.1:0-3797 GCA_031381925.1 Burkholderiales bacterium | reverse complement strand
GGCCAACGGCTACCGCCAGAGCGTGGTCGCGACCGCCCAGGGCGACACCTCGCGCTTCCGCCAGATCCTCGCCGAATACGAGCGCGCCCCGCAGGTCACCCGCGAGCGCATCTACCTCGAGACCATGCAGCAGATCCTGGGCGCCACCACCAAGGTCCTGGTCGACCAGAAGGGCAGCCAGAACATGTTGTTCCTGCCGATGGGGGAGCTGATGAAGCTCTCGTCCCAGAACGCCGCCGCCCCCGAGGCGCCGCGCACGACCGCCCCCGAGGCGGCCGCACCGCCCGTGGTTCCGGAGCCGCTGCCGACGCGCCGTGAAGGCATGCGCACGCGCGACCGGGAGGGCACGCGATGAGGCGCGTTTCCGCGATCACCATCGTGGGCCTCGTGGTCCTCGGGCTCATCCTCGCGATGAGCGTGTACACCATCGACCAGCGCAAGGCCGCGATCAAGTTCCAGCTGGGCGAGGTGGTGGCGCTGCAGACCGAGCCGGGGCTGTACTTCCTCGTGCCGCTGCTGCAGAACGTGCGCCTCTACGACACGCGCATCCAGACGCTCGATGCGCGCGACGCCGAGCGCTTCCTCACGTCGGAAAACAAGAACGTGCTGGTGGATTCGTTCGTGAAGTGGCGGATCATCGACGTGCGCCAGTATTTCGTCTCGGTGCGCGGCGACCCGATCGCCGCCGAGGCGCGCATCTCGCAGACCGTCAACGATGCGCTGCGCGCGGAATTCGCCCGCCGCACGGTCCACGACGTGGTCTCGGGCGAGCGCGAGATGATCATGTCCACGGTGGCCGACAAGGTCGACAAGGACGTGAAGGGCATCGGGGTGGAGGTGGTCGACGTGAGGTTGAAGCGCGTGGACCTGGTCCCCGAGATCTCCTCCGACATCTATCGCCGCATGGAATCGGAGCGCAAGCGCGCGGCCAACGAGCTGCGCGCGACCGGCCAGGCCGAGGGCGAGAAGATCAAGGCCGAGGCCGACCGCACCCGCCAGATCATCGTGGCCGAAGCCTACCGCGACGCCCAGCGCGTGAAGGGCGAGGGCGATGCGCTCGCCGCGCGCGTCTATTCGGAGGCGTTCACGCGCAACACCGAGTTCTACAGCTTCTATCGCAGCATGGAGGCGTACCGCACGGGGCTTCGCAGCAAGAGCGACGTGATGGTTCTCGACCCGTCGTCGGACTTCTTCAAGTATTTCAAGAGCCCGGGCCGCGGCAAGTAGTTTTCCATGGGCGACATCATCGTCGCGGGGTTCGCTCTCATGCTCGTGATCGAAGGCATCCTGCCGTTCACCGCGCCGCGCTTCTGGCGCGAGGCCTTCCGCAAGTTCATCGAGATGAGCGACGGGCAGATCCGGTTCGCGGGGCTCGCGTCGATGGTGGCGGGGCTCGGAATCCTCTTTCTCGTCACGTGACCCTCTCCCCGACCCTCTCCCAAGGGAGAGGGAGAAAACAATGAGACGCTGGCTCCTTCCAGAACACATCGAGGACGTGCTCCCGCTCGAAGCGCGCGCGATCGAGCGCCTGCGCCGGGCGATCCTCGACCTCTTCGAGACGCACGGCTACGAGCTGGTGGCCCCGCCGCTGCTCGAGTACCTCGAGTCGCTGCTGTCGGGCACCGGGCGCGACATGGATCTCGCCACCTTCAAGCTGGTCGACCAGATCTCGGGTCGCATGCTCGGGGTGCGCGCCGACCACACCCCGCAGGTGGCGCGCATCGACGCGCACCTGCTGAATCGCCAGGGGGTCGCGCGCCTGTGCTACTGCGGCAGCGTCCTGCACACCGTTCCCGCGGGCATGACCAAGATGCGTGAGCCGATCCAGATCGGCGCCGAACTCTACGGCCACGCGGGGCTGGAAGCCGATGTCGAGATCGTGCGGCTGATGATCGCCTCCCTCAAGAAGGCCGCCATCGCGCGCATCCACATCGACCTCGGCAATCCCGCGATCTACCGCTCGATGGTGGCGGGGATGGATCCCGACAATGCCGAAGAGTTGTTCCACGCGGTGCAGCAGAAGGATGCGATGGGCGCGGGAAAGCTCGGCGCGCTTACCACCATGCACGGCGGGATCGAGGTGATCGACCGGGCGCGCAGGGAATTGCCGAAGACGGCCGAGGTCGCAGCCGCCCTGGATGCGCTGCAGAGGCTCGCGACGCAGTGCGCCGCACCCGGCGTGGATATCTCCGTGGACCTGGCCGAGCTCGGCGGATTCAACTACGAAAGCGGCCTGGTGTTCGCCGCGTTCGCTGCGGGCAGCCCCGATGCGATCGCCCGCGGCGGCCGCTATGACGAGGTGGGCGCGAGCTTTGGAAGGGCGAGGGCGGCGACGGGGTTCACGATGGATTTGCGGCAGCTGGCGCGGATCTCTCCCTCCCCCTCGCGCGCCCAGGGAGTGCAACGTGGCGTGGGGGAGGGCGAGGAAGAGGGTCGCATCCTCGCGCCGTTCAACGACGATCCGCAGCTTCGCCTCGCGATCGCCGAGCTCCGGTCTCGCGGCGAGGTCGTGATCGTGGATCTGCCTGGACATGAAGCGGCTCGCGACGAGTTGGGATGCAATCGAACGATGGAGATGAGAGATGGCAAGTGGGTGGTCGTGGCGCTCAGCCCGGAGCGACCCCCTCCCCGACCCTCCCCCAAAGGGGAGGGAGAAAAGCAGAAACCCTCCCCCAGGGGGGAGGGAGAAAAGAAGAAGAGAGGGAGAACTTAATGGCGCGTAACGTCGTCGTCATCGGCACCCAGTGGGGTGACGAAGGCAAGGGCAAGATCGTCGACTGGCTGACCGACCACGTGGCCGGCGTGGCGCGATTCCAGGGCGGCCACAATGCCGGCCACACGCTGGTGATCAAGGGGCAGAAGACCATCCTGCGCCTCATCCCCTCGGGCATCCTCCACGAGAAGGTGAAGTGCTTCATCGGCAACGGCGTGGTGGTCTCGCCCGAGGCGCTGATGACCGAGATGGGCGAGCTCGGGCGCGCCGGGATCGATGTCGCGAGCCAGCTGCGCGTGTCGGAGGCCTGCCCGCTGATCCTGCCGCACCACGTGGCGATCGACCAGGCGCGCGAGCGCGCCAAGGGCGAGGCCAAGATCGGCACCACCGGGCGCGGCATCGGCCCCGCGTACGAGGACAAGGTCGCGCGGCGCGCGATCCGCGTGCAGGACCTCTACGCGCGCGAGCGCTTCGCCGCCAAGCTGGGCGAGGTCCTCGATTACCACAACTTCGTGCTGCGCAACTACTTCCACGCCGACACCATCGACTTCCAGAAGACGCTCGACGACACGCTCGCGCTCGCGGCGAAACTCAAGCCGATGGTGGCCGACGTCTCGGGCGAGATCAACGCGCTGATCCGCGAGGGCAAGAACATCCTCTTCGAGGGAGCGCAGGCGGCGATGCTCGATGTCGACCACGGCACCTATCCCTACGTGACCTCGTCGAACTGCGTGGCCGGCCAGGCCTCGGCCGGAACCGGCGTCGGCCCCAACCAGCTCCACTACGTGCTCGGGGTGGCCAAGGCGTACGCGACGCGCGTGGGCGCGGGGCCGTTCCCGACGGAGCTCGACGACGAGGTCGGCGAGCACCTGCGCGTGAAGGGCAACGAGTACGGCTCGGTCACCGGCCGGCCGCGGCGCTGCGGGTGGTTCGACGCGACGGCGTTGAAGCGCGCGGTGCAGCTGAACGGGCTCTCGGGAATCTGCGTGACCAAGCTCGACGTGCTCGACGGGCTGGACGTGGTCCGCGTGGCGGTCGGCTACAAGGTGGCGGGCGGCGGCACGCGCGACATCCTGCCCGCGGG
>JANMYH010000430.1:0-17562 GCA_031381925.1 Burkholderiales bacterium | reverse complement strand
TTCGGCGACGCCACTGCGGCGCTGGTGCGCTGGCAGGCGGCGAGCCGCGAGGGAGAGCTGCCCGAGTACGACGAGGCGATGCTTCGGCGCGAGCTGTCGCTCTTTCCCGACTGGTACGTTGCGCGCCATCTGGGCGTGGAGCTGTCAGCGGCGCAGCGCGAGTCGCTCGAGGGCGTCTTCCGCGCGGTGCTGCGGCGCAATCTCGCCGAGCCGCGGGTCTACGTGCACCGCGATTACATGCCGCGCAACCTCATGGTGTGCGAACCCAACCCCGGCATCCTCGATTTCCAGGACGCGACGCACGGGCCGATCAGCTACGACGTGGCGTCGCTCTACCGCGACGCGTTCATCAGCTGGGAGGAGGAGCGCGTGCTCGACGGCACGGTTCGCTACTGGGAGAAGGCGCGCAGGGCGGGGCTGCCGGTGCGCGCGGATTTCGGCGAGTTCTGGCGCGACGTCGAGTGGATGGGATTGCAGCGCCACCTCAAGGTGCTGGGCATCTTCGCGCGCCTCAAGCACCGCGACGGCAAGCCCGGCTACGTCGAGGACACGCCACGGTTCGTGGCCTACGTTCGGCACGCGGCCGGACGCTATCGCGAGCTGGCCCCGCTCGGGCGACTTCTCGACGAGCTCGAAGGACGCAAGCCCGAGGTGGGGCTCACCTTCTGATGCGAAGCGCGCTCATCCTGGCGGCGGGTCGCGGCGAGCGCATGCGCCCGTTGACCGACGCGACGCCGAAGCCGCTGCTCAGGGTGGGCGGCAGGCCCATCATCGAGTGGCAGGTCGAGCGGCTCGCGCTCGCGGGCTTCACCGACCTGGTGGTGAACCATTCCCATCTCGGGCACCTGATCGAGGAGTTCCTGGGCGACGGGCGGCGCCTTGGCGCGCGCATCCGTTACTCGCACGAGGCGACGGCGCTCGAAACCGCGGGCGGGGTCGCGCGCGCGCTGTCGCTTCTCAGCCCCGAGCCGTTCGTGGTGGTCAGTGGCGACATCCATACGACCTTCGACTACGCCTCGCTCGCGCCGCGGCTGGAGAGTATCCTTCGCCACCCCGAGCGCCGGTGCGCGCACTTCGTGCTGGTCGACAATCCCCCGTGGCACTCGGCGGGCGACATGGGACTTTCCCAGGGCCTGGTCACGCGGGAAGGCCCGCGCCTCACCTATGGGAACATCGGGGTCTTCCACCCGATGCTTTTCGCCGGCATCGCGCCCGGCACCTGGTTGAAGCTCTTCCCCTGGGCCTACCGGTTCGTCGACCAGGGGCGGGTGAGCGGGGAGCATTTTCGCGGCCCGTGGGACAACGTCGGTACGCCGGCGCAGCTCGCTGCGCTCGATCGGAGGCTCGCAACATGACGCTTTATGTTCCCGCCCATTTCCGGGTCGACGACCCGAAGGCGCTCTTCGGGCTGATCGCGGCGAACGCCTTCGGCACGCTCGTGTCGTCCGGCCCCTCCGGGCTGCACGTGAGCCATATCCCGTTCCTGCCCGAACGCGGCCCCGACGGGCAGGTGCGATTGCTGGGCCACGTCGCGCGCGCCAACGCACAGTGGCAGGCGCTCGAAGGAGCCGAGCATCTGCTGGCGATCTTCCAGGGCCCGCACGCCTATGTGTCGCCCGGCTGGTACCAGAGCCATCCGTCGGTGCCGACCTGGAACTACGCCGTGGTGCATGCGCATGGGCGCGCGCGGCTCATGGAGGAGGCCGAGCTGCACGAGCTCGTCATCGGACTCTCGAACACCTACGAGGCCGGGCGGCCCAAGCCGTGGCGCGCCGGCGACCTTCCCGCGGACTACGTGTCGACGATGCTCAAGGCAATCGTCGGTTTCGAAATCGTGGTCGAACGCCTCGAAGGGAAGTTCAAGCTCTCGCAGAACCGGCCCGCGGAGGTCCCCCGGGTCATCGAGGCGCTCGAGGGCGCGGGCGAAGGCGCCCTCGCCGGGCTGATGCGCGACCACGCCCCCGCGGGCAAAGGGTAAAATTCCGCCATGAAACTCGAGAACCCCCTGCAGGTAAAACCCTTCAAGGCGCGCCGCTCGCGCCTGGCCCGCAGCCTGGGCGAGGGCATCGTGGTCCTGCCCACGGCCCCGGAGCGCCACCGCAACGCCGACACCCATTACGACTATCGGTGGGACAGCGGCTTCTACTACCTCACGGGGTTTCGCGAGCCCGAGGCGGTGGTGGTCATGGTGCTGGGCGCCAAGCCGCGATCGATCCTCTTCTGCCGCGACAAGAACCTCGAACGCGAGATCTGGGACGGTTACCGCTTCGGGCCGGCGACGGCGCGCGAGATGTTCGGGTTCGACGAGGCCTATGCCTATGGCGAACTGGACGAGCGGCTGCCCGACCTGATCGCGAACCAGGAATCGCTCCACACACCCGTGGGGGCCGACCCGGCGTGGGATGTGCGCGTGACCTGCTGGCTCAACGCGGTGCGCTCCCGGGTGCGCAGCGGCGTGACCGCCCCGGTCCAGATCCGCGACGTGCGCGCCGAAATCAACGACATGCGCCTCTTCAAGGACGAGCACGAGGTGGCGATCATGCGGCGGGCGGGCGCGATCTCCGGCGAAGCACACGTGCGCGCGATGGGCGCCGCCGCACCGGGAAAGCGCGAGTACGAGGTCGAGGCCGAACTGATCCACGAGTTCCTGCGCAACGGCGCGCGCGCGGCGGCCTACGGCTCGATCGTCGCCTCCGGGGCCAACGCCTGCGTGCTCCACTATCGCGACAATTCCGCCGAGCTTCGCAAGGGCGACCTGCTGCTGATCGATGCCGGCTGCGAGCTCGACAGCTACGCCTCCGACATCACCCGCACCTTCCCGATCGCCGCGCGGTTCAGCGCGGTGCAGCGCGACGTGTACGAGCTGGTGCTCGCATCTCAGGAGGCGGCCATCAAGGCGGTCAAGCCGGGGGCCGACTTCATCGACTACCACGATGCGGCCACGCGCGTCCTGGTGCAGGGCTTCATCGACCTGAAGCTCTGCAAGGGTAGCCGCGACCAGGTGCTCGAGGACGGCTCGTACAAGCAGTTCTACATGCACCGCACGGGACACTGGCTCGGCCTCGACGTCCACGACGCGGGCGATTACATGCACAAGGGGAAGTGGCGCAAGCTCAAGCCGGGCATGGTCCTCACGGTGGAGCCGGGCTGCTATATCCGCCCCGCCGACAACGTGCCCAAGGCTTTCTGGAACATCGGCGTGCGCATCGAGGACGATGTGCTCGTGACCGCGAAGGGGCGCGAGGTGCTCACCGCCGATTGCCCGAAGAAGGTGAAGGACGTCGAGGACGCGGTCCTCGACCGCTGATGTCCCTCCTCGATGTCGCCATCGTCGGCGCCGGCCCGGTGGGCGCCGCGCTGGCTTCGTTCATCGCGCGCGAGGGTTTGCAGGATGGCTTCAAGGTCGCGCTCTTCGAGGCGCGGCCCGGCCCCTCGTCCGACCGCCGCACGCTCGCCCTCTCCCACGCGAGCCGCGAGTTGCTGATCGACGCCGCGGCCTGGCCCGGCGAGCACTCCACGCCGATCGTCTCGATCCATATCTCGCAGCAGGCGGGCCCGGGGCGCACCCTGATCGAGGCGCGCGAGCACGGGATCGCAGCGCTCGGCTACACCGTGCCGTTCGCGGCGCTCGAAGCCGCCCTCGCAAGGCGTGTCGAATCGGCAGGAGTCGCCCTTCACTACGGCGAGTCGTGCGAGGCGATCACGCTCGAGGCGAACCACGCGGGCCTGCGATTCGCGTCGGGGCGCGAGGTGCGCGCGCGGTTGCTGGTGCTTGCCGACGGCGGTGCAAACGCCGCGAAGATCCCCGGCATCGCGTTTCACGAGAAGGACTACGCGCAACAAGCGGTGGTCGGGGCGGTCCGAACCGACAAGGCCCACGGCGGGCGCGCCTACGAACGCTTCACGACCCGCGGACCGATGGCGCTGCTGCCCGTCGAGGACCGTTACGCGCTCGTGTGGACGGCAAGCCCTCCGGAGGCGCAGCGCCTGCTCGCGCTCGAGGCGCCGGCGTTCCTGGAGGAATTGCAGGCGCGATTCGGCGATCGCGCGGGGCGTTTCACCGCGGTGGAAGCCCGCGCCTCGTTCCCGCTCAGGTTGCGCGCCGTGAATTCGCCGATCGCGCTGCGCACCGCCATGATCGGCAACGCGGCCCAGGCACTGCATCCGATCGCGGGCCAGGGCCTGAACCTGGGGCTGCGCGACGCGGCTGCGCTCGCGGCATCGATACTCGTGGCGCCGGCGCAAGAGCTGGGCGGCAGTGCGATGCTCGCTGCCTACCGCGACGAGCGCTCCCGCGATGCATCCCGCGGCGTGGCCTTCACCGACCTGCTGGTGTCGCTCTTCGGCGATGGGCGTCGCATCCCGACGTTGGGGCGCGGCCTCGCCCTCGCGGCGCTCGACCTTTTCCCGCCCGCCCGGCGGCTTCTCGCCGAGCGCATGATCCACGGCGCTCCCGCCCCGTGAGCGAGCCGCGCATCGTCGTCGCGGGCGCGGGGCCGGTAGGGCTTGCGTTCGCCTGCGCGTGCCGCGATTGCGCGGTGACGCTGGTCGAAGGCACTGCGCCGCGCACCGGGCCGCTGCCCGAGGCATTCGATGTGCGCGTCTATGCCCTGAGCGCCGGCACGCGCGCGTTCCTGCGCGACATCGGCGCCTGGGAGCACCTCGATGCTCGCCGGGTGTCAGCCGTGCGCCGGATGGAGGTGTTCGGCGATGATGGCGGCCGGCTCTCGTTCGGCGGCCGCCCTGGCGCCGCCCTCGCGTGGATCGTCGAGGCCGGACGGCTGGTCCGAGCCCTCGAGGATCATGCGGCCTCGCTTTCGCATGTCACTACGTTGCGCACCCGTGACGCGGTGGCGTTCGAAGCGTCCGCGGCGGGTGCGAACCTCGTCCTGGAGGGTGGCGAAACGGTCGGGGGCGATCTCCTGGTGGGGGCGGACGGGCCCGATTCTCGCGTGCGAGACGCCCTCGGGCTTGGCGGCGATGACCATCGTTATGACGAGACGGCGGTCGTCGCCAACTTCGAGGTCGAGCACGGCCATGGCGAGGTCGCGCGCCAGTGGTTCCGCGCCGACGGCGTCCTGGCATGGCTTCCGCTACCGGGCAAGCGCATGTCCATCGTCTGGTCTGCTCCGTCGCGGGTCGCCGAGGAGCTCGGCGCTCTCGACCCGGCGCAGCTCGAAAGCCGGGTGCGCGACGCCGGTGGCGCGGCCCTCGGGGACCTGCGGCTCATATCACCGGTCGCGCGGTTCGCGCTTCGAATGATTCGCGTCGGGCGCGTCGTGGCCCCAGGGGTCGCCCTCATCGGCGACGCGGCACATGCGGTCCACCCGCTCGCCGGGCAGGGCGTGAATCTCGGGTTCCAGGACGCGCGGGTCCTGGCCGAGGAGCTCGGCGCGCGCTCGCCGCTGGAGCGCGTGGGCGACCTGCGCGTGCTCCGCCGCTATGCGCGCGCGCGCCGCGAGGACGTGAGTGCGATGCAGTTCGTGACCGACCGGCTCGATCGCCTGTTCGCCACCGAGGGGCGCGGCGCGTCCTGGCTGCGCAACACGGGCCTGCGGGTCGTCGACTCCCAGCCCTGGGCCAAGTCGGCGCTTACCGGGCGCGCAATGCGATAATGGATCCTTCCCGCTCCTTCCCGGTCCAACCTTCATGAAGATCATCGCCGCCCTGGCCGCTGCCGCCGTCTCCTTCGTCCTCGCCTTCCCCGCGGTCGCGCAGGATACCGACAAGGTCAAGGCGGATGCCGACAAGGTCAAAGCCGAGCTGAAGAAGCGCGTGCCGGAAGCGCCGGTCGAGTCGGTGCGCAAGATCCCTTACGGCGCCCTCTACGAGGTCACCATGGGCAGCGAGGTGTTCTACACCGACGAGAAGGCTTCGTTCCTGGTGCTCGGGTCCATCGTGGACCTGCGCACGAAGGAAAACATCACCGAGGCGCGCATGCGCCAGATCAACAAGGTGAATTTCGCGGACCTGCCGTTCGACTCGGCCATCAAGATCGTGCGCGGCAACGGTTCGCGCAAGGTCGCGATCTTCGAGGATCCGAACTGCGGTTACTGCAAGCGGTTCGAGCGCGACCTGACCGGCGTGAACGACATCACGGTCTACGTGTTCCTGTATCCGATCCTGTCGGAGGCCTCAGTGACCAAGTCGAAGGCCGTATGGTGCGCCCCCGATCGCGCCAAGGCGTGGCTCGACGTGATGGTTCGCGACACGCCCGTCTCCAACGACGGCTCATGCGCCACCCCGATCGACAAGATCCTCGCCTTCGGGCAGGGCAAGCGCATCCAGGGAACGCCCACGATCTTCTTCGAAGACGGCGAGCGTGTGCCGGGGGTGATGGCCATTGCCGACCTGGAGAAGAAGCTGGCGGCGGCGAAGAATCCCGCGCCGCGCGCCGCCGCGCAGTAGGCGCCCCTAGCGGCCGACCGCTGCCGCGGCGAACAGGCCGACCACGCAGGCGAAACCCGCCATCCACAGCAGCGATCGCAGGTAGTGCCGGTCGGCGAGGTATGCCCAGGTGTAAGCGAGCCGCACGGCGATGAACGCGCCGGCGAGCAGATCGACCGCCAGCTGCGTTGCTCCCGCGAGGTGGGCGATCACCACGGCCGCGGCGAACGGGGCGAAGGCCTCGAAGTGGTTCTGATGGGCGAAGATCGCCCGGCGCGAGCGTCCCTCGAGGCTCGCTTCCCAATCTCTCGGCGAGCGGTTGTTGTAACCGCGATCGGTCTTGGCCCATGCGACGGTGATGTACGGCAGCAGGGCCGCCACGAGCACGCACCAGTAGGCGAAGGTCATGGCGCCACCGAGACCGCAGGTGGAGCGTAGCCCTTGGGCAGGAGCACCCACATGCGTCCCGATTGGCGCATCTTGCCCGCCTGGTTGCCCGCCGGATCGCCGAATCCCCAGAAGAAATCGGCACGCACGGCCCCCGCTATCGCCCCGCCAGTGTCCTGCGCCACCATCAGGCGGTTCAGCGGATCGGAGGTATTGGGCCAGGTGGTCGCGAGGAACACCGGCACGCCGAGCGGAATCACGCGGGGGTCCACCGCGATCGAGCGCTCCGCGGTGAGCGGCACGCCGAGCGAGCCGATCGGGCCCGGGAGGTCGCGCGGCAGCTCGCGGAAGAAGACGTAGCTCGGGTTCTCGTTCATGAACTGCTGCACCTTGCGCGGATTGCGGCGCGCCCAATCCTTGATCCCCTGCATCGATGCGCGCTCCGGCGGGATCTCGCCGCGACGGATGAGCAGGCCGCCGAGCGAGCGGAACGGGTGGCCGTTCTGGTCGGCGTAGCCCACGCGCATGCGCTCGCCGTTCTCGAGCTCGACCTGCCCCGATCCCTGGATGTGCAGGAAAAACGCGTCCACCGGATCGTCCACCCAGGCGATCGCGCGCCCTCGCAGCGCGGGCGAATCGCGGTCGATGTCGCCGCGGGCGAAGTACGGCACCACGCGATTGCCCTCGATGCGGCCGCGCAGGCGCTTGTGCTTGAGATCGGGGTAGACCGACGACAGGTCGATCACGAGCAGGTCCTCGGGCACGCCGTAGAGAGGGTGGGGATAGCGCGACGATCGCGTCCGGCTGCCGCGCAGGAGCGGCTCGTAGTAGCCGGTGACCATGCCCGCGGCCGAATCGTCGGCGTTGATCACCCGGTGGGGATCGAAGTTGAGCTCGAAAAACGATGCGATCTCGGCCTCGGTCGATGCGGGAAGGAGCGACGAGGCGCCGGCGCAGGCGCCTTTCCACGCGTTCTGCTTTTCCAGAACCGTGCAACTACGGGCGAAGGCCTCGAGCGCGGGCTTGAGCGGCTCGCGCCGCCAGTCGGGCAGCTCCATCCACGACGCGGGCTGCAGCTTGCCGCGGTAGTCGACGGGCGGCGCCGGTGGCGTATCCGCAGGCGGCGGGGCCGGCGCGGGACACAGGAGCTTTTCCACCGGCGGGCACATGAGCTCGGGGACCGCCGCGGCCTCGCGCGTCGGCGGTGGCGACGCACACCCCCAAAGCGCGAGAAGCGCCGTGACGCCCGCGGCGCGGCCGATCGAAGATAATGCGGGCATGGGCTGGGTATTCCTCGAGATTTTCTTGGCACTGGCGATCGCCGTGGCGATCGTCTGGTGGACCATTCCCAAGAAGCCCAAATCCGAGGATCGCAAGGACGACGCGCGTTGAGCGGGACTCAATGCAGGACGCGAGGCACGCTGAGCGTGAACTCCGGGATGCCGGCCTCGAACCGGGTGCCGTCCTCGGCGACCAGCTGGTAGCTGCCGCGCATGGTCCCGACGGCGGTGGGGATCGAAGAGCCGCTTGAATACTCGAACGTATCACCGGGCTTGAGCACGGGCTGCTCGCCGACCACGCCCATCCCGCGCACCTCCTGGATCTGGTTGTCGGCGTCGGTGATGATCCAGTGGCGGCTCACGAGCTGCGCGCTCACGCTGCCGTTGTTCGTGATGCGGATGGTATAGGCGAACACGTAGCGGTCTTCTTCCTCGTCGGATTGGTCGGGAAGATAGGTGGAATGCGCAGTGACCGCGACGCTGTATTTCTTGGCTTCGGGCATCTCGAAGATGTTAGCAGAGAACCGGATGCGCCCCAGGGGCGTGCGCCACCGTTTCCACGTAGAATTCCACCGCTTCCGACGCCCGGTTCCGAGACCCATGACCCGTTCCGAATTCCGCATCGCCCCGAGCATCCTGTCCGCGGATTTCGCGCGGCTGGGCGAGGAGGTCCGTGCGGTGATCGATGCGGGCGCCGACCTGATCCACTTCGACGTGATGGACAACCATTACGTTCCCAATCTCACCGTGGGGCCCCTGGTGTGCGAGGCGATCCGCCCGCATTGCAGCGTGCCGATCGACGTGCACCTGATGGTCAAGCCCGTCGACCGGATCATTCCGGACTTCGCGCGAGCGGGCGCCTCGATCATCAGTTTCCACCCCGAGGCGAGCGAGCATCTCGACCGGACGCTGGGACTGATTCGAGCCGAGGGATGCAAGGCGGGGCTGGTGTTCAATCCGGGCACACCGCTCGCCTATCTCGACCACGTGATGGACAAGATTGACCTGATCCTCATCATGTCGGTGAACCCCGGCTTCGGCGGGCAGTCGTTCATCGCCGGCGCGCTCGACAAGGTACGCGATGCACGCCGCCGGATCGCGGCGAGTGGGCGCGACATCTGGCTGGAGATCGACGGTGGCGTGAAGGCCGACAACATCGAGGCGATCGCGCGCGCCGGCGCCGACACCTTCGTCGCGGGCTCGGCAATTTTCAGCGAGAAGGACCGCGCGGGGGCGATCCGGCGTATGCGCGAGGCGTTGAAGCGGGCTACAATGGCTGCCTAGCCGCTTCGACGGCTTTGATCCCCGATTCGTACACCATGGCACTGCGCGGAATTCATTTCGATTGGCGATGGCATAGCTGGCGCTGAGCGCCCGCATCGTCGTTGCCTTCGCAAGTGACTCCCGTGTGGTGACCCATGACTGAAGACGAATTCCTGGCGCTCGGACGCGCCGGATACAACCGGATACCCCTGCAGCTCGAGACGCTCGCCGATCTCGATACGCCGCTTTCCATCTACCTCAAGCTCGCCAACCGCGCGGGTTCCTACCTGCTCGAATCGGTGATCGGAGGAGAGCGCTTCGGGCGCTATTCGATCGTGGGGCTTCCCGCGCGCGAGCGCCTCGAGGTCGTCGGGCTGGAAGTCACGCGAACGAACGATGGCAGGGTGGTCGAGGGGAAAACCGTCGCCGATCCCCTCGAATACATCGACGGCTACATGAAATCCTTCCGGGCCGCGCCGATCGGCCCGAAGCTTCGCTTTTCGGGGGGGCTGGCCGGCTACTTCGGCTACGACACCGTGCGCTACATCGAGACCCGGCTGCGCGGCGCAACGAAGCCCGATCCGCTCGGGCTTCCGGAGATTCGCCTGCTGCTGTCGGAGGAGCTGGCGGTGGTGGACAACCTCTCGGGCAAGCTGCACCTCATCGTCTATGCCGATCCCGGCACGCCGGGCGCGTATGCGAAGGGAACTCGCCGTCTCCAGGAGCTGCGCACCCAGCTTCGACGCCCCGCGGAGTTGCCGCCGCACTCGCCCGGGGGCGCGCTCGAGGCCCCGACCTCCAACATCGGCGAGGTTGCCTTCTACGAGGCGGTGGCGCGGTGCAAGCAGCTGATCACCGACGGCGACATGATGCAGGTGCAGATTTCCCAACGTCTCACGCAACGCTTTCCACATTCCCCCGTGAACCTCTATCGGGCGCTGCGCTCGATCAACCCGTCGCCGTACATGTTCTATTTCGACTTCGGGGACTGCCAGCTAGTGGGCGCCTCTCCGGAGATTCTGGTGCGGCGCGAGGGCGACAAGGTCACGCTGCGGCCGATCGCCGGCACGCGCAAGCGCGGCTCGACTCCCGAAAAGGACATCGAGATGGAGCGTGAGCTGCTTGCCGATCCCAAGGAGCGCGCCGAGCACCTGATGCTGATCGACCTCGGGCGCAACGACGTGGGGCGCATCGCGCGGACCGGAACCGTCAAGGTCACCGAGACCATGGTGGTCGAGCGCTACTCCCATGTGATGCACATGGTCTCCAACGTCGAGGGGGCGGTGGATCCGGCGCTCACGCCGATGCAGCTGCTGCGGGCCACGTTCCCTGCCGGCACCGTCACCGGGGCTCCGAAGGTTCGCTCGATGGAGGTGATCGACCTGCTCGAGCCGGAGCGCCGCAGCGTCTACGCGGGTGCGGCGGGATACCTGGGCTTCAACGGGAATCTCGACCTGGCGATCGCGATCCGCACCGGCGTGGTCAAGGACGGCAAGCTCCACGTCCAGGCGGCGGCCGGCATCGTCGCCGATTCGATTCCCGAGAACGAGTGGCGCGAAACGCAGAACAAGGCGCGCGCGGTGCTCGCCGCCGCGGAGCAGGTGCACGCCGGCCTGGATGCGCCCCTCGAATGAACCCGCTCGTGCCTACACGCAGGAACGCCGAATCACTTGCTCCAGCCGGCGATGTCGGAAATCTCGAGCTTGAAACCCACGTTTTTCGGCAGTGCGTCGGCGTTGAGGTCGTCCTCGACCTTCTGGAATACCGCCGCCAGCTTGAAGCTGAGCTGCGCGAGGTTGGCGGGATCGGTGGTCATGGTGACGCCCTTTTCGGTCACGCGGGTCGCATCGCCGATCAGTCGCGTGAAGATGCCCGATGCAAGCTCGACGACCTTCGGTTTCAGCAGGGCTGGGGTCGTGGACATGGGGGGGCGGGCCTTGCGGGAATGGGGTTTTCCATCCTACTCGCTAATCGGGGGCCGTCGTGCTGCTGATGATCGACAACTACGACTCGTTCACCTACAACCTGGTGCAGTACCTGGGCGAGCTGGGCGAGGATGTGAAAGTCGTGAGGAACGACGAGATGACGGTCGACGAGATCGAGCGCCTCGGAGCCGATCGCATCGTGGTTTCGCCGGGGCCGTGCACGCCGAACGAGGCGGGCGTCTCGCTCGAGCTGGTCCGCCGCTTCGCGGGACGTGTCCCGATTCTCGGCGTGTGCCTCGGCCATCAGGCCATCGGCCAGGCCTTCGGGGGGCGGATCGTGCACGCGAAAACGCTGATGCACGGCAAGGTGTCGCGCATCCACCATGCGGGCAAGGGCGTCTTCTCGGGGCTTCCGACGCCCTACGATGCCACGCGCTACCATTCGCTCGCGATCGAGCGCGCCAGTTGCCCCACGGAGCTCGAAGTCACCGCCTGGACCGAGGACGGCGAGATCATGGGCGTTCGCCACCGCACCCTCCCGGTCGAAGGCGTTCAGTTCCACCCGGAATCGATACTCACCGAGCACGGCCACGCGCTGCTTCGCAATTTCACCAGTCGCTAGAGGATGCCCACGATGTTCACGCCCCAGGAAGCCATCAATCGCCTGTGCGACAAGCGCGAGATCTTCTACGACGAGATGGTGGACCTCATGCGCCAGGTCATGGAAGGCAAGGTGCCGCCGGTCCAGCTGGCCGCGATCCTGATGGGCCTGCACGTAAAGACCGAATCGGTGTCGGAGATCGCCGCCGCTGCCTCGGTGATGCGCGAGTTCTCGACCAAGGTCGACGTCGGCGGCCTCGACCGCCTGGTGGACACCTGCGGAACCGGCGGCGACAGGGCGCACACCTTCAATATCTCGACGACCGCAGCGTTCGTCTCCGCCGCGGCGGGCGCCCGCGTTGCCAAGCACGGCGGCCGCGCGGTCTCCTCGCAATCGGGCAGCGCCGACGTGCTCGAGGCACTCGGCATGAACCTGGCGCTTACGCCCGCGCAGGTGGGACAATCGATCCGGGAGGTCGGCGTCGGATTCATGTTCGCGCCCAGCCACCATCCCGCGATGAAGCATGCCGCCCCGGTGCGCAAGGAACTCGGGATGCGCACCATCCTCAACATCCTCGGGCCCCTGACCAATCCCGCGGGGGCACCTAACCAGGTGATGGGTGTATTCCACGAGGACCTCGTGGGCATCCAGGCGCGCGTATTGAAGATGCTCGGCAGCCGCCACGTGCTGACCGTGCACGGCCATGACGGGCTGGACGAGATCACCATCACCGGCCCCACCCATGTGGCGGAGCTCAAACACGAGTTCATCACCGAGTACACGATCGAGCCCAAGCAGTTCGGCCTGGACACGGCGCCGATCGAGGCGATCCAGGTCCGGGATGCCGCCGATTCGAAGGCGCGGCTCGAGGCGGTGCTCGCCAACGAGGCGGGGCCGTCACGCGACGTGGTCGTGCTGAATGCGGCCGCGGCGCTTTACGTGTCCGGCGTGGCGGGCAGCCTCTGGGACGGCGTGGCGCTCGCGCGCGACGCGATTGAAACCGGCGCGGCGCGAGCCAAGCTCGACCAGCTGGTGGCGTTCACGCGTTCCATCCCGAAGGCCGGCTGAGTGTCCGACGTCCTCGACCGGATTCTCGCGGCCAAGCGCCGCGAAGTCGAGGCAAGCCGGCAGCGAGTGCCGCTCGAGGAGATCCGCGAGCGCGCTGCACGGGCTTCGGCGCCGCGCGGCTTCGAGCGCGCGTTGCGCGCAAGGATTGCCGAGGGCAGGCCCGGGGTGATCGCCGAGATCAAGCGCTCGAGTCCCAGCAAGGGACTCATCCGCGCGGATTTCGACCCCGTACGGATCGCGCGCTCCTACGAGGCGAACGGCGCCGCATGCCTCTCGGTGCTCACCGACCAGGAGTTCTTCGGCGGCTCGCGCGACGATCTCGTTGCGGCCCGGGATGCCTGCATCCTGCCGGTCTTGCGGAAGGACTTCATCGTCGACCCTTACCAGGTCTTCGAGGCGCGCTCCTGGGCGGCCGATTGCATCCTTCTCATCATGGATGCGGCAGGTGACAGGGAATTGCTCGAGCTCGAGAGCCTTGCTCGCAAACTGGGCATGGACGTATTGGTGGAATGCCACGATGCGGGGCAGCTGGAGCGCGCCCTTGCCTTCGCTACTCCCCTGATCGGAATCAACAATCGCGACTTGAAAACCTTCGAAACGCGGCTGGAAACGACCTTGGCGCTGGTTTCCCGGGTTCCGGCCAACCGCCTGTTGGTCTCGGAGAGCGGCATCGCCACCCCCCAGGACGTGGCCCGCCTACGTGCCGCAAAAGTGAGCGCTTACTTAGTAGGGAGCGCCTTTATGGCTGCTGACGATCCCGGAAAGGAGCTCAAAAGGGTCTTTTCAGGCACGTAAATCGTTGTGGCGAATCAGCAACAAGCCGCCCGGTTTGTTGCGCGATTGGCGAAAAACCCTTGAGCGATCGCTACGCCTTTGGCATCATGCGAGTGGCTTCTCAAAAGACTACGGGAGAAGTTCCAAGAATCGGGGCCCAGAAAACCCCATCGAGGTTCCCAAGAAATCGCTCATAAGTAATTTCGGCCTCACTTCAACAAAGGAGATTCTGATGAACAAAAAGCTGATCGCTCTGGCAGTAGCCGGCGCATGTTTTGCGTCGGACGCCATGGCGCAGACCGCGAACCCGGTGACGCTCTACGGCCGCGCGTACCTGACCCTCGAGTCGATCGAGGCCAAGGGTTCCACGCCGCTGGCGCGTCGCTCGCGTATCGAAGACCAGTCTTCGCTGCTGGGCGTCCGCGGCACGGAAGACCTGGGTGGCGGCCTCAAGGCTTTCTTCCAGCTCGAAACCGCTTTCCGCCTCGACCAGGCCGGCACGGCATTCGCGAACCGCAATAGCGGCGTGGGCCTGCAGGGTGGCTGGGGTAGCTTCCTGATGGGTCGTTGGGACTCGCCGTTCAAGGTCGCTACCATCGCGGTCGACCCGTTCGGTGACCTGACGATCGGTGGCATCACCGTCGCCAACAACGACCAGGGCAACTTCGACAATCGCCTTGCGAACGTGGTGCAGTATTGGTCTCCCAATTTCGGGGGCTTTGCGTTCCGCTTGGCGGGCACGACTAACGAGAACAGGACCGCCACGACGAAACCCGTCAACGCAGCCGCCAACGTGACGTTCACGCGTGGCCCGATTTATGTGTTCGGCGCGTACGAGGAGCACAAGGACATCACCGCGACGGTTCAGAAGGAAGAGGGCTACGCAGGCGGTGGCACCTTCGCCTTCGGCCCGGTGAAGCTCGGCGCCCTCTACGAGGAGTTCAAGCGCAGAGCCCCGTCTGGTGATGGATACCACAAGCGTAAGTCCTGGCTTGCCAACGTCGTCTGGACCGTCGGTAATAACCAGTTCATCTACCAGCACCAGGATTCCGAGGGCGGCAATCGCGCCACCGTCGATGCAACCACGCTTGCGGTTGCCTCGTCGGCCGAGTGCGATGTCGACTCGTTGGGATATCAGTACAACTTCTCGCGCCGCACGTTCTTCCTGGCGCAGTACGTTCGCGTCGACAACAAGAACGGCAATAGCGGTTGCGGTTCCGGCCAATACGGCAATGCGAATGGTACAGATCCCCGCGGTGTCTCGCTGGGCCTGCGTCACGTGTTCTGATCGCCTGACGGCGATTTAGCGGCACAATGAAGGGCGCGGCGCAAGCCGCGCCCTTTTCTTTTTACATGAACGCTCCCCGCCACTCCCTTTTCGACCAGTTGCTGATCGCCGCCGACGAGGCGCTGCGAACGCTCTCGGGATCGGCGTCGCCTGCACGGGCGTCGCCGGCTCGCGCCCAGGCCGAGGGAAGCGAGCGCTGGATTTCCGCAGGCCTCATGCGGGTGAACCATTCGGGCGAGATCTGCGCGCAAGCCCTTTACAGCGGCCAGGCACTGTTCGCGCGAGATCCGCGGGTGAGGTACGCGCTGCACGATGCGGCCTCCGAGGAGCGCGACCACCTCGCATGGTGCCGCGGCCGCCTCCACGAACTGGGCGCGCGGCCGAGCATCCTCGACCCCTTCTGGTATGCGGGCTCCTTCGCGCTCGGCATGGCCTCGGGACTGGCCGGCGATCGCTGGAGCATGGGTTTCCTCGCCGAGACCGAGGCGCAGGTCGAGCGCCACCTCGACGGGCACCTCTCGAAGCTTCCGGCCGACGACTTGCGCAGCCGTGCGATCGTGCATCAAATGCGCGCCGACGAGGCCCGCCATGGATCGATGGGACGCTCCCTGGGCGCGGTGGAGCTGCCGGGGGCGGTGAAGGCTGCGATGGGCATCGCCTCGAAGGTGATGACGGAGACCGCGTACTACGTCTGAGCCGTGGCCTCGCGGATCTCAAAGTCGGAGGTGACCTCGGCGGTCTTGGCCAGCATCGCCGTGGCCGAGCAATACTTGTCGCGCGAAAGCTTGATGGCGCGTTCGACCTGCGCGGCAACGAGCCCGCTGCCGGTGACCACGAAGTGGAAGTGGATCTTCGTAAACACCTTCGGGTCGTCCTTCGCGCGCTCGGAGTCGAGCTCGACTACGCAGCCGGCCACTGTCTGGCGTGCCTTGCGCAGGATCAGCACGACGTCGACCGCCGTGCACGCGCCCGTGCCCATCAGCACGAGTTCCATCGGCCGGGGTCCGAGGTTGCGTCCGCCGACTTCCGGCGAGGCATCCACGACGATCGCGTGTCCGCTGCCGCTTTCGGCCACGAATGTGATGCCCTCGGTCAGGTGGACTCGCGCTTTCATCCCCGCACCTCGTGATCCTGGTCATCGAGCCAGGCCTTGAGCAGGCTCCAGCCCACCGCGAGCAGTGCGGGGCCCACAAAGAGGCCGATGAAGCCGAACGCGATGGCGCCGCCGAAGACGCCGAGCACGACCAATAGCATCGACAGGTTGCCGGCGCGGCTCATCAGGATAGGCTTCACGAAGTTGTCCACCGAGCTGATCACCGCGACGCCATAGACGACCATGAAGATCGCCCAACCGGTCTGCCCCTGCGCGTATAGCCAGGCCGCCGCCCCGCCCCAGATGAGCACGGGGCCCATTGGCACGAGGGACAGGATGAAGGTGAGGGCGGCGAGCACCATCGCCCCCGGCACGCCTGCGATCAGGAATCCCACCAGCGCCACCGCGGCCTGCGCGAAGGCGGTACCGAGGAGGCCATAGACCACTCCGCGCACCGCGCCCTGCGCAGTGGAGATCAGATGGGCGCCGTGGTCCGGGCCTGCGAGGCGCTCCATTCCCTCGAGGAGAAGGCGGCGTACGCGCTCGCCGTCTCGATAAAAGAAGAAAGCGACGAACAGCGCGATGAGGATTTGCACGAGGCCCTGGCCGACCGCCGCGCCCAGGGCGATCAGCAAAGTCTTGGCGGGGTCGGCGAGGCGCTTGGCAAGCGCCACCAGCTCCTCGCGGCTGGCGAGAAGCAGCTGCCAGTAGTCGGCGAGCCACGCACCGAAGAACGGCAGGGTGGCGATGACGGACGGCAGCTCGAGGTTGTCGCGGCGCTCGAGAAACCGCCGGGCCGCCTCGACTACGCCCGCGGAGTGGACGACCAGGCTTTGCGCGGCCAGCGCCACCGGCAATGCGAGCGCGACCGCCATGCCGAGCACGAGCGCGAGCGCGGCGATCGAGCTGCGCCCCCCCCAGCGATCGCGTAGCCGCACGAACGCCGGCCAGGTGGACAGGACGAGGACCCCGGCGAAAAGGATGGCGCCGATGAACGGCTGGAGCACCAGGACGCAGCCGAACACGAGCAGGGCGACGGCCGCCACGCGGGCGTACTGCTCGAAACGGCTGATTTCCATGGTTCGGGCGGGCGGCGGGAAGCGGGGAACCCGGATTCTATCGGAGACCGGGTTTGACACAAAGTTATGATTTGCCTATAATTTCTGGCTGTCACCCAAAATAACGCGGCCAAAGTATTGACTGCATCGTGCAGTCAGCATCCAGGGTCGCGACAATGAAAGGAACCACCATGAAGACCTTCTCGGCGAAGCCGGAAGAGGTCCGGCGGGATTGGTTCGTCGTGGACGCCTCGGACAAGATCCTTGGGCGCCTCGCGGCGGAAGTCTCCCGGCGCCTGCGCGGCAAGCACAAGCCCGAGTTCACCCCCCACGTCGACACCGGCGACTATATCGTCGTGATCAACGTGGAAAAGCTCCGCGTTACCGGCGCCAAGGCCCAGGACAAGAAGTACTTCCGCCACTCGACGTACCCGGGCG
>JANMYH010000419.1:0-6756 GCA_031381925.1 Burkholderiales bacterium | reverse complement strand
ACCGGCTCCCGAAGGTCGAGCGCAACAAGAAGCACACCGTCGAGATCGTGATCGACCGGTTGAAGGTCGCAGCGGCGATGCAGCAGCGGCTGGCCGAATCGTTCGAGACGGCGTTGCGGCACGCCGACGGGCGTGCGCTCGTGGTGGAGATGGATTCGAACCGGCAGCACCTCTTCTCGGCGAAATTCGCCTGCCCGGTCTGCAGCTACTCGATTCCCGAGCTCGAGCCGCGGCTCTTCTCGTTCAACAATCCGATGGGCGCGTGCCCGCGTTGCGACGGCCTGGGCGAGATCACTTTCTTCGACCCGCGGCGCGTGGTCGCCTTCCCGCACCTGTCGCTCGCCGGGGGCGCGGTGCGCGGCTGGGACCGGCGCAACCAGTTCTACTTTTCGATGCTGGTGTCGCTCGCGCAGCACTACGCCTTCGACGTCGAGGTGCCCTTCGAGACGCTGCCCGCTGCCGCCCAGGAGATCGTGCTGCAGGGATCGGGCACCGAGAAGATCGCGTTCCGCTACCCCGGCGAGCGCGGCCGCAGCGCGGTGAAGGAGCATGTGTTCGAGGGGATCCTGCCGAACCTCGAGCGGCGCTACCGCGAGACCGACTCCGCGGCGGTCAAGGAGGAGCTCGCCAAGTACCTGAACACGCGCGCCTGCCCGGCATGCGACGGCACGCGACTGCGGGTCGAGGCGCGCCACGTGCGCGTGGCCGGGCGCAACATCCACCAGCTCTCCTCGATGCCGCTGAAGGAATCGCAGCCGTTCTTCGAGACGCTGGAGCTGCCCGGCATCAAGCGCGCGATCGCCGAGAAGATCGTGCGCGAGATCGCCAACCGCGTTCAGTTCCTGAACAACGTGGGCCTCGACTATCTCTCGCTTATCCGCTCGGCGGACACGCTCTCCGGGGGAGAAGCGCAGCGCATCCGGCTCGCGAGCCAGATCGGCTCGGGCTTGACCGGCGTCATGTACGTGCTCGACGAGCCGTCGATCGGCCTGCACCAGCGCGACAACGCGCGCCTCATCGAGACGCTCAAGCGGCTGCGCGACCTGGGCAACTCGGTGATCGTCGTGGAGCACGACGAGGAAGCGATCGCCGCCGCCGACCATGTGGTCGACATGGGCCCCGGTGCGGGCGTGCATGGCGGCGAGGTCGTGGCCCAGGGCACGCCGGCGGACATCCTGCGGCATCCCGACTCGCTCACCGGGCAATACCTCTCGGGGCGCAAGGCGATCCCGATCCCGGCGCGCAGGCGCCGGGCGGATCCCGCCAGGATGCTGCGCATCGCGGGGGCGCGCGGCAACAACCTCAAGGACGTCACGGTCGAGCTGCCGGTGGGGCTGTTCGTGGCGATCACCGGGGTGTCGGGCTCGGGCAAGTCCACCCTCATCAACGACACGCTCTACCACGCGGTCGCGCATCACCTGTACTCCTCGGCGGTCGAGCCCGCCGAGCACGACGCGATCGAGGGGCTCGACTTCTTCGACAAGGTGATCAACGTCGACCAGAGCCCGATCGGGCGCACGCCGCGCTCGAATCCGGCGACCTACACGGGCCTGTTCACCCCGATTCGCGATCTCTTCGCCGGCGTGCCCGAGTCGCGCGCCCGCGGCTACGGGCCCGGGCGCTTCTCGTTCAACGTGAAGGGCGGGCGCTGCGAGGCCTGCCAGGGCGACGGCCTCATCAAGGTCGAGATGCACTTCCTGCCCGACGTGTACGTGCCCTGCGACGTCTGCCACGGCAAGCGCTACAACCGCGAGACGCTCGAAGTGCATTTCAAGGGCCGGTCGATCGCCGAAGTGCTCGACATGACGGTCGAAGCCGCTGCAGCGTTCTTCGCCTCGGTGCCGTCGATCGCGCGCAAGCTCGCGACAATGCTCGAAGTCGGGTTGGGTTACATCAGGCTCGGACAGAGCGCGACCACGCTGTCGGGGGGCGAGGCGCAGCGCGTGAAGCTCTCGCTCGAGCTGTCGAAGCGCGATACCGGGCGCACGCTCTTCATCCTGGATGAGCCCACCACGGGACTCCACTTCCACGACATCGACCTGCTGCTCAGGGTCCTGCACCGCCTGCGCGATCACGGCAATACGGTCGTGGTGATCGAGCACAACCTCGACGTGATCAAGACCGCCGATTGGGTGATCGACCTGGGCCCCGAAGGCGGCGACGGCGGCGGCCGCGTGATCGCCCAGGGCACGCCCGAGGACGTGATCCAGATCGACGAAAGCTTCACCGGCCGCTACCTCAAGGGGATGCTGCAACCGGCGCCCCGCAAGAAGGCGGCCACCGGCTGATGGACCCGCGCGACCTGTTGCTCCAGAGCTTCACGGCTGCGGTCGCGGCCGCCGATCCCCTCCAGATCGTTCCCCCGCACTTGCCGCATCCTCCGCGCGGGCGAACCTACGTAGCGGGCGCTGGAAAGGCCGGGGGCTCGATGGCCCACTCCGTCGACAAGCATTGGCCCGCCGATGCTCCGCTCGATGGGATCGTGATCACACGCTACGGCCATGCGCTGCCCGCCGGCCGCATCCGCGTGGTCGAAGCCGGACACCCGGTTCCCGACGAGCGCGGCGAGGCGGCCGCGCGCGAGATCCTGGCTGCGGCAAGGGCCCTGGGCCCCGACGACCTGCTGCTGGTGCTGGTCTCGGGCGGGGGCTCGTCGCTGCTGGCACTTCCCGTCGACGGCGTGGCCATGGCCGACCTCAAGGCGGTCACGCGCGGCCTGCTCGCGAGCGGAGCGCCGATCCAGGACATGAACACGGTGCGCAAGCACCTGTCGCTCATCCAGGGCGGCCGGCTCGCGCAAGCCACGCGCGCACGCGTCCTCGCGCTGGTGATTTCGGACGTGACCGGCGACGATCCAACGCATATCGCCTCGGGCCCCTGCGCGCCGGACCCGTCGACCTTCGCCGAAGCGCGCGAGATTCTCGAGCGCTTCGGTGTTCGCCCCGCCGCGTCGATCGCCGCCCACCTCGAAGCCGGCGTCGCGGGACGGCTCGAGGAAACGCCCAAGCCGGGCGCGGCGGCCTTCGCGCGCGCCGAGAACCGGGTGATCGCCACCGCGCACGGCAGCCTTGCCGCGGGCGCGGACCTGTTTCGATCGAAAGGCATCACGCCGATGGTGCTGGGCGACAGCGTCACCGGCGAATCGAGCGAAGTCGCCAAGGTATTCGCAGCCGTCGCCCGGCAGCTGCGATTGCACCGCCACCCCTTTCCACCTCCCGTCGCGGTCATCTCGGGCGGGGAGACCACGGTGACGATGCGCGGCAAGGGGCGCGGAGGGCGGTGCAGCGAGTTCCTGCTGTCGCTCGCGGTGGAGGCCGCGGGGCTCGCGGAGACCTGGGCGATCGCCTGCGATACCGACGGCATCGACGGCAGCGAGGACAACGCCGGCGCGATCCTCACCCCGGATGCGCTTGCTCGGGCCGCGGTGCTCGGCCTCGAGCCCAAGCGCATGCTCGCGAACAACGACGGCTACTCGTTCTTCTCGGCGTTGGGCGACCTGGTGGTGACCGGGCCCACGCGAACCAATGTCAACGACTACCGCGTGATCCTCGTCCGATGAGGGGGCACGACGGCGCGCTCGCCGTCCTCGCCGCAGCGGCCACCGCATTCGCGATCGCGTTCACCTGGCAACCCGGGCTTGCCTCGCTCTACGACGACAGCGTCTTCTACCTGATGATGGCGCAGGCGTTCTCGCCGTACGGGCAGGCGTCGAGCGCGGTGCTCGCCGCGGCGCCCTTCGACACCTACCCGCCGTTCCTGCCGCTCGTCATCGCCCTCGGCGGCGGCGCATTCGACTGGCGAATCGCCCACGCCATCGTCGCCGCCGGCTTCGGGGCGAGCGTGTTCTTCCTGGGGCTGCATACCCGCGCGATCAGCGGCTCCGCGGCAATGGGACTGGCCTCCGCGCTGGTCTACGCGTTCATGCCGGGGGTCTGGCTGAACGTGAAGGGGATCCTTTCGGAATTTCCCTATATGGCACTGTCGTTCGCCGCCCTCGTGGCCTACGCGCGAATGCGCGGGGAGCCCGCCTCCCGCGGACGGGCCGTTGCCCTCGGGGCATTGCTGGCGGCCCTCCTGCTCACCCGAACGGTCGGCATAGCGCTGATCGCCGCAATCGGCGCTTGCGAGGCGTGGCGCTGGCGGCGCGAGCGCGATGCGGGGCGGCTCGGGAACCTCGGGTGGATCGTGGGCATTCCCCTCGCCGTGGCGACGCTCTGGATCGTCCTCAGGCCCTCCAGCGGCCACGATGCGTACGTCGAATTCGGCGCGCGGATGGCTGCAGGCACGGTGGGCGACGGTGTGCCGCGGTTGGCCGCGATGGTCGCGGCGAACGCCTCGGCCGTGGTCGATGCATGGCTGAATGCGCTGCTGATCTTCTGGGGCGAATGGTGGAAGCCTGCATTCCTGCTCGCCTGCCTGGTCGGCGCGTGGGGACTCGGGGCCACTTTCTGGCGGGCGCTCGCCGGCGAGCCCGACGGGCTTTACTGCCTGGGATTCCTCGCGATCGTCCTCGCGTGGCCGTTCCCCGGCCAGATGTACCGCCTGGCGCTTCCGGTGATCCCGCTCGTCATGGCCAACGCGCTGTGGGCGTGGTACCGCGTCCTCGCGCGCGCCCAGGGCGAGGCCGCCGAGCGCCGTGCTCCGTGGGCGGCGATCCTGCCGCTGGCGCTTTGCGCTCCCGCCGTTCTCTTCTACATCGTCGAGCGCGCGCGCACGCCGCAAGTTGCGGGCACGACCGCGCGCATCGCCGACATCGCCGAGTTCTACCGGGTGCCCTCGGGTCCTGCCGCGGCCTCCAACGCGACTGCGCAGCTCGCGGTGTTCGCCGACTTCGAGCGCATCCGCGCGACCACGCCCGAGGGTGCGCGGGTGATGTGGTACGCCCCCGCGTACGTGGCACTCCTCGCGCAGCGCCATGGCGTGCGCCTCGAGCGGCCGCGCGACACCGCCGGCCTCGCGCAGCAGGTGCGCGCGACGCGCGCCGACTTCATCTACCTCGCCGCCCTGCACCCCCGCGACAGCGCGCACCGATTGGGGCATCCTCTCGATGCGCTGGCCCTTGCACGGCCGCTCGCCCGAGTCGTGTGGGCGCGAAACGGCGCCGGCGGCGAGCTGCAGGCAGTGCTGCTCGAGGTCGAGCCGGAGAAGGTCCCGCCCCCTGCGAAAGCGCCATGAAACTAAGCGTCATCATCCCCTGCTACAACGAGGTTGCCACGATCGACCGCATCATCGACGCGGTGCGCGCCTCGCCCTGGCCGGACAAGGAGATCATCGTCGTCGACGATTGCTCCACCGACGGCACGCGCGAGCGTCTCGCGGGCGAGCTGGGCCTGCGCATCGACCAGGTGCTGCTGCACCCGGCCAACCGGGGCAAGGGCGCGGCGCTGCGCACCGGGATCCGCGCGGCCACCGGCGACGTGGTGGTCATCCAAGACGCCGACCTCGAATACGATCCGAACGAGTACCCGCGGCTGCTCGCGCCGATCGCCGAGGGCCGCGCCGACGTGGTGTTCGGCTCGCGCTTCGCCGGCGGCGGCGCGCACCGCGTGCTCTACTACTGGCACTCGGTGGGCAATGGCGTGCTCACCCTCCTGTCGAACATGTTCACCAATTTGAACCTGACCGACATGGAGACGTGCTACAAGGCGTTCCGCCGCGAGATCATCCAGTCGATCGAGATCGAGGAGGAGCGCTTCGGCTTCGAGCCCGAGATCACCGCGAAGGTGGCCAAGCTCGGGGTGCGGGTCTTCGAGGTGGGGATCTCCTACTACGGCCGCACCTACGCGGAAGGCAAGAAGATCGGCTACAAGGACGGCTTCCGTGCGATCTACTGCATCGTCAAGTACAACCTTTTTCGCTGAGCTGCGCCGCATCGGCCGCTACTTCGTGGTCGGAGGGTTGGCCGCGTGCGTGGACATCGGGCTCTTCATGCTCTTCGCGCAGCACTACGGCCTGCCCTACCTGCGCGTGGCGGCCGCGACTTTCGTCGCCGCGACGCTGGTGAACTACCTCCTCAGCGTGCGTTTCGTCTTCGTGAGCGGGGTGAAGTACCGGCGGCGCTGGGAGATCGCGCTGGTATTTGCCGTGAGCGCCGTCGGCCTCGCGCTGAACCAGGCGATCCTCGCCCTCGCCGTCGAGGCCGCGCGCATGGGGCTGCTCCCCGCCAAGCTCGCGGCGACCGGGGTGGTGTTCTTCTGGAACTACTTTGCGCGCCGCCGCTTCGTGTTCGCGGCGGCGAAATGAAAAGGGGCCGGATGTCCGGCCCCCAGTCTGCCGCGGCCCGAAGCCGCCGCCCTACGACCTGACCTTGCTGTCGCCCGTGTCGCGATCGCCCTCGGCAGGCTCGGGGCGGTCCATGAGCTCGACCAGCGCCATGGGCGCATTGTCGCCCTGGCGGAAGCCGCACTTCAGGATGCGCAGGTACCCGCCGTTGCGCGCCTTGTAGCGCGGCCCCAGCTCGCCGAAGAGCTTGACGACCATGTCGCGGTCGCGCAGGCGGTCGAAGGCGAGGCGCTTGTTGGCGAGCGTGTCGGTCTTGCCCAGCGTGATGATCGGCTCGGCGACCTTGCGCAGCTCCTTGGCCTTCGGCAGCGTGGTCTTGATCGCCTCGTGCTTGAGGAGCGAGACGGTCATGTTGCGCAGCATCGCGAGGCGATGGCTGCTGGTCTTGTTGAGCTTGCGAAGCCCGTGACGGTGGCGCATTTTCGTTTCTTCCTTTCGACTCTCTTGGCCGGTACGGCCTTATAAGTATTGTGG
>JANMYH010000423.1:0-2050 GCA_031381925.1 Burkholderiales bacterium | reverse complement strand
GCCACGCGCACCTGTCTCGATGCGCTGCGCTCGGAGCGTCGCAGGCCGGAACTGCGCTGGGCCGACATGCCGGAGGGCGAGGCAGAGTGGCTGCAGCATTTGCAACTGGCAGCACCGGAGCCCGCTCAATCGGCCGGCTCTGGAAAAGCAGCTCTCGAAATGATTCAGCGACTCCTGTCGATGCTGCCCGCGCAGGATCGTGTGGTGCTGCAAATGCTCGATCTCGAGGAGCGGAGCGTGAAGGACATCGCCGCGCTGCTCGGCTGGAGCGCCTCGCTGGTGAAAGTGCGGGCGTTTCGTGCCCGGCTGCGGCTCAAACAAATCGTGAAGAAACTCAAACTGGAACGCCCCGATGAACTCAATGGATGAACGCTGGAACAACTGCGCGCGTGCCGCCCGAACCGCGCCACAGGAAACACCGCCGCCCGTGCCGCATGGATTTGCCATGCGTGCGCTGAGAATCGCGCGCACTTCGATCGAGAGCGCCACTCTCGACATCTGGGCTGCACTCACGCGCCGCGCACTCGCATTCTCCGTCACGGCGATCATCCTCGCCGCATCCGTTCTCTGGTGGGAGGAGTCGGTCGATGCAATCGCGTCACCCGCAGTCGCGGACGAGGCCATTCAACAAGTGCTCTGGCTGCCATGAGTTTCACCTGCACCAGCCGCTGCAAGATCAGCCTCATGCTAACCGCGCTCGTCATCGTGTGCGTCGGCGGTGGCGGCTGGATCGGATTCGCGCTCGGCCGAAAGCACGAGCGTGGTCGCAATCAGGCCGTGGCGTGGAATCAGGAAGTGATGAGCGCCCTGCATCGGAAATTGAAGCCGTCACCGGAGCAGGAACAGCGCTTTCAATCGGCGGTGGACCGGGCCGTCGCCGCCATGCAGATCGCGCGTAACGATGCCGTGAAGGAGACGGATGTGATCGTGCAAAAGCTCATCACCGACCTGCGGATCGAGTTGCGCGAGGATCAGCGCGCCGAGTTCGACAAGCTCGCGAAGAACCGCGGAAAGGCCACTCTCGACCTGCTGAAGGTGGAGCAGAAGAAGGGCAAATGAACGAGCTGTAACCGGCCCGCCGTCACCGCGTTACATCATCATGCAAGCTGCACTCACGATGCGCGCAGCAGCAAAACCACTCCAACTCCACTGATTCATGAAAACACGATTCATCGCCATTCTCAGCGCGCTCATCACGAGCGCAGGCTTTTCACAAGAAGCCGTCCCGCAGGCAGACGCCATGAAGGCGGCGGCCCTGTGCTACGCGGCCACCGCCGACATTACCGACGCCGGGATCGCGATCGACCCTGACATTAAAACCCCCTTCGCCATGAAGGGCGGCGGCGAGATCGGCATGCTGGCCATTCCCGAGACGAAGCTCGCAAAAGAAATCGCGCACGCTGGCGACGGCATCACACCGGTCGGGCAGTGTTGGATGAAGGGCCTGCTTCCGATTCTCGGTGGTTCGACGATCACGAAAGACAAGCTGCGCACAGCGACTGTCGCGGACAACAGCAACTCGTTTCTGCTTCCTGTGCTGTTCGTCGGTATGCAATCTGGCGCTGGCGGCACGAAGGAACTCGTGATCTACAGTCAGGACAAGACCGCGCTTGCCACCTTGCCACTCAAGGCCATCGAGCAGGAACAGAAGCTGCCGATTGAATTCAGCGTGGTAAAGGCCGGCGACCACACCGCTGACGTGACTCTCAACATCATTGGGAAGTTTCAGGCGTTCTTCGCCATAACCGAGGACAAGTAGAATCGGCCTCGCGCGGCGTATTGGTCTCAAATCCCCTTCCCGACCATGCGCCGCTTTCTATTTCTCCCGCTTCTATTCGTCGCCATCGCAGCCCTGTCCGCCGCCGACTGGCCGCAGTGGCGCGGCGCGACCCGGGATGGAGTCTGGAGCGAGACGGGCATCATCAAGTCATTCGCCACGCCCACGCTCAAGCCTCCCTCGAGCACGATGATTTTCACCCTTTTCCCCGACAGATGCTCCACCAGGATCGTGGTGCCGGTGATCGACGCGCTCACGGAGGCCGCGCGGATG
>JANMYH010000334.1:0-7694 GCA_031381925.1 Burkholderiales bacterium | reverse complement strand
GGGCCCGCCATGATCTGCGCGAGCTCGACGACCTTGATGCCTTTCAGGGGTCCCATGGCCTCAAGCGCCTTTCGGTTTCGCGGGGCAGCCGACGATGTGGTCGTCCACGAGCCCCGTGGCCTGCATGAATGCGTAGATGATGGTCGAACCCACGAAATTGAAGCCGCGCTTTTTCAGGTCCTTCGAGAGCGCGTCGGATTCGGGCGACGTGGCCGGCACGTCCTTCGATCCGCGCGGCCGATTCACCTTCGGGCGCCCGCCGACGAAGCGCCAGGCGTAGGCGTCGAAGCTGCCGAACTCCTTCTGCAGGTCGAGGAACGCTCTTGCGTTGCGCACCGTGCTTTCGACCTTGAGTCGATTGCGGACGATGCCGGGGTCGTCCAGCAGCTTTGCGATCTTCGCGGGAGCGAAGCGCGCCACCCGGCCCGGGTCGAAATCGGCGAACGCGCGCCGGTAGTTCCCGCGCTTGGCGAGGATGGTCGACCACGAGAGGCCGGCCTGCGCGCCCTCGAGCGTGAGGAACTCGAAGAAGACGTGGTCGTCGTGGACCGCGCGGCCCCATTCGTCGTCGTGGTAGGCGATGTACTCGGGGCTTCCGAGGCACCAGGTGCAGCGCGAATCCTTTGCCGCGCCCATCACTTGCCCCGGAACGCGGGCTTCCGCTTGGCGAGGAAGGCCTGGTAGCCGATCTGGAAGTCCTCGGTGCCGAAACAGGCGAAGCCCTCGTCGTATTCCTCGGGCGTGAGCGGGGTGCCACTCCGGAGCCGGCGGGCGAACTTCTTGTGCCAGCGGGCGACGAGAGGGGCGCCGTCGGCGATGCGCTGCGCGGTCTCGCGCGCCTCGCGCTCGACCTGGTCGTCGGGCACCACGCGGGTGACAAGCCCCTTGTCCTTCGCCTCGCGCGCGTCGAATACACGCCCCTCGAGGAGGATCTCGAGGGCGGTTGCTTCTCCCGCGAGCGCGACCAGCGAGCCGATCTCCGCGTACGCCATGACCAGCCCGAGCTTGTTGATCGGCACGCCGAAGCGGCTCGACTCGCCGCAGATGCGGATGTCGGCGAGGCCCGCGATCTCGAGGCCGCCACCCACGCAGATGCCGTGGATCTGCGCGACGACGGGATGGCGGCAAGCGGCGATCGCTTCGATCGTGCGGCGCATGTCCTCCCCGTAGGCGCGCGCCTGCTCGACGTTGGAGCGCTCGGTGGCGAATTCCGCGATGTCGTGGCCGGGCGCGACGGCCTTCGTCCCGGCGCCGCGGATCACGATGCAGCGCACCGATTCGCTCGCGGAGAGCTGCGTGAACGCGTCTCCCAGCCGCCGCCACATCGGGCGCGTG
Source organism: Burkholderiales bacterium (assembly GCA_031381925.1). GTDB lineage: Bacteria > Pseudomonadota > Gammaproteobacteria > Burkholderiales > Usitatibacteraceae > Usitatibacter. The sequence goes on along the minus strand of JANMYH010000334.1, from coordinate 6,359 downwards.
AGGGCATTCAGTTTTTCCGGCCGGTCGAGCACGACGGTGGCGACCGGCCCCGCCGCCTCGGTCACAACGATGTTGTCTTCCATGGTGGAAGTCTAAGGTTAAAATGCAATCTCCGTGGCCGCAGCCTCTCCTACCGCCGGCAGTTTTCGCAACGACGCGACCGTGATCTCCCTCGTGGGGTTCGCGCACGGCACGTCGCACTTCTTCCACTTCCTCCTGCCGCCGCTCTTCCCGTACCTGATGCGGGATTTCAACCTCTCGTTCACGCAAGTGGGCGCCCTCATGACCACGTTCTTCGTGGTCTCGGGAATGGGGCAGGCGATGGCCGGGTTCCTGGTGGATCGCGTGGGTTCCTTGAAGGTGCTGTGCGGCGGAATGGCGCTGCTCGCGGTCGCGGGCCTGGTGATCGCCGCGGCACCCAGCTACTCGATGCTCCTTGTTGGCGCGGCGATCGCGGGCCTGGGCAATTGCGTCTTCCATCCCGCGGATTTCACGCTGCTCAATCGCCGCGTCACCACGCCACGTCTCGGGCACGCGTTCTCGGTGCACGGACTGTCGGGAAGCCTCGGCTGGGCGGCCGCCCCGGTGTTCGTGCTCGCGATCGCGCAGGCTTCGAGCTGGCGCGCGGCGGCGGTGGGCGCGTCGATCGTCGGGTTCCTCGCGCTCGGCTTCCTGTTCATGAACCGCCGGCTGCTGGACGACGCCCAGCTCGGCACGCCCGAAGCGGCGAAGCGTACCGGCGGCTCGTTCGCGTTCCTCGCCCTGCCGGTGGTGTGGATGTGTTTCGCATTCTTCCTGCTCGCGGTGATGGCGTTCGGCGCCCTGCAGAATTTCGCACCTCCGATCTTCGAGCGCGCCTACGGTGTGACGCTCGCCTTCGCGACGACCGGCCTCACCGCGTACCTGCTCGGCAACGCCGCCGGCACCGCGACGGGTGGGTTCTTCGCGTCGAAGGGCGAGAACCAGGACCGCCTGGTGGCGATCGCCCTGGGATGCGCGGCGCTCTGCGCGATCTCGCTCGCGTCGGGCATGGTCCCCGCGTGGAGCATCGTGGCGATCATGGCGCTCATGGGATTCGGCGCGGGCTTCTCCGGCCCGTCGCGCGACATCCTCGTGCGCCGCGCGGCCACCAGCACCTTCGGCTCGAGCGCCTACGGGCGAATCTACGGGTTCGTCTACTCGGGCATCGATACCGGCCTCGCGATCGCGCCCCTGGTGTTCGGACTCCTGATGGACGCGGGCCGCTACACCCACGTCCTCTGGGGCGTGGCGCTGTTACAGTCGCTGGCGATCGTCGCGGCGCTCGCGGTCGGTACCCGCTCCCGCAAATCCCTGCCCTCCTGAGGGACGGACGGGAACCATGTTGGGCAACTCCACCCATCGATGGGACACCGACGCGACCGCGATCACGATTCCGAAGTAGAGCGGCAGCGAGAGCCACCCGAGGTCCTTCGGCGCGAATTTGTTCCAGAGCAGCAGCAGCGGCAGGTGGTAGAGGTAGGCCGAGTAGCTGATGCGCCCGACGAATTTCAGCGGCGCGTTGGCGAGCAGCGGCCGCGCCGCCGCCACGCCCCGGGAGACCAGCGCGAGCATCCCGATCCCCATCGCGATCGGGATGAGGATCCAGTTGAAGTCGCCGAGCCAGACGCCGCCGGGGGCATGCATCCGGTAGAGAACGAAGAGGCTCGCCGCCGCAGCCCCGAGCCAGGCAGCGCTCTCGAATTTGCCGGGACGACTGCCCTGCCAGCGCAGCCACGCGCGACCCGCAAGGATGCCGATCGCGAAGTGTCCGAGGTACGCGGGCAGTTGCGTGCCCAGCAGGTGGCGGATCTTCGATTCGGGCAGGCTCCAGAGCGCGCCCAGCGCCATCTCGATTTCCACGAGCGGTGCGAGGTCGTGTTGCGCGAGCCAGCGCCATGCGACGGCCGCGGCGAACAGCACGCCTGCCATGACGCGCGGGGCGCGCACGATCCACGGCGCGAGAAGCGGGAGCAGGAGGTAATACTGCGCCTCGAGCGACAGGGTCCAGAGAGCGCCATTGAGTCCGACCGAGGAGCTGGTGAGCGGCGTCGTGTAATGCACCATCGTCACGTGCGCCGCGAAGTTCAGGAGGTAGTACGCGAGGTCGGTCTTCCAATAGGTGAGGTCGCGCAGCAGCGGAACACAGATGAGGAAGAGGAACAGGAGTTGCACGTAGTAAGCCGGGAGGATGCGGTGCGCCCGGCGGCGGTAGAACTCGCGCGCCGCCGGTGCCGGCAGTCCGCGCTCGGCATGCCTGAACCACGGGAGGGTCAGCAGGAACCCGGTGATCAGGAAGAAGAGGTCCACGCCGAGGTAGCCGTTCCGCACGATCACCTGTGCGGCGGGCGACGCGGCGACCGCCTGGAGCCAGGGGTCGGAAGGGAATGCCGCGGTGCGCACCACCACGTAGTGGAACGCCATCACCCATAACACCGCCACGCCGCGCAGGCCCTCGATGGGCGCGATGTAGCCGACCTCGTCGCGGACGCTCGCAGCCATCAGAAGGGAGGCCGCCCGCCGTAGCCGGTGAGCTCGAGGTAGCCGCGCCCGAATGAGCCGGCCTGCGAGCGCACCTGGACCGCGCCTTCCCAGTAAAGGGTGCCGGTGCTGGCGCGCGCGTCGAGTTCCTGGTCGTCCATCATCGGATCGAGCATCCAGGCCTCGCCTCCCACGCGGAGTTCGAGGGCCACCGGGTAGGAGACGCCAGTGCGCGGCGATTTCCAGGCGCGCCTCGGCGTGAACGACACCGCGTCGGGGCCGAATGCGGTCGCCTGGCCGTCGCGGGCGCGCAGCAGCGCATTCGCCCAGAGGGTGTCGCCATTTTTCGCGCGTATGCGGAACGCCATGAGGGCGCCACCGTCGCCGAGGTTCGCGCCGAGCCAGTCCCAGCCCATGGCGTCGTCGGCCAGCAGCTCGCTCGACCATTCATGGTCGAGCCAGGCGGTACCCTTGGCCTCGCGCGAGCGGCCGTGGGCCTGCACGCGCCCGGTCACCTGCAGCTGCGGCTCACTGTAGTAGTAGCTCGCGTGGCGGCCCGACGGCCCCTTGCGGCTGAACCCTCCTTCGCCCTGGAGCATCGGCGCCTGCGTGGGCCGGAGCTCGAGGTCGAGCGCGAAGTCGCTCGCGGCGATGCGCGCGCGGTAGCCGCCGCTGCCGTCACGCTCGAGCGACCAGTCGTCGAGGCGCACGCCGAGCTCGCCGGTGCGCACCTCGACGAGGCCCTCGTGCGCGCGCGCCGAGCGTTGTGCGTGCAGCAACCGTCCCTCGGCGGGATCGGCCAATGCGGCGTGGGCGAATAGGAGCTGCTTCGGGCTGAAGCGGCTGGGATTGTCGTCGGCCGCGGGATTGCGCACGCGGAAGAACGTCACCTGGAATCCCATCGGCCCTTTCGAGGACTCGATCTGGCCCGTGACGTACCACCATTCGATGCGATGGCCCGGGTGGCTGCCATGGTCGCGAGGGAATGCCAAGGTTATTCCCGGCTGGACGGGATCGAATGCGCATGCCTGGAAGGCGACGAACACGAGGACCGCCGCGAAGTGCCGATGCAAGTTCATGCGTCGTCCTTCACCGCGAGCACCGCTTCGTGGCGAACCGCGAGGGCGGCGCTTGCGCGGGCGCCGATTGCGCAGGTGGCCACGATGCCCGCCACCAGCGCCGCCAGAGGCAGCAGCGGCCAGTGGATCTCGAGCGACCAGTGGAACGACTGCCGATTGACGACCTGCACGAGGACCAGGCTCACGGCCGCGCCCGAGACGAGCCCGATCACCGCACCGAGCGCGCCGGCCGCGGCTCCCTCGAAGGCGAGCATCGCGAGGATTTCGCCGCGCGTGAGGCCCATGTAGCGCAGCACGCCGAATTCCCGCCGTCGCGACCACGCGAGTGCCGCGAAGCTGCTGGTCACGCCGGCCAGCCCGATCACGATCGCGATCGCCTCGAGCGCATAGGTGACCGCGAAGCTGCGGTCGAAGATCGCGAGCGACAGGCGGCGAATCTCTCCCGCGTCCTCGAGGGCGAGTCCGGGCGAGTTGGGCAGCGCGGCGCGGATCGCCGCGTGGGCCCGGCGCGTGTCGACGCCCGCGCGCAGGTGGATCGCGAGGTCGTTTGCGCGCGTATCACCGGTGAGTCGCCGGTATTCCGAAGTCTCGAGCAACACCGCTCCCCAGGTCCGCGCGTAGTCGCGGATCACGCCGGCCACCCGCACGTCGACCGCGCGCCCGGCGATGGGGATGCGGATGGCGTCGCCCGTATTCCAGCGGCGCAAGTCGCGGGCTGCTTCCGAGATCCACACCGGCGGCAGCGGGCCCGGAGGCGGCAGTGTCCTCGGCTCGGCCTGGAAGCCTCCGAGGATGCGCACGTCGATGGGGCGCGCGATGAGCGAGAGCGGGGCGTCGCGTTCGCCGAGCACCAGGCGGTCGTAGCGCAGGGGCTCCACCGCGGCGACTTCGGGCAGGCGTGCCACGGAGCGCTGATCCTCCTCGCTGAAGTACGCACCGTCGCCGGAGGTGGCGGCGCGTGCGTAGATATCCGCACCTACCACGCCGGCGAGCCACTCCTCGAGCGTCACCCGGAAGGAGGACACGAGGATCGCCATCGCCACGCAGAGCGTGGCGCTCACGACGATGCCCGCGACGCTCGCCGCGAGGTGGCCCGGCAGGTGGCGCACTTGCGCGAGCGCGAGCGACGCCACCGGCCCCGCGGGGTCGAAGCGACCGAGGAGCAGGCGGCACAGCGGCCCGACGGCGACCACCGACGCGATGAGCCACAGCGCGATCGCCGCGTATCCTCCGAGCGGCAGCCCGCCGATCGGGGCGAGCCAGAGCAGCGGAATGCCGGCGATCACCAGTCCGATGGCGACCCATGCCGACCGGGACGAGCCGGCGGGCAGGTCCGCCGCGCGGTCGCGGAGTGCCTCGGCCACCTCCATGCGGCCAACGGCGCGCGCGACCCACATCGCGCCCGCGATCGACATCCCCACGCCGAGCAGCGCGATGCCCCCCAGCCCCCAGGGGTCCGGGACGAAGGCACTGCCCTGTCCGCCAAAGTAGCCGGCGCCCAGGGCGGCGCCCGAGCGCTGCAGCAGCAGGCGGCTGCCCACGAGGCCCAGCACGGTGCCGAGGAGCGCGCCCGCCGCACCGATGATCGCCGCCTCGAATGCGAGCAGGAACACGAGGCCCTTGCGCGTCACGCCGAGGGCGCGCAGCAGCGCGAATTCCTGGCGGCGGCGCGCAGCCTGCAGCGCGAGCGTGGAGAACACCAGGAATGCCCCGGTCGCGAGGGCGACCAGGGCGAGCGCGTCGAGGTTGACGCGGTAGGCGCGCGTAATGTCCGCGGCGCGTCCCGACACCGACGCGGCCTCCGAAACGACGACGCCGGCGGGAAGTAGCGCGGCGATCGCGGCTCGTGCACGTTTCGGGTCCGCTCCCGGGCGCAATCGCAGGTCGATGCGCGAGACCCGGCCGAGGCGCGCGAAAAGCATCTGGGCTGCTGCGATGTCGACGACGGCGAGATCCCCGCCCGCGTGCAATCCCGGCAGGAGGCCCGCCACGCGCATCGTGCGGGTGCCCTCGGCCGCGATGACCTCGAGCGTCGCGCCGGGGCCCAGTCCGAGTCGCGCGGCGGCGGCGGGCGATAGCCAGAGGGCGTCGGCGTCGAGGAGAGCGGCCGCGTTGCCTGCGCCCGTCGCCGCCGCGCCCGCCGCGAAAGCAGGCTGCAGGCCGATCGCGCGGAATGCATCGATGCCGAGGATGCGCAGCGTCCCGCCGCGTACCAGCGCTGCCTCGACTTCCACCAACGGGCTTGCCGCCGCGATCTCGGGTCGCGCGGCGATCGGCGCGAACAGCGCGTCGTCGAAGCCGCTGCGCGGGCCGCGGACCTCGAAATCGGCCGCGCCCGCGAGGGTGCGCGCGGCGCGCTCGATCTCGGCGAGTGCCGAGGAGTGCACGGTATGCACCGCCCCGGCGAGGGCTACGCCGAGTGCGATGCAGGTGATGGTGAGCGCGATGCGCACGCCGCTTGCGGCCAGGGCTCCTCGCGCGAGTTGGAGCGCGAGAGGCAGCCTCACGGCGCAAGCTTTCCGCCCGCCAGGCGGAGCACGCGGTGGGCGCGTGCCGCGGCAACCGGCGAATGCGTGACCATGAGCGCCGCGGCGCCCGCGCGCTTGACGGCATCGGCGAGGCAGTCGAGGACGGCGGCCGCGTTGCCGGCGTCGAGGTTGCCGGTCGGCTCGTCGGCGATCAGCAGCCGGGGCTCATGGGCCAGTGCGCGCGCGATGGCGGCACGCTGCATCTCGCCGCCGGACAGCGTCCCCGGCCGGCGCGCGCCGAACCCGGGCAGGC
>JANMYH010000414.1:0-1931 GCA_031381925.1 Burkholderiales bacterium | reverse complement strand
TCCAGGCGGCCCACCGGCTGATCACCGAGTGGTCGCCCTATGCCCCGGCTCAGCGTTCAGCGGCTGTTTGACGAGCGGCGCGAGCGCCTCGGGCTCGCCTGGGCAGCGGGCATGGCGGGCGGCACGCGGGAATTCACCGGGGCGATGCTGCACAAGCCCGGCGTGGGCCTCATCGGCCACCTGAACCTCATCCATCCGCTGCTCGGCCAGGTCCTGGGCCCGCGCGAGGTCGATTACCTCGAGCGCCTCGATTCGACCGCGCGCGAGCAGACCGTCGCCAGCATCGTCGGTGGCGACACCGTGCTGGTGCTGGTGGGCGACGGGCTCGCGGCCCCGGCGGCGTTGCTCGATGCCGCCGGCCGCGCCGCAACGCCGGTCATCACCTCGACCGAGCCCAGCCAGCACGTTATCAACGTGCTGCGCCCGTACATGCAGCAGGAGCTGGGCGAGATCACCACCCTCCACGGCGTGTTCCTCGACGTGCTGGAGATCGGCGTGCTGATCACCGGCGACTCCTCGATCGGCAAGAGCGAGCTCGCCCTCGAGCTCATCTCGCGCGGCCACGGGCTCGTGGCCGACGACGTGGTGGAGCTGCAGCAGATCGGCCCCGAGACGATCCAGGGCCGCTGCCCGCCGCTCTTGCGCGACTTCCTCGAGGTGCGTGGGCTCGGGGTGCTCAATATCCGCTCGATCTTCGGGGAAACCGCGGTCCGGCCGCGCAAGGTGCTGCGCCTCATGGTGCACCTCGACATGCCCGTGGGCGGCCTCGAGCCGAAGGACCGCCTCGCCTCGCGTTCCGGGACCCAGGACATTCTCGGCGTCGAGATTCCGACCGTAACCCTCGCCGTGGCACCCGGGCGCAACCTCGCCGTGCTGGTGGAGGCGGCAGTGCGCAACCACATCCTGCTCACGCGCGGCGTGGATTCAACGCGGGAGTTCATCGAGCGCCAGGAGGCCGCGATGCGGCTCGATGCGGCGGGACGCGACAAGGCCGCCGACTGATGCAGCTGGTGCTCCTGTCGGGAGTGTCGGGATCGGGGAAGAGCGTGGCGCTCAAGGCGCTCGAGGACGCCGGCTATTTCTGCGTCGACAACCTGCCCGCGGATCTGATCGCCCCGCTGGCCGAATACTCGCTCGCGCGCGGCGAGCCGAAGGTCGCCATCAGCGCCGATGCGCGCAGCCGCGAAAGCCTCGGAAGCCTGCCGGCCATCGTCGAAAGGGAGCGCGCGCGGGGAACCGACGTGCGCGTGATCTTCCTCGACTCGACCGACGAGAGCCTGGTGCGGCGCTTCTCCGAGTCGCGCCGGCCGCACCCGCTGGCACGCGCGGGCCATGAGCTGCGCGATGCGATCGCCGAAGAAAGGCGCGTGCTCGCCTGGCTCTCCGAGATCGGCCAGCGCATCGACACCAGCATGCTGACCCCGGGGCAGCTGCGCCAGTGGATCCAGGACCTGGTGGTCGCGGACGGCACGCGCATGAGCCTGGTTTTCGAGTCCTTCGGATTCAAGTCGGGGCCGCCGCTGGACGCGGACTTCGTCTTCGACGCGCGCTGCGTGCTGCCCAATCCGCATTACGACCCGCAGCTGCGCGACCTCACCGGGCATGACGCGGAGGTGGTGTCCTATCTCGAGCGCGAGACGCAGGCGGGGCTGCTGGTGGAGGACATCCAGCGTTTCCTGCAGCGATGGCTGCCGCGCTTCATCCTCGACCAGCGCGCTTCCCTCACCGTCGCGATCGGCTGCACCGGCGGGCGTCATCGCTCGGTTTACATCGCCGACCAGCTGGCCGAGCGCTTCGGCTCCGAATACCAGGTGGTGGCGCGCCACCGCGACCTGAAATCGTAGGCGAGGGCACGGGGCGCACGGGACGCGAGATTGCTGCTACTCAAACTGTTTTCGGCGGGACGCAGCCGCGAGACCGTCCCGATCTTC
>JANMYH010000316.1:0-1698 GCA_031381925.1 Burkholderiales bacterium | reverse complement strand
AGATGGCGCAGGGCGGGACGATCTTCCTGGATGAAATCGGTCATCTGGCGCTGCCACTTCAGGGGAAGCTCCTGCGCGCCTTGCAGGAACGCAGCATCCGCCGCGTGGGCGGTGTCCGCTCGATCGCCATCGACGTTCGAGTCATCGCGGCGACGCACGTGAACCTCGAGCAGGCGGTGAAGGCAGGCCAGTTTCGCGAAGACCTGTTCTATCGGCTCAATGTCCTTCCCGTCGCGCTTCCGCCACTCCGAAAGCGACGCGAAGACATCGTGCCGCTGGCGCGTCACTTCCTGGCCAAGTTCGCGACCGAGTACGGCCTTCCACGCCCCAGTTTGAACGCGCGCGCGGAGAGCGCACTGATGGACCGCGCGTGGCCCGGCAACATCCGTGAGCTGCGCAATGTGCTCGAACGCACCATTCTGCTCTCGGACAAGCCGACGCTCGATGCGGCGGATTTCGAGTTCGAAACGCTCACGGCCGAGGGGCGAGCAGCGGAATCGTCGAACCCCGTGTTGCTCGCCGATATTATCGGAGTGGCGGTCGCACGCGCGGTCGAGGCGTGCGGCGGTAACAAGAGTGAAGCCGCACGAAGGCTCGGCATCTCTCGCCCGCGGCTGCAACGGCTCCTCGAGAACGCTCAGGACGAGTCGGAAGGCGAGGGCGCTGATGCCTAACCAGACCGGCGCGCCATTGGAGTCGCTGCCATGAGTCCGGACTCCGACATCCGCGAGATTCGCACGCGAGCGCAGCGTCTGGCTACGGCTGGCGCGTGGTCCGACGCGGGTACGTTGCTGCTGGAGCACGCGCAGCTCGTCCGCCATCACCCCGAATGCGCGACGCTCCTGGCCGAGGCGCTCGTGCGGACCGGTCAGGCGCGTGAAGCGCGCGCATGGTTGGGCGACGTGCTGCCCAGCATTGAAGGGAGCGAAGATCGTGCGAGCTTCCGCAGAGCGACGGTGCTCGCCGGTGCGGCACATTTTGAACTGGGTGAACTGGACGACGCACGTCGCGCCTTTTCCGACGCACTCGAGTTGGCCCGTGCCGACGCCGATGACGCACTCGTGGCACGGGCGATGAACAACCTGGGTGCTATCGCCAACATCGAAGGCGACTGGACCGGTGCGCTGGCGTTGTACAACCTGGCCGTGTCCGCGCACCAGCGCCTGGGCAATACCCGCGGCCTGGCCGAGTGCTACCACAACATGGCGATCACCTTCCGCGACCTGGAACGATTGGATGAGGCGGACGAGCTGGAGCAGCGGAGCGCCGAGTTCGCGCGCGATGCGCATCAGGCGCTGTTAGTGTCCATCGCGCGGCTCGGGCGCGCCGAGCTGGCGCTCCGGCGCGGGGATCCATCGTTGGCCGAGGCGGCGGCGCGGCGGGTGGCGCAGGAGTTTGGGGACGCGGGGGAACCGGTGCGAGAGGCGGACGCGTTGCGGCTGGCGGGCGTCGCGTGTACGGCGACGGGCAAGTACGGTCAGGCCCGCTCACTGCTCGACTTTGCGCTGGAACGTACGCGCCAGCATGGTGCCGTACTCAACGAGGCCGAGACACTGCGTGCCCGCGCTGAGCTGTTCGCGGCCTCCGGCGCGCCTAACGCCGCGCTGGACGACGCGCGCGCGGCACTCGGGCTGTTCGGGCGACTCCACGCCACCCGGGAAACCGCGGCGCTGCTGCGTTGGATGGCGACACTGCCGC
>JANMYH010000312.1:0-7867 GCA_031381925.1 Burkholderiales bacterium | reverse complement strand
GGCTCTTCCGCTTGTCCTCGCGAGTCCCCCACGGGTTGTAGGACGAATCCCACGCCTGAATAGGATGTTCGCTCGCACGTACCGGCAGGGCATCCGACAGAGCCGGGGCGTGCGTATCCCTATTCTGGCGAAGAGGGAGATCCGGCTTCACTTCCGTCTCCCCGGGCCACCACTTACAACGAACTCTGCACACTTTGGAGCGAAAACCCATGAAATCGAAATCCCTTCTTGCCGCAGTCCTGTTTGGTTCCGCCATCGCCATCGGCTCCGTCGGTTGCAGCCACCTGGGCGACAAGTCCGCCGGCGCGATCATCGACGACGCCACCATCACCACCAAGGTGAAGGCCAAGTTCGTCGAAGATCCCCTCGTGAAGGCCATGGACATCAAGGTCAACACCTACCAGGGCGTCGTGCAGCTGTCGGGCTTTGCCAACAGCATGGCCGAGGCCGAAAAAGCCGCGCAGATCGCGCGCAACACCTCGGGCGTGAAGTCGGTCAAGAACGACATTCGCCTCGCCGCCAAGTAATCGACCAACGCGACAGCCAGGAGACTTGGAAATGAACATGCAAACCCGTGCCCAGAACAGCCCCGTCGGCCGTGACGTGCAAAACGTCGTTTCGGAGGCTCAGGAGCTTCTGAAAACCGTGAAGGACGAGGGCGCCGCCAAGATCGACGACGTGAAGTCGAAGGTCGCGGGGCAATACGAAGAGGTCAAGTCGAAGCTCGCTGGCCAGTACGAAGTCGCTCGCGAGAAGTTCGGTGAGCTGCAGACCACGGTCCAGGATGGCGCGAAAGTGGCGATGACCACCACCGACGAGTACGTCCGCAGCAATCCGTGGCGTGCGGTGGGAATCGCGGCGGCGGCCGGTGCCATCATCGGCTTCCTCGCGTCACGCCGTTAGGAGCGAGCCCGTGATCCGCGAAGCGACGAGTTTCGTCGGCGATATCAGAGGTATCGCCTCGACAAGCGTGCGCGCGGTCCGGACCCGGCTCGAGCTGGTGGCTATCGAGCTGAAGGAGGAGAAGGCGTGGGTCGTGCGATTCATCATGGTCGCCGTCGCCGCGCTTTACCTGCTCACCTTTGGCCTCCTGCTGGGCATTTTCGCGCTGGTGCTGTTCGCTTCCGAAGCCAACCGGCCCGCGATCCTCGCGATCGCGGCCGGGATCTTCCTGGCGGCCGGCGCCGGCGGCGCGGCCTACATCTGGACCCAATCCAAGAATCGCCATCCGATTTTCCAGGAGACGATCAAGGTGCTGAAGGGCGATGAGAGCGGGCTGCAGGAAATGCTGCGAGGCACCGGTGACTGAGCTCGAGCAACTGCGCAGCCGCCGCGAGCTGGTCGTGCTGGCCGCGGAGCTGCAGCGCGCCAACGTGGTACGGCGGCTCGAGCGCATCCAGGCCAATCCGACCCGGCGGCTCCTCGGATTCGCCGCAGCGCTCGCAGCGCGCCCGGCAATGCTCACGATCGGCACGGCGGCCTTGAAGTACGTCGTGCGCGCCTATCGCCAACGCTCCGTCCGCAAGAAGCTTATGCACTGAACCATTCCATTCGCACCTCAACCTCGAAAGGAGCTCCACCATGCTTTACTGGGCCGCCGTATTCTTCATCGTCGCACTGATTGCCGCCGTTCTGGGCTTTGGCGGAATCGCCGCCGGCGCCGCCGGGATCGCCAAGATCCTGTTCTTCATCTTCCTCGTCGCGTTCGTGGTCTCGCTCCTCATGGGCGTGTTCCGGCGCTCTGTCTAACGTTCCAAGGAGTCAGAAATGCTGAAATCCCGATACATTGCCGCCGCAACCGTTGCGCTCGCCCTTGCAGGCTGCGCCTCGGACCCGGCGTATTACAGCGAGCCGCGCTATAACTCCGGCCCCAGCTACAACACCCCCGCCGCTTACGGCGATTCCGGCCGCGTGGTCGCGATCGACGTAGTGCGTGGCGGCGGCCGCACGAGCGGTGGCGGCGCGATTGCCGGCGCCATCATCGGCGGCGTGCTCGGCCACCAGGTCGGCAGCGGGCGCGGCAATGATGCGGCGACGGTCGCCGGCGCGGTCGGCGGTGCGGTCGTGGGCAACGAGGTCGAGCGGCGTCGCAACGATGACGAGCAATACCGCGTCACCGTGCAGTTCCGCGATGGGCGCGAAGCGACTTTCCTGCAGAGTTCCCTCGAGGGAATTCGCGTGGGTGATCGCATCCGCGTGGCCGACAACCGCCTGTTTCGCGACTGATAGCGCGCACCTCTCAGCATAGGGACCAACGGCCATGGGGTAGACTTCCTCATGGCCGTCTTTGCTTCTACTCCGGCGGTGAATTCATTGGGTTCCATCGAAAATCTCGACAAGCTGGGCGAAGCGGAGCTGCGCGCGCTGGTCACGAAGCTGAAGGCAGAGAACGAGTCGCTCGCCTCCCTCTCGAATTTTCTCCAGACCCATTCCGAGCGCGAGAAGGCGTTGCTCGCACGCGAGCTGCACGACTCGCTGGGAGGAATCCTCACGCCGGCGAAAATGGACCTCGCCTGGCTTGAAAGCCGCCTCGGATCGGAGCCGCAATATACCGACCGCATGAAGCGCCTGAACGCGCTGATCGACCAGGGCATCGACCTCAAGCGCCGCATCATCGAGAACCTGCGCCCCTCGCTCCTCGATCACCTGGGGCTCGCCTCGGCGCTGCAGTGGTACGTGGAAGACACCTGCAGGACCGCGCGCCTGGACTGCAAGATGCGCATCAGCGAGCGCCTGGAGCGGTTGCCCGGCGACCTCGAGATCGCCCTCTTCCGGCTGGTCCAGGAAAGCCTCGCGAATACCATCAAGCACGCCGGCGCCAAGGCCGTGGACCTGGTGGTGGATCGCACCGGGAAGGGATTGCGGGTATGCATCTCCGATGACGGAATCGGCATCGAGGATCTCGACCGCGCGCGCGCGCGCGCCCACGGCATCGCGGGCATGATGCAGCGCATGCGTTCCCTGGGCGGCACCTTCGACCTGATCACGCACCCCGGACGCGGCACCCGCATCGAGGTCTTCGTCCCGCTGAAATGAAAACGGGTGTCAGAGACCCTTTCCCGGCTTCGGGAAAGGGTCTCTGACACCCGTTTTTTTCCCTAGTTGCCCTTGTTGTTGAGCAACTCGCCGATCAGGCGCGGAATGGTCGCGAAGTCCTTGGACTTGTCGAGGAAGTAGTCGGCGCCGGCCTCGAAGGCGGCGACCTTGAGCGCGGGCACCGCGTGGTTGGTGAGCACCACGATGCAGGCGGGGTTCGCCCCGGTGGCGGCGCGCAAGCGGCGGATCACGCCGAAGCCGGTGCCCTGGGCGAGCTGGAGATCGACGATCGCCAGGGCGATCGTGTGGCGGTCGCACGCGTTGAGCGCCTCGTCTTCGGTGGCGGCCGTCGCGACCACCTCGACGCGGTTCGGCACCGACACCAGCTCGACCAGCCGTTCGGCGATCTGCGGCGAGTCCTCGACGACGAGGGCGTTCATCACTTCCTCGTCGGACTTGCGAGTCTGGAATTCGGGCGGAAGGGTCCTGCGTTCGGGACTGCCTTCGTGGGGCATCGGTGCGTGCATTTGGGGTGCGCCCGGGGCGAGCGTCATGATCATGCGATGAGCTGGTTCTTCACCGCGTAGTAGGTGATGTCCGCGTTCGACTTGAAGTTCATCTTCTCGAGGATGCGCGAGCGGTAGGTGCTCACGGTCTTCACCGACAGGAAGAGCTCCTTGGCGATTTCGGACACGCTCTGGCCGGATGCGAGCTTGCAGAAGATCTGGAACTCGCGTTCGGAGAGCTGGGTGTGCGAGGGCTGGTCGGCGGCCGGGCCGGCCAGGCCTTGCGCGAGCTTGTCGGCGATCCGTGGGCTGACATACCGGCGGCCCTGGGCGGCGGCGACGACGGCCGAGACCAGGTTCTCGCTGGGAGCGTCCTTGGCGACGAAACCCGAAGCACCCGCCTTCAGGAGGTTGATCGCGTACTGGTCCTCGGGATAGCCGCTCACGATCAGCACTGCCATCTCGGGGCGGATTGCCTTGCTTCGGTTGAGCACGTCGACTCCCGACATGTCCGACAGGGACAAGTCGACAAGTGCGACGTCGAAGGCAGTGGCTCTGACCTGCGCGATGGCTTCCTCGCCGGTGCGGGCCTCGCCTGCCACTTCCATGTCGACGCGGCCGGAGAAGACCTGCTTCAGTCCCATCCTAACCACGTCATGGTCATCGACGATGAGCAGCCGGATCATGGCGCTGATTCCTGTTTGTTGATGTTGGGTTGTCGGATACATCGTGGAACGTATTACACCAGCCCCCTTGATCCGGGTGGCGTCGGCGCGTGCGGATTCCTTTGTAGGACAAATCCTACACGTTCCCTATTAAAAGGAATAGCGCAAAACGATCCGGTCTCGCTTCACGGAGATGTTCTCCCGTTGAAGGCCGGGGAGGTCGGGCATGAGCGCGCGGGCCGGCTTGTAGACGATTCGTCCGGAATTCGGGTCGTAGCAAAGTGAGCGGTCGCTACTGCAGGAGGAGCGGCTCTGTTCGAGGCGCTCATCGCGGCGCGGCAGCAACTCGGGGTCGGGCTCGGACAGCGGCATCACGAAGGGCGCAAAGCGATGGGTCGGCGTCATCGGCGCGATCGCCGCCTTGGGCCGGAGCTCGAGGGGCGCCTTGGGAGCCACGGCATCGGCCGCACCCGCGGGGGCGGAGGCGATGGCGAGGGTCAACGCAATGGCTGCCGGGTACATGAAGTCACTCCTGAGTGTCGGAGTGACTGTGCGCCGTGGACCGGGCCGTAGATGCCAGCGCTGCACGGCACTTGTTGTCCTCGACCCTCGCTGTAGGACGTAGGCGTCGGACTACGCCAAGCGGGACGGGGCTGACCCGAGGGCGCGGCCAACGCTTATTCCGGGATCGACAGCCAAAACCTATCTTGGCTGTAGCTACCCGTCTACAGATCGCCCCCCAATGAAGAACTCTCTTGCCGCCCTCGCCTTCGCCGCTTGCATCGCGCTGCCTGCCGCCGCGCAGCAGCCCAAGGTCTCCGCGAGCCCGTTTGTGCCCGCCTACGGCCAACCGGTCCTCGTCGAGCTTCGCGATGCCGCCTGGCCGACGTTCACGCCCGCGACGCGCTACTCGATCAGCGGCTCCAACGTCATCGTCGACTTCGAGTACCTCACCTCCGGGTTCGGCCCCATGCGTCCCGACTTCGGCTACGAGCCGGTCAACCTGGGCGAGCTCGTCCCCGGCAACTACACGTTGACCGCGCGCCTGCACAACATGGAAAACCCGGGCGCAGCGCCACTGACGGTCTCCAGCTCGCTAGCCGTCGTGCCCCCCGGCGCGTGGGGTCTCTACACCGTCCCGATGGAGCCCCAGGCGTTCGCCCAAACCCACGTGATGGTGAAGAGCGCCGCGTACTTCAACCCGCGCACGATGCGCGCGAGCATTTCCGGCAACGTGGTGCGCGTGGACTTCGAATACCTCGCCACCGCCCCCGCGAGCGGCGCCGCGCCCGCCGGCTGGACGGCCTATGGTGCGGTGCGAATTCCCGATCTCGCGCCCGGCAGCTACCGGGTCGAAGGCTGGGGGCGGGTGAGCGGCGGCGCGTCGGAGAAGTTCTTCACCCGCGACCTCGTGATCGCCTCGACCACGCCGGTCGTGGAGTACTACTCGGCGAGCCTGGACCACTACTTCATGGCCACGGGCGCCGACGAGATCGCGCTCCTCGACCGCGGTTCCCAGGGCGACTGGAAGCGCACCGGGATGCGATTCAAATCCTGGGCGCGCGCGGCCGATGCGGGCCCGGGCGCGGTTGCGGTCTGCCGCTTCTACGCGCGCGGCCCCAATTCGCACTTCTTCACGGGCAGCAAGCAGGAGTGCGATTACCTTAAGGCGCTCGAGCAGCAGCAGCGCGCCGACGCCGCGGCTCGCGGAGCGACGTTCCTGGGCTGGGGCTACGAGGGCATCGCGTTTCACGCGATGGTCCCGGTGAACGGCCAATGCCCCTCGGGCACCACTGCGGTGTATCGCGTCTACAACGACCGCGCTGCGCAGAACGACTCGAACCACCGCTTCACGGCCGATCCGGCGCAGTACTCGGCGATGAGGGCGACCTGGAGCGACGAGGGTGCGCAGCTCTGCTCGCCGTCCTGATCGGGGCAAGCAGGCGCATCAACGCCGCCTCGTCGGCACGCAATCCCGCCTTGCGCGGCGAGGCGCTGTGGCGCGTGCGCCGCGCCCAGGTCTTCGGGTCCAGAAGCTGCGGATGCACATAGCTCTTGCGGCAGATCGCGGGCGTGTTTCCCAGGCGCCGCGACGCCTCGCGCACCGCAGCCACCATGTGTGACGCACCCACCGGCCCCTCGCGCCGGGCGAGCTCGTTGGCGACGAAGACGGTCCCCGCCCACGTGCGAAAGTCCTTGGCGGTGACATCGGTGCCGCCGATCTCCTTCAGGTAGTCGTTCACGTCCGACGAGCCGATCGATTGCGCCTTGCCGTCGCCGTCGAGATACTCGAACAGCGTCTGGCCCGGCAGCTCGCGACAGCGCCGGATGATGCGCGCAAGGTGGGGGTCGTCGACCGTGGCCTTGTGGAACTTGCCGCTCTTGCCGCGAAACTCGAGCTCCACCTTGTCCCCCGCGACGCGCGCGTGGCGGTTGCGCAGCGTCGTGAGGCCGAACGAGTCGTTCTCCTCGGCGTAGCGCTCGTTGCCGATGCGAAAGCTGGTGGTCTCGAGGAGGCGCACCAGGGTGGCGAGCACCTTGCGGCGCGGCAGTCCCGGGAGCTGCAGGTCGGCGCGAGAGCGCCGGCGAATCGCCGGCAGCGCCTTCGCGAACGCGAACATGCGGTCGAACTTGTGCGCATCGCGCATCTCGCGCCAGCGCGAATGATATCGATATTGCTTTCGGCCGCGCGCATCCCGACCCGTCGCCTGCAGGTGGCCGGTCGCATCCGCGCAAATCCACACATCGGTCCATGCTGGGGGAATCACCAGGGATTTGATGCGGGCGAGCGCGGCCTGCCCGGTCACCGGCCGGCCGCGGGAGCCCACGTACTCGAAGCCGCGGCTTCCCTCCCGGCGGTGCAGCCCCGGCTCGGAATCGAGGGAATAACGCAGCCCGACTCGGTGCGGCATGGCGGTGAAATCCCATCAAAGCGGAAAAATGTACCGCGCCGGGCGCGGCAGGGCGCGAAAAACGCGCCCCCAGGTTGGTGGAATTACCCGGGCGCGTTAGGCCAGACAGGCAGACTCGGCGTTGGTTGCCGGCCGCGCGACGAATAGACCGAGTCCCGGTGCTCACCTGGATAGGGTCGCGGCTGCCGTCGAGCGCGTCGATGTCGCCGTGAAGCACGGGCACGCTCGTGAGGGAAATGACAGCGGCGCCCGATTGGGACGCCGCTGGATTGTGCTGCACAAGGGTATTGGTGGAGTGGAAGGGGATCGAACCCTCGACCTTCGCATTGCGAACGCGACGCTCTCCCAGACTGAGCTACCACCCCACGCGAGCCCGGAATTATACCGTATGCCCCTGCGCGGACCCGAAGCCAGAGAGCGCCCTGCCATCTGTCCTACAGCGGCACCCGCCGGGGACCGACAGATTTGTCGTCAGGCCTCGATCGAGAATGACGGACGCGGCAACGGCCGCAATTCCCGGTGGAGAACTTCGATGGAGGGCAACGGAGGACGTGCGGCAGTCGGCATCATCGCCGCGATCGCGACGATCTATTTGCTGCACTGGGGTGCGCCCTTCTTTGTGCCGCTGCTGGTCGCACTGCTCATCGCGTATGCCCTCGCACCACTGGTCGATGTCCTGACCCGTCTCGTGCGCTTCCGCGTCATCGCCGCGACCGTTGTGGTGGGCGCGGTCCTGGGCCTTCTCGGC
>JANMYH010000254.1:0-3115 GCA_031381925.1 Burkholderiales bacterium | reverse complement strand
TCGCCGTCGGTCTCGCCGGCGAACGCGTCGCGCTTCCACCGCGCGGCGCCGAGCGGAACGGTGTCGATGTGGCCGGTGAAGCAGATCGGCGGTCGTGCGTCGTCGCCGCCGATCGTGGCGACGAGGCTGGTGCGCGACTCGGCGAACTCGTGGTACGCGACGCCGAAGCCGGCTTGCTCGAGGATCGCGCCCAGGTGCCGGGCGCAGGCGCGTTCCATCCCCGGCGGGTTGATGGTGTTGAATGCGAGCAGCTCGCGTGTGAGCGTGCGCGGATCTATCCTCGCACCCAAAGTCAGCGCCCCGCCGCTGCGGCACGCACCCGGCGGCGACGGCGCTGCACCCAGGTATTGAGCGCCTCCACCATTACCGAGAAGACGAGCGCGAAGTACACGTAGCCTTTCGGGATGTGGAAGTGGAATCCTTCCGCGATCAGCAGGACGCCGATGAGCAGCAGGAACGACAGGGCCAGCATCTTGACCGTGGGATGCGCGGCGATGAACCTGGCGAGCGGGGTGGACGCCACGATCATGACCAGCATCGCGGCAATCACCGCGACCACCATCACCCAAAGCTGGTCTGCCATGCCCACGGCCGTGATGACGGAGTCCAGCGAGAAGACCATGTCGACGACCGCAATCTGCGCAACTACCGCTCCGAACGCGGCCGCGGTCTTGCCCGGCCCCCTGTCTTCTTCGTCTCCTTCGACCTCGTTGTGTATCTCGTGCGTAGCCTTGAACAGCAGGAACAGGCCGCCACCGATCAGGATCAGGTCGCGCCACGATAGCGCGAACTTGCCGAGGGTAATGAACGGCGCTGTCAGGGAAACGATCCATGCCAGCACGGCGAGCAGCATCAGTCGCGTGATGAGCGCGACAGCGAGGCCGACCTTGCGTGCCTTTGCCCGCTGGTGTTCGGGCAGCCGGTCCGCGAGAATCGAGATGAAGAGCAGGTTGTCGATTCCGAGCACGATCTCGAGCGCCACCAGGGTAAGGAGGCTCACCCAGATCTCGGGTTCGGTAATCCAGGCGAAAGTGAAGAATTCCATCGAACTCCTGGTCAGCCCATCAGGCGACGCGCGGCCTCCTGGTATTTTTCCGAGGTCTTGCGCGCGACCTCGGGCGGCATCGCGGGCGCCGGGGGCTTGCGCTCGAAGCCGATGCCGTCGAGCCAGTTGCGCACGTACTGCTTGTCGAAGCTCTCCGGGCTCGCGCCCTCGCGCCACGTGTCGAGCGGCCAGAAGCGCGAGGAGTCGGGAGTGAGCGCCTCGTCGATCAGGTGCAGCTCGCCGGCCGCGTCGACGCCGAACTCGAACTTGGTGTCGGCGATGATGATGCCGCGCTCGAGGGCGAAGGTGGCCGCGCGCTGGTAGAGGGCGATCGAGGTGTCGCGCACGCGCTCGGCGCGCTCACGCCCGATCATCGACGCCATCTGCTCGAACGTGATGTTCTCGTCGTGGTGCCCGGCCTCGGCCTTGGTGGCGGGAGTGAAGATCGGGTGCGGCAGCTTGGAGGCGCGCTTCAATCCCGGGGGCAGGGCGATGCCGCACACCGTGCCGGACGCGCTGTATTCCTTCCACCCCGAGCCTTCGAGGTAGCCGCGCACTACCGCCTCGACCGGCAGCGGGGTGAGCTTGCGCGCCACGATCGATCGGCCGCGCACCTGCGCGCGTTCCTCCGGCGCGACCACCGTCTCGGGATCGATCCCCGTCAGATGGTTGGGGATGATCGAAGCGAGCTTGGCGAACCAGAAGTTGGCGAGCTCAGTCAACACGCGGCCCTTCTCCGGCACCGGCGTGGGCAGGATCACGTCGTAGGCGGACAGCCGGTCGGTGGTGACGATCAGCAGCTTGTCGTCGCCGACCGCGTAGATGTCGCGAACCTTGCCGCGCCCGAGGAGCGGCAGGCTCGCAATCGAGGTCTCGAAGACCGGTTTCACGCAGCGACCGGTTGTTTCTCGAGATCCGACTTCCATTGGCCCTTCGCGGCGAGGCTGTTCATGCGCGCGCGGTGGTGGAAAGCCGCCTGCGCGGCGGCGACATTGCCCGCCTGTCCGCGCCACGCCTTGAGGGCAACGGCCTGCAGTGCACGGCTGTAGCTGAACGTGAGCGGCCAGGGCGCGCCCATGCGGTTCATCGCATCGAGGTGCGCGGTGGCGTTCATGTCGCTCTGGCCGCCGGAGAGGAACACCACGCCCGGAAGGGCCGCGGGGACGGTGCGCTTGAGGACGCGCAGGGTCCGCTCCGCGACCTCGGCCACGTCGGCCTGCTTCGCATGATCCTTGCCGGAGACGCACATGCTCGCCTTGAGGATCACGTGCTCGAGCGAGACATCCTGGCGGGCGAGCTCGTGGAACAGGGTCTCGAGCGTGTCGAGGTGCACCTGCTCGCTGCGTTCGGCGCTGTGGTCGCCGTCGAGCAGCACCTCGGGCTCGACGATCGGCACGATCGAGGCCTCCTGGCAGATCGCCGAGTAGCGCGCGAGCGCGTGCGCATTCGCATCGAGGCACGCCTGGGTCGGGATGTCGCGCCCGATCGTGATCACCGCGCGCCACTTGGCGAAGCGCGCGCCCATCCTGAAGTACTCCGCCATGCGCGCCTGCAGCTTGTCGAGTCCCTCGGAGACCTTCTCGCCGGGATGGAGCGCCATGTCCATCGCGCCCGCGTCGACCTTGATTCCGGGCAGGATCCCGTTCTTCGCGAGGTAGGCGCCGATGTTGGTGCCGTCCTTCATGTTCTGGCGCAGCGTCTCGTCGAACAGGATCACGCCGCTCACGTACTCGGAGATCTTCGGCGTGGTGAAGAGCATCGCGCGGTAGTCGCGGCGATTGTCCTCCGTGCATTCGACGGAAACGGAGTCGAAGCGCTTCTTGCAGGTGCCGGCGCTCTCGTCGGCGGCCAGCAGGCCCTTGCCCGGCGCGACCATGGCGCGGGCGGTTTCGGTCATCAGCTTGGTATCCATGGGGGTATCTCTGGGAGGGTTGGACGGTACGGCGAACCCCAATTCTACCGTGCGATCATCAGGTCGATCGCGGGCCCTTCCTCGCGCGCCACGAGCAGGCGGGACTCGTCGGGAGACACGGCAATCGAGGCGCCGGCCCCGCTCGGCAGGAAGTCGAA
>JANMYH010000250.1:0-2193 GCA_031381925.1 Burkholderiales bacterium | reverse complement strand
GTCGACTTCGATGAGACCACGCTGCACGCGCGCGCCACCGATCACCGGGCGTCGAATCATCCGCTGCGCCGCGGTGGGGAGCTGCCGATCGTCGCGGGCATCGAGTACGGCGCCCAGGCCGCCGCGGCCCACGGCGCACTCGCAGCCCAGAAGCCCTCGGGCGCGGGGATGATCGCCGCGGTGCGCTCGGTCGCCTTCCACGCGCGCCGTCTCGACGATGTCGCTGGTGATCTGGAGATCCACGTCGAGCAACTCGGGGGCGGCGCCTCCGGCGTGATCTACCGCTTCGAGGTCGCCTCGGGCGAGATCAAGCTCGTCGAGGGCCGCGTGACAGTGGCCTTCTCGCGATGAAGCGCCGCGCGCTGGTCACCGGCGGCAGCGGTGCCATCGGTGCCGCGATCTGCCGCAAGCTCGCGGCCGACGGGTGCGACGTGATCGTGCACGCGAATAGCCGCCTCGAGGCGGCCCAGGAAATCGCCTCTGCGATCGGTGCCCAGGCGGTCGCCTTCGACGTGACCGACGCCGAGGCCACGCGCGCCGCCCTCGACCGCCTCATCGAGGACGAGCCGATCCAGATCATCGTGAACAACGCGGGCATCCACGACGATGCCCCGTTTCCGGGCATGCGCGCCAAGCAGTGGCAGCGCGTGATCGACGTCTCGCTGAACGGGTTCTTCAACGTGACGCAGCCGCTGGTGCTCCCGATGATCCGCACGCGCTGGGGCCGCATCGTAACCATCACCTCGATCGCGGCCGAGATCGGCAACCGCGGCCAGGTGAACTACGCGGCCGCCAAGGGCGCGCTGCACTCGGCGTCGCGCTCGCTCGCGCGCGAGATCGGCTCGCGCGGCGTGACGGTCAACTGCGTCTCCCCTGGCCTCATCGATACGCCGATGAGCGCGGGCGCGTTCGATGCGCAATTCGTCGAGCGCATGATCCCCCTGCAGCGGATGGGCACGCCCGAGGACGTGGCCGTGGTGGTGGCGTTTCTCGCGAGCGACGCCGCGGGATACATCACGGGCCAGGTGGTGCCGGTGAATGGGGGCATGGCGTGAGGTACTGGCATTCACGTTGCTCGATATCACGATATTCCTCACCGTACCAGGGTTGAGTGATCATGCAATCTAACGACGCGTTCGAGCGGACCGTGAGGCAGCGTGGGGCGCGTTTGGCCGCAGAATGGGCATCGTGGCCACCCGCTCAATCTCTCGCGGCAATCTGGGCCCGAGTGTCGCGAGGCGTGACGCCTTTCGATTTTCCTTTTATCAAGCGCCTCGAGAATCCGTCAGGATTAACAAGGACTTTGGATTGGCAGAGTAGTTTTAACAGACAAAATGTCCCCAAACCCACCAATTCATCCACCCATATCTAGTTAGGCCGCAACTCGCTATGGCAGGCTCTTGCGCGCATAAACACATTGACACCCGCTACCTGGGCACGGACCCCGCTGAAGGTCGGTACGCCGATGTCTCCTTACAAGCGTGCGTGGACTGCGGTCTACTGTGGGTGCATTACCAATTCGAGTTCGAGGCATTTACGGCCTCGGG
Organism: Burkholderiales bacterium; assembly: GCA_031381925.1. GTDB lineage: Bacteria > Pseudomonadota > Gammaproteobacteria > Burkholderiales > Usitatibacteraceae > Usitatibacter. The sequence goes on along the minus strand of JANMYH010000250.1, from coordinate 646 downwards.
ACGCTGGTATCGCGGGGAAATTGACTCCGCCCAAGCCCGCGCGCTGGAAGCAACCAGCGCGGCTAAGCTGCTTGAGTCGCTTCCGAGCTATACGGCCGGGGGCAGCTACTTCAGTGGCCATGTTCAGCGGCGGTCGGGTCGACTGGTGTAGGCAGTTGCAGCCTAACAACGCGTTCGAGCCGACCGTGAAATATCGTGGCCGCAGCGCGCGTGTATGTGTGCGCGAGCCGGTGCGGAAACTGGGCAGTGGTCGGCCGCTCAACTCAATCGTTAGACGGCAAATTCCGCGAAAGGAGGCAACTGTGGATCAACAGCATTTCTATCGACTTAAAGACGCGCTGCATAGGCTCGGGACCGACCTGGCGACTGCTGCAGACCCGATCAAGCGCACATTTCTTTTCGATGGAGACGACCTTTCGTGCAATGTGAATATCTTGGACAAAAGCGAAGACGTCCTCCACCTGCAGCCGGACCACGACGAAATTGTGCTCGTATTGGAAGGCACGTGCGGGTTTCGAGTCGGAGAGGAGACCAAGCGGGTCGCGGCCGGGGATTTGATGTTCATCCCACGCAATACCGTCCACGGCCCGATCATTGACAGTGGACGCGTTGCATTGCTGTCCATTTTTGCACCGTTCTTTGACCG
>JANMYH010000239.1:0-12206 GCA_031381925.1 Burkholderiales bacterium | reverse complement strand
CCATCGGCCTCCTTGCGCAGGCTCAGGCACTTCGCGTTGAGGGCCAGGCGAATCCCCTCCGCCTCGAGGAACTCCTGGATGGCGAGCGATACGTCTTCGTCCTCGCGTCCCACGAGCCGCGGGCCCATCTCGACCACGGTGACCTCGGAGCCGAAACGGCGCATCACCTGCGCGAACTCGAGCCCGATGTAGCTGCCGCCGATCACGACGAGATGCGGCGGCACGAAGTCCACCTCCATCATGCTTTCATTGGTGAGGTAGGGCACCTGGTCGATGCCGGGCATCTTCGGTACCGACGGGCGTCCGCCGACGTTGACGAAGATCTTCCCGGCGGTGAGCATCTGCGTGCCGACCTGGACGCGGGATGCGTCGACGAAGCGCGCGTGCCCCTTGAGGACCGTCGCGCCCTTCAACTCGCGCATCCACTTCTCAACGCCCTCGGTCGATTTGCGGACGATCTGGTCCTTGCGATCCTTCACGCGTTTCATGTCGACGCGCGGGCTGCCGTCGATCACCACGCCATAGTCGGCCGCGCGCCGCGCCGTCCGGGCGGCGTACGCGCTCGCGACCATCGCCTTCGTGGGCGTGCAGCCGTTGTTCACGCAAGTGCCGCCGAACTTATCGCGCTCGACGATGGCGACCTTCATTCCCTCGCCGGCCAGCCGCGCTGCGAGGGCCGGGCCGGCCTGGCCGGTTCCGATGATGAGGGCGTCGAAGTCCATGGGCGCCTCAGATTCTAGGGCAGCGTGCCTATTTTCGCGCCGCTTTCCTCCCGGGGCCTTTCTCATTGGTGTATGTCACTGATCCTCCACCGAAAATGTGCGCCTTTGTTTTGTCAATCACTTGACAGACGGACGCGGGCTTTGTATGTGACTTTGGGGCGATAAGCGGCGCGCTCGATGCAGCCGCAATTCGCGTCCAAGTGGCGCATATAAGAACCGGAGGAGCGTGATGAGCGATCGTGACGAGAGCAAGCCGATTAGTCCCGGCCGACGGCAGTTCGTGGTCAAGAGTGCGTCGGGCATTGCCGGCGCGATCATGTCAACTTATGGCATGACGTGGGGGGACCTGGCATACGGCCAGCAGATGAAAGGCAAGGCGGCGACCCTCGCCCTCGCCGTCCGGCCCGATTGGACTCAAGGCTGGTTCGGAATGATCAACGAGGAAAAGGGCATCTGGAAGAAGTACCTCCCCGCGGGGAGCGAGGTGAGCTTCAGCCACCCGATCCAGGGCGGAATCGTGACCAGCGAGCTGGTCTCCAACAAGAGCCAGATCGGCCACAACGGCGATGCCCCCGGCCTCATCGCGACGTTCCAGCGCGAACGCGCCGACATCCGCATCATCGCCCTCGTGGGCAGCTCGCCCACCGGCTATCACTGCTACCAGATCATGGTCCGGGCGGATGCGCCGGAGTTCAAGAGCTCGAAGGAAGCGATCAAGTGGCTGGACGGCAAGGTAGTGGCCTGCCCGAAAGGCAGCTGCACCGACCGCTTCTTCCAGGAGGTCCTGGCCAAGGAGGGCGTCAAGCCGAAGGAGTACTTGAACCAGCCCATCGGCGTCATCACGACCCAGCTTCGCGGCAAGCGCATCGACGGCGCGGCGACCTGGGATCCGCAGGGCGCTGCGGTGAGCACGGTGGCTGGCAGCGGCGACGCACGCGTGGTCTCCACAGGCGCACCCTGGGGCGAGCGGGACTCGGGCGTCATCATCTGCCGCAAGGACCTGATGGACCAGAACCGCGACCTCGTGAAGGCGTGGCTCAAGTCCGAGATCGAGGCGCAGATGTGGTACTACGATCCGAAGAACCATGCCGAGGTCCTGCAGATCGCCCAAAAGTACGTGATGGGCTTGAGTCACAAGGCGCTCTGGTTCTCGCTGTGCGGCCTGCTCGCGGATCCCTACAACGGAGGCCCGATTCGTGACGAGAAGCCGTTCGCGATGAACAACGACGTGATGAACCTCCACAAGAAAGTCGTCAATTACCTGGCAGAGATCAAGGTCGTGCCGTCCAACGTCATTCCCGACGGCGCGCACGACGACAGCATCGCGCGGGAAGCCATGAAGGAAATGGGCGTGACGTCGCCCGTGGCGCGCATGAAGGCGGTCGACCTGAACGTCGGCTATCCGCTGGTGCAGGATCCGCAGCGTATCCAGGAGTACGTGGCCCTCTTCAAGATGTGAGCTCCATGCGGGAGAGGGCAACATTCAAGGCGATCCATGCACATTAGCTCCCGTCCCCTCCCGGTCGCGGCCCCGGTCGGGGATTCGTCCTGGTCCGAAAGAACAAGGCGATTCTTCGCCGGGCCCCAGTTCCGCTGGGGCCTGGTCGGAATCGCGCTCTTCATCCTGTACTGGTACCTCTTCGTCGACGTCCTGAAGCTTTGGACGTTTGCGCGGCTGCCGGGCTTCGTCAGCACGATGCGAGAGTGGGGGAGCCGTGACCCGGTCTACGGCACGTCCATCTTCACCGCCAACTACTACACGCACATCCTGTCCAGCGTCAGGCGGGTGCTGCTTGCATTCGTCCTGGCCACCGTACTGGGCGTGACCGTGGGGCTGCTCATGGGATGGCGTCGCGTCTTCTACGGCCTCACCTTCCCGATCCTCGAGCTGTTGCGGCCGATTCCGATCCTCGCCTATATCCCGGTCGTGCTGATCGTCGTTCCAGGACGCGAGGCACCGATCGTCATGCTCACGTTTCTCGCCTCCTTCTTCGTGACGATCCTCAATACGCTGCTCGGCGTGCGCTCGATCGACCAGTCGCATCTGCGCGCCGCGCGCTCCCTCGGGTTCTCGCAGCGGGCGATCCTCCAGCACGTGATCATCCCCGGCGCGCTGCCCTATGTATTCGTGGGCCTGCAGATTGGGATGGCCGCCTGCTGGTTCTCGCTGGTGGCTTCCGAGATCGTGTCCGGCCAATCAGGCATGGGCTACCAGGTGTGGCAAACCTACTACTACCAACAATACGAAACGATGGTGATCTACATGGGCACCCTCGGCATGCTCGGCTGGGCCTCGTGCGCGGTGCTACGCGCGATCGGCAATCGCATGATGCGGTGGCGCGCCCAGATGTTGGGAGGGATCTGACGATGTCCGGCGCCCTCCAATTCGATGACGCCGGCAAGACCTACGACCCGGGCGGACTCAACGTAGTGGCGATGCAGAACGTCACGTTCGACATTCCCGCGAATGCGTTCTGCGTCGTGGTGGGTCCCTCGGGCTGCGGCAAGACGACGCTTCTGAACGCGATCGCCGGTTTCGACGACCTGACCTCCGGCGAGATCCGCCTCGATGGCCAGCGCGTCGCGGGCCCGAAGGTGGAGCCGATGCCGGGACCCGACCGCATGGTGGTCTTCCAGAACGGCGCGCTTTTCCCATGGAAGACGGTGCTCTGGAACGTGAGCTGCGGGCCAATTCAGCAGGGCGTGATGTCCCGTGCCCAGGCAAAGGAACACGCGCGCGAGCTGATGTTCAAAGTGGGCCTCTCCGGGATCGAGGACCAGTATCCCGAGCAGCTTTCGGGCGGGCAGAAGCGCCGCGTCGAGATCGTGCGGGCGCTCATGAACAACCCGAAGGTGTTGCTCATGGACGAGCCCTTCAGGGCCCTGGACGCGCTGACCAAGAGCGTCGTCCAGGAATTCCTCCTCGAGGTCTACGATTCCATTCCCAAGACGGTCTTCTTCATCACACACGACCTCGAGGAGGCCATCTTCCTCGCCGACACCGTGGTGGTGATGTCCACGCGGCCCGGCACGGTCAAGCGCATCGTGAAGACCAATCTTCCCCGTCCACGGGACCATACCCTGCTGACGGACCCCCGGTTTCTCGCGCTTTACGCCGAGCTGGAGGCGCTCATCCACGAAGAGGCGATGAAGGCCTTCCAGGCGGGTGAAAGGGAGCTCGCATGAGCGCACATGCCGCCATGCCGCTGGGGTCGCGGGTGCGCCGCTGGGCGGTGCGCCGCTGGAACCTCGAGCTGCTGCTGTGGTTCATTTCCATCACGACGTGCGCCGTGATCTGGCAGTACGCCAAGGCGTGGAACATTCCGTTCCTGCATGCCCTGCCGTCGATCACCGACGTGCTCGCGGGCGCGAAGGCCCTGGTCACTTCGGACAAGTACCTCGAGGCGTGGTGGCTCAGCATCAGGCGCATCTCGCTGGGTTTCATCGCGGCACAGGTCGTGGGCATACCGCTGGGGCTGGCCATGGCGATGAACCGCACCACCTTCCACCTGGTGTTTCCCATCGTGGAGATGCTGCGGCCGATTCCGCCGGTGGCCTGGATTCCGGTCGCGATAATCTTCTGGCCCACGCGGGAGCTCAGCGTCATCGCGATCGTGTTCCTGGGCGCCTTCTGGATCGTGCTGCTCAACACCATCGGCGGCGCGTCCAACATCGATATTGCCCATAAGCGCGCGGCGCTGTCGCTCGGCTCGAAGCCGCGGCATGTCTTCTGGAAGATCATCCTGCCCGCCTCGATACCCTCGATCGTCACCGGCATGGCGGTCGGAATGGGGATCTCCTGGGAGATGGTCGTCGCCGCCGAGATGATCGCGGGCAACAACGGCCTGGGTTACCTGCTCTGGCAATCGTTCGAGATCAACGCGATCGACCAGGTGATCGTCTGCATGGTGTCCATCGGCATCGCGGGCTACCTCTCCAGCGCGCTGATCCGGACGCTCGGGCAATCCCTCACACCGTGGCAGCGACTCTTCTGATGCAAGGATCGCCCGCGCAGGCCGCCCAGGTGCCCTTGGCCGGGGAGTCGGTCGGCCGCGAGTTCCTCGTCCGGGTGGCTCCGCTCGTGGTCGCTTTCCTCGCCGCGGGGTACGCCGCGGCGATCCTGCAACACGGTTATGTCCCCGGAAGCGACAGGCCCTTTCCGCTGGCGGGGGTGGCAGTGCCGAACTGGCACATTTTCTGGATGGGCCTGTGGACGGGCTTCACCATGGCGCTCGTCGGCGAGGCGTCGGGCATATTCGCGCTGCCGTACAGCATGTCGATCCTGCAGTTCAGCACGCCCTCCATCACGCCCACCACGCAGATCCTCACGTTCCTCAATCCGATCGGCGCCGTGCTCGGCTTCAGGCGCACAGGGCAGTGGAACCTGGATCTCGCGAAGTGGGTCTGCCTGGGGGGCGTCGCGGGCGGGCTCGTCGGCCCGTTCTTGCGCGTGATCTTCTTTTCCGAGCCCAAGCCCTTCCAGCTCCTGGTCGGTCTCGCGCTGGGGTTTGTCGGCATCCACCTCCTGTATTCGGTCTTGAGGCCGCACACGCCACAGCGGGCCGAGCCCGGCCCACGCGCCTCGGGCCGCATCGAAACCGTGGGCCGCGAGCGCCGCCGCATCTCGATTGCCTACCGCGGGCAAAGCTGGACTCTTTCGACGCCGGGACTGTTCTGGACCGGCGCCGGGGTGGGCGTGATCGCGTCGGCGCTCGGGGTGGGCGGAGGTTTCCTGCTGGTTCCCATCTTCGTCGCCATTTACGGGCTGCCGATGTACGTGCTGGTCGCGGCAACCATTCCGTTCGTCATCGTGCTCTCGGCAGTCGGGCTCTTCACCTACGCGGTGGTGATGCCGATGGTGACGGGCACTGCGATCCTGCCCGAGTGGTCGTGGGGATTCTTCGCCGCAGCGGGCGGCGTGGTCGGATCGTGGTGGGCAGCCAAGACCCAGCGCTGGGTGCCCGAGTCGATCCTGAAATCCATGCTCGGCGGCGTGACGGCGATCGCGGGCACGCTGTACGTCGTCAACTTCTTCTACCCGCTGCCCTTCAAGCTATGAGCACGCCCCGCAAGAGCTGGATGGAAATCATCGCGCCATGGTCGCCATTCATCGTGCTCGCCCTGGCGGCAGCCGTGGCGACCTATCACGTCATCTTCAACTGGTAGACCGATCCATGACCACCAACCTCGGCAACCTTAAAGTGGACGGCGTGACCAAACACGTCGGGCCGGAGGGGGCGCGCAAGGTGATCCTGCACGACTGCTCGCTCGAGGTGAAACCGGGCCGCTTCACCGTCATCATCGGCCCGTCGGGCTGCGGCAAGACCACGCTCATCAATCTGGTGGCCGGCTACGAGCTGCCCGACAGCGGACGAATCACGATGGACGGCCGCGAAATCGCGAGCCCCGGGCCCGAACGCCTGCTCGTCTTCCAGGAAACCGCGCTCTTCCCGTGGATGACCTCGCTGGAGAACGTGATGTACGGCCCGACGGTGCGCGGGGAGCTCGAGCCCGCGAAGATCCGCACCCAGGCCATGGAGCTCCTGCGAACGGTCGGGCTGGGACAGTTCGCGGAGAAATACCCGATGCAGCTCTCCGGAGGCATGCAGCGGCGCTGCGAGCTCGCGCGCGCGCTCATCAACGACCCCGTGCTGCTGCTGATGGACGAGCCGTTCCGCGGCCTGGACCACATGACCCGTGAGCTCATGCAGGAATACCTGCTGACCTTGCTGGATGAGCGCAAAGGCACCGTCGTCTTCGTGACCTCGGAGATCGACGAGGCGATCTACCTGGGCGACGAGATCATTGTCCTCAGCTCGTCTCCGGCGCGAGTGCAGGCCGTGATCGACGTGGACCTGCCGCGGCCGCGCAAGCGGCGCGAGATCCTGACCTCGCCGCGCTATGCCGAGCTCAAGCAGCGCACGCTGTCACTCCTCTACGAGGAAGCGGCGGGCGCGTTCAAGCGCGCACGTGGCAAGCCCGCGGCGCGGCCGGTGACTTCATGAAACGCCTCGGGCTCGCCTTGTTCGCGGCCCTGGCCCTCGGGGTGTGGGCGGCGCCGCCCACGCTGCCCATGGCTTCCCTCGATTCGCGGCCGGCGGCTACGCCCATCATCGCGGAGCTCATGCACCGGCCCGGCGACTTCGTCGGCCGGCGCGTCAAGATTTACGGAGTGGTAGTCGGCACCGCTGAGGGAGGGCGCTTTCTGCTGAACGACGTCTCGCAAATGCCGATCCAGGTCCTGCCGCCCAAGGGTGGCAAGCCAATGCCGGTCGGCAGCCAGCTTCTCGTTACCGGCATCGTGAGGATGAGCGGCAGCGGTGTCATGGTCGCCGGCGAGCACCTCCTGCCGGTGCAAGTGGTCGCGGGAGGCGGATGCTGCTAGTTCATGGATGTGTCAACTGCCGGACTGATTCGGCGACGCGTCTTCGTTAACGTGGGGAGCGAATCCCAAAGGGAGCGGCGGACGTGTTGATTCAATCGCAGGCGGGCGAATTTGAGATCGACGTGAAGCACTTCGAGCGCGAAGGCGATGCGCTGGTGATGGTGGGGGCGATGGGTGTGTGGGAAGCGCGCACGCACGTGACGCCGCGAGATGCGTGGATGCTGCTGGGCAAGCTGGCCAGCAGCGGCGCGTTCTGGGGCTTCGCGCTCAGCCTGCCGTTCAAGGTGGTGAGGCACCCGAAGCCGAAAGCGCAGTAGAAACCAAGGAGATGGCGAATGAACGACCAATCCAAGACCGGCACCTTCGCGACCCTGCCCCAGGTGGAGGCGGCGTGGAACTATCCCCTCTTCGACGCCATCATGGGCCGGCGCTCGCGGCGCTTCGGCCTGGGGATGGAGCTCAAGGTAGGCCCGTTCGGCTATCAGTCGGACAGGGAGCCGTATCCCCTCGATGAGATCGAGACGGCCATGCTGGTGGCGGCGGCCACCGCGACGACCGGCCCTATCCTCTGCGAAGGCGAGTATCCCGGCGGCATGGTGAAGACCATCGGCAAGCCGCACTCGAGCGCCATCGGCTCGCACCGCACCCAGCTCTTCTTCACCAACGACACCGGCGTCTACATGGTGAAGAGCCAGGACGCGAAGATGAGCAAGATGCGGGAGTACGAGAATCTCGACGACCGCAACAAGGTCCTCGACTTCTACCGCAAGTACACGGTGAAGCTGCAGGACGGCCGCCTCGACTTGCCGCCGAAGGAGCCGGGAATCTTTGCCCACAACCACTGGGTGACGAACCGTCCCGGCACCACGCTCTTCATGCCCGTAACCGACATCAGCAAGGACCTCATCAAGCTGATGATCAACATGTGCGATTCGAAGTCAGGCCGCTACGTGCACGAGACCGGCGGCTACTACATCGTGGATGAGCGACGCGGCATGAAGCCCGCGGGCTGCGAGAAATGGGGGAAGAACGGGTTCCTCAACAAGAACAAGTTGCTTCCCCTGGGCCGCCTCGAGAAGATCATCGTGAGCTGGCTCACCGCGGAAGGCGCCTTTATGGGCCAGTTGCTGCAGCTCGCCATGGCTTCGATGGGCCTGGGCGGATGGCTGCATGGCGGCTTCACGCCGCTGGTAGCGATGGGCGGCACGCCCGCCTGCCGCGGCCTCGGCTTCCAGTTCGTCCAGAACAAGGAAGACCTTTTCCCCAATCCGGTGGGACGCAAGGGCTTCTTCGAAGGCTATTGCCCGCCGTTCTACAAGGACATGGACGCCGCGGTCGACGCCGCCATCGCCGGGATGACGCTCGGCATGGAGGAGTGGGAAGCGCGCGGCATGGTGAAGCCGCACATCAAGCCGGGCAACAAGGAGTTCGACGAGCTTTCCCCGCAGGCGAGCGAGGAGGGCATCCAGTGCGTGAAGGACATCTGCCGCTACATCTACGAGGAGTACGGCAAGTTCCCGGCGCACAACGACACCATGCACCTGCTCTATTTCATCCAGGTGTGCCACGCCGACACGGAGTTCTACAACGAGTACTTCAAGGAGGGCGCGCTGCTGCCCAGCCACTGCAACCACTTCAACCTCTGGCATCCCGGCGTGGAAGTCCCGCGCCGCAAGAAGTGACCGGACAAGGAAACAAGGAAAGCATGAGATGACGAAGCTCCTGAAAAGATCACCGCACTTCGGCATGCACGCCAAGAACAACCCCAAGGGCTGGTTCGACTTCGCGGGGTGGGAGATGCCGACCCACTTCTCCTCTCTCGAGGAAGAAGTGCGCGCCTGTCGTGAGCGGGCGATCCTGTTCGACGGCCATGCGATGGGTGAATTCCACATTCGCGGCCCGCAAGCCTTGCAGGCGGTGCAGAAGCTGTGCGCCAACGACATGAGCAAGGCGAAGCGCGGCAACATCGTTTACACGAGCATGCTCACGGAGAACGGGGGAATCTTTGATGACCTCGTGGTCTTCTGCCTCGGGCCGAACCACTACCTGCTGACGGTCGCCGCTTTCAACGTGCACAAGGCGGGTGCGTGGATCGATAAGCACATTGCCGAGTTCAACGCCTATCTGTGCGACCAGTCGGCAGGCACGACCTGCATCGAGATCCAGGGGCCCGCCTCGCGCAAGATCCTGGAGAAGGTCGCGAAGTTCGACGTCTCCAACGAAGCCCTGCCTTACTATCGCTTCGCCGAGGGCAGGGTGGGCGAGGTCGACTGCATGGTTGGCCGACTGGGCGTCACCGGTGAGCTCGGCTACGAAATTTTCTACGATCCGGGCTACGCCTGGTACATGTACGAGCTGCTGCAGGAAGCGGGCCAGGAGCACGGGCTCGCGCTCTGCGGCAACCGCACGATCGGTGTCATGCGGCTCGAGAAGGTCTATCACGTCTACACGCGGGAGATCGACGAGTCGATCAACCCGTTCGAGGCCGGACTCGGGCGCGCGATCAAGATGGAGAAGGGCGACTTCATCGGCCGGGCTGCGCTGGTTGAAATCAAGGCTCGCGGAAATTCGCGCCAACTCGTGGGCCTCATCGGCGACCCCGGCACCAAGGTAGCGGCCCCGAAGACCCCCGTCGTTTCGGGGGGCAAGGAGGTCGGCTACGTCACCGCCATGGCGAACAGCCCGACGCTGGGCAAGCCGATCGCGCTTGCCTACGTGCCCGTTGGCCTGTCCGCACTGGGCACGGAAGTGGACGTGGGCAGCGGAGGGGATAAGATAACGATGAAAGTCACCTCGATACCTTTTGTGGATCCCAATGGGACGCGTCTCCGCGTTTGACCGGTTGAAATTGGTGCCCAAGCCGCAATCGGCGAAGCCCGTCGAGACGCGCACGACCGCGCCCGTTGCGCGCACGCTCGGCCCGCAGCCGAACCTGTTCGCGAACCTCAATGCGCGGCAGGCGGAGATCATCCGCTCCTGCTCGGAATCGAGCAGCCTGAAGAAGGGCGACCTGCTGTTCTTCCAGGGCACCCCCCATAACGGCATCTTCATTATCCAGTCGGGGATCATCCGGACGTTCTTCGTGGCCCCAAAGGGCCGCGAGATCACGCTCGCCTACTGGCGGCCCGGCAACATGGTGGGGACGCCGGAAGTGCTGAGCGCGGGGGTTCACCTTTGGTCGGGTGAAGCGGTCGTCCCGTGCGAGGTGTTGCATCTCAAGGCTTCGACCTTGCGCTCGCTGGTGATGGAGATGCCGCAGCTCGCCTTGGCGGTGATCGAGGCGCTCGAGTTCAAGGGCAAGTGCTTCTCCGGCATCGTGCAGATGCTGGCGACCATGACGGTCAGCGAGCGCATCATGGAATCGCTGCGGACACTGGCGGAGGTTTATGGCACCCCGGCGCCGGACGGCACGGTGCTGAAAGCGCCATTCACCCATGAAGCGATTGCGAGCATGGTCGGCGCCTCGCGCCAATGGGTCACCATGGAACTGCACAAACTGCAGAAGCAGGGGATCATCCGCATCCGCAATCGCGCGATCGTGGTGATTGCACCGGAGCGGTTGCACGCCTGATCGCCCGGCCCAGAAGGCCTCTTACATAACGCCGGTCCGGCGGTGTTGGACCAATGACTGTCACGATGTTCATCGCGAACACGGTGGAAGCCGCGGAGCGGTCGCGGCGCAAGGTCGCGGGGGTTGCTGCGCGCGCCCGACTCTGCGGGGTTTCGCGCAATACGTTGATCCACAAGTCCCCTATCTCCGCGCCGCCTTCCTTCCCCGTCCCTCGGCGGCCGCGAGCTCCTTGGCCGTCAGCACGAACTCCTTGCTGTCCTTCAGCTGCTCCACCGCATTCGATGAAGGCGCGCACCCGCGCCGGCTGTGAGGCGCGGCTGCCGAAGTACATGAAGACGCTCAATCGTTCCGACACGTGCTGCGTCATTAGCGGCACCAGGCGTCCCGAGCGGATGTGCTCCGCGGCCGAGATATTGGTGAGGGAGCCGATGAGATGTCCCGCGAGCACCGCCTCGGTCTCGAGGCCTTCGTCGTTGGTGCACAGGGCCGGCGGTATCGGGTAGTCCACGAACGCGTCGTCGAGCTTCACGCTCCATGGAAGCACCGTTCCGGTATTCGGGTTGCGTAGACGCTGCAGCGATGCGACGCCAAGTCTTCGAGGGTGTTTGGCGCGCCGTGGAGGGCGAGGTAGGCGGGCGCCGCGCAGATGATGAGTTGCAGCGGAAAGAGCCGCCGGGCGATCACGCCTTCCGCGGGCGAGGCTCCGATGCGAAATCCCACGTCCACGCGATCCTCGACCCAGTTGCCCACGCGGTCCTCCATCACCACGTCGGGCTGCACGTCGGGGTACTTGCGGCAGAAGGAATCGAGCACGGGCCACAACACGCGCACGAAGGTGAGGCGCGGCGCCACGATGCGCAGCGGACCCGCGATCTCGTCCTTCGCCTGACGCACGACGGTCATCGCGCGCTGCAGTCCCGCGAGCGCCGGCTGCGCGGCCTCGAGGAACCGCTGCCCATCCTCGGGGAGCGTCATCGAGCGCGTGGTGCGGTGGAAGAGCCGCACGCCGAGATGCCTCTCGAGTTGGGCCAGCGCCTGGCTCGCCGCCTGGGGCGTGATTCTTTGCGCGGCGGCCGCGCGCCGCAGGCTACCCAGCTCGGTGGTCCTGGCAAAAGTGGTGATTGAGCGTAACTCATTGATTGGCATACAAAACACCCCCTGCTAAGCCGCGAGGGCCTCACGCGCTTCCGTGGCCAGGTCCTGCTCGGCGCCCTGCACGCTGGGACTGTCGGGACGTGAAATTCACACCCGCCCACCTCGCGATCGACGAGCTCGCGAGCCCGACGCGCGAGCGCATCGAGGCCGTCCCGACGCGACTTACTTTGGAGGCGCGTGCAGGGCTACTCGCGCGACCGGCTCACGCCGCCCCGATAGGTCGCGGCGGACGGAACCCCCGCGCGGCGAAGACGCCCGCCACGACGAAAATGCCCACGGCTGCCGGAGGTCGTGTACATGGAATGTACAGCTCGGGTTCATCCGCTGCTAGGTGGGCAGGTCGGCCTCTCGAGGGACAAGTTTAAAATCTACA
>JANMYH010000194.1:0-2111 GCA_031381925.1 Burkholderiales bacterium | reverse complement strand
TCAGCACGTGGGCGAGCATGTCGTCGGGTCGAACATTGCGGAACATGCCGCGCGGCGCCTTGCCGACGGGTGTGCGAACCGCGGCGACGATGTAGGCATCCTGTATTTGCTTGGTCATTTCACGCTCCTTGTCGCCCCGGGTGCCGCAACGCGGCGATGGCCCGGGCCCAATTTCACCTTAGTTTGATAGTAACGCCGCGAAAAAGCCCAGTACCTGGAAAACGACGAATGCGATGAAGACTGCGATGGCGACCTTCTTCGCCAACGGCGCCCATTTGAGGAGTCTTGCGACGTTCGCGCGCTCCTCGGCGGTCATGGCGGTGAACTTCGACTGCTGGTCGCGGGTGAGCTTCACCCCCGCGCCATTGAGCATCTGCTCGACGTTCTCGAACCCCGGCCCGAGGGCCACCGGCATCGGCTCGTCGTCGAAGGCCGCGACGGCCGGCGAGAGATCCGCTTCGGCCGCCGGCTGCATGGCGACGTTGAAGCCGTATTTCACTTCGGCGCCGCGTTCCGGTGCGATCGCCTCCACCCGCCACGTATCCGCGCGAACGTTCGCAGGCGGGTCGAAGCGAAATGCAATGCGCGGGCCGCCCCCGGAATCCGCGACGCGCGCCTGGATTTCCTTGTTCCAAACCGAGCGGACGCTGGTGTCCTCGCCGTCCTGGGTGACGCGCTGCGCCTCGAGCCGCACGCGGAAGTTCTGCCCGGTCTTCACGCCCTTGGCGAAAGTGATGTGCCCCGAAAGCGGCTTGCCGGGCTGCGGCGCGTCGTCGGAAAGGACGAGCGTGGCGCCCCCTCGCCGGATCAACCCCCAGGTGGCGTGGATCGCCCCCCAGAGGACCATCAGCCCCACCAGCGGGAAGACCAGGATCAGCAGCCCCATCCACTCGCCCTCGTTCAGCATCTGCGGCACGGCGAGGAACGCAATGGGGAAGGAGATGGCATTCCAGAGGAACGCGAAGAACCACAGCCCGCCCACGTTCATGGCGGCGTCGGAGCGCTTGCGCCGCAGCTGCTTCAAGCGCTTCGGAATGAGGTCGTAGATTCCCACGACCAGCGCGGCCACCCCCACGCCGCCGAAGGCGAATCCGAACACCGAAGCGAAGACCAGGAATTTCCAGCGGATCTCACGATCCACCATCGACTCGGCGGGGTTGTCGGGATTGACCCACACCAGGAGGGGCTTCGTCCCGGCACGGGCGTCATTCAGGTGCTCGTTGATGTCGTCGTGCCAGCTGTCGATGTTGTCGGTGCCGCCGATGACGTTCGAGCCCAGCCGGTCGCCGTGGTATTGCTTCTCGCCGAAGCGGTAGTTGTAGCTCACGCTCCCCTGGCCGAAGCTCACCAGCTCCGCCCGCACCCGCACCCACTCCTTCGCGCGCATGCCGTCGTAAATGGTGGCGCCGATCACGTACCAGGCGCCCGCGCCGATCGCGCCGAACGTGAAGACGAACAGTATGCAGAAGTAGAAGGTGTTGAACCTGCTCTTCATCGGAATATCAACGCCGCGGAAAATATCAGGGCCAGCGTGATCGCGCCCACGCCCAGGCAGCCGACGGCCATCCGCTTTACCGTGGCGCCCGATACGCCGGGAGCGGCAAGCGTTTTCCGCAGGCTGTCGCGCTCGGTGGGCGTCATCGCCCCCAGCCTGCGCCGAGTCAACTGCGTCGATTCGGTTGGGTCGGCGATCCGTTGGTTCGCGGCCATCCGGGCCATGAGGGCGTCCAACTCGGCCTTGAGCCCGGCGGGCTCCTTGGATTCCTCGGCATTCATGGCCTCCCGGGAGGGTGGCTCCAATACAATATCGAAGCCCGATGAGAAGGCGATCAGCGCGTTCGCCGGCACCATTTCCAGTCGCCAGGAAACCAGGTCGCGGCGCTCCGAGGGGTGCAGCTGGCTGGCCGGGGCCGTGATGGGAACCTCGAAACGGAACGGGACGCTCCAACCACGGGCACCCTCGACGACCCTCACCTCTTCCCGCTTTTCGAAGATCGTCACGGGGTCTGCGTAGATCGTCGACTCGCTATCGGAGGGCGGATGTCTGCGGTTGCAGATGAGGCTCACGAGAAACAGGTCCCCGACCTTCGCGTTCTTGACGAGTCGCAGGG
>JANMYH010000157.1:0-3746 GCA_031381925.1 Burkholderiales bacterium | reverse complement strand
ACGTACTTGTTCACCATGCGCAGCTCCACCGGCCCTGCATAGGGCTTGAGGAGCGCGCGCGCCTCGCCGGACGGCGCGGTGAGCCAGGTATCGATCGCATCCATCGGAAGGATCACGGGCATGCGGTCGTGGATCCGCGCGACCGCCTCGTTGGCGTCGGTGGTGACGATGGTGAAGGTCTCCACTGGTTCGCCGCCGGTGGGCGCCCAGCGCTCCCAGAGGCCGGCGAAGGCGAAGAGCGACTGCCCGGGGAGCGTGATCGCGAACGGTTGCTTGCGCCCGGGCACGCCCTGCCACTCGAAGAACCCGGTGGCGGGAACGATGCAGCGGCGCTCCTTCACGGCGGCGCGGAACGACGGCTTGGTTTCGACGCCCTCGCTGCGCGCGTTGATCATCTTCGTGCCGACCTTCAGGTCCTTCGCCCAGGAGGGCACGAGCCCCCAGCGCAGCATCGCCACCTCGCGGGCGCCGCCGGCTGCCGCGCGGATCACCGGCGCTTCCTGGGTCGGGGCGATGTTGAAACGCTTGCGGATCCGGTCGTGCACCGGCACCTGGAAGGTGTAGGCGATGATGTTGCCGTCCGCGTCGAGGAAGTAACGGCTGCACATGGGCTTATTGTAAGCTTGCCCAAAGGGGGAAAAAGATGAAGATCGTCCAGTGGACGCTCGCGGTGGTCGGCATCCTCGCGCTCGCGCTCGTGGGCATCGGCTTCTTCCTGCCCTCGCGCTTCGAGGTCGCGCGGTCCACGGTCATCAACGCGCCCGCCGAGAAGGTCTACGACCTCATCGCCGATCCCCGGCTCTGGGCAAAGTGGAGCGCCTGGAACGAGCGCGACCCGTCGATGGACGTGACCTTCGCGGGCCCGCCCTTCGGGCAGGGCGCGAAGTGGTCGTGGAAGAGCAAGAGCGAAGGCACCGGCGCGATGGAGTTCACACGCGTCGAGCCGAACCGGCGTGTCGAGTACTCGCTCCTGTTCGCCGACTTCGGGATGCGATCCGCGGGCGCGTTCACGCTCGACGCCGCCCCCGGGGGCGCGAAGGTCACCTGGACCAACACCGGCGACGTGGGCACGAACCCGCTCAAGCACTATCTCGCGGTGATGATGGACCGCATGGTCGGTCCCGACTTCGAGCGGGGCCTCGCGAACCTGAAGGCCCTGGCGGAGAAGCCTTGAAGGCGATCGCGTGCCCGAGCTGCGCGGCGCCCATGGAGCGGAGCACGTTCGCGCGCAAGCCCCAGGGCGGCGTCGATCTCGACCTCTGCTTCGCCTGCCACGCGATCTGGTTCGACCAGTACGAAAGCGCCCAGCTCACGCCCGGCGCGGTGCTCGAGCTCTTCGGGAAGATCCACGAGCACAACGACGAGCCGCCGCGCCCCCTGGGCGAGAGGCTTCACTGCCCCGCGTGCCGCGAGCGGCTGCTGCTCACGCAGGATCTCCAGCGCGCCAATCGCATCTCCTACTACCGCTGCGCGGCGGCGCACGGCCGGCTCACGACGTTCTTCCAGTTCCTGCGCGAGAAGCAGTTCGTGCGCTCGCTCACCGCATCCGAGATCGCGACGCTCAAGGCGAGCGTGTCGCAGGTGCGCTGCTCGGGATGCGGCGCGCCGGTGAACGTCGAGCGCGACGCGCAGTGCGGCTACTGCCGCTCGCCGATCTCGATTCTCGACCCCGACGCGGTGAAGCGCACCCTTGCCGAGCTGGGCCGTGCCGAGCGCCCACCGAGGCAAGTCGACCCGGCGAAGATCGTCGAAGGCATGCTCGCGGGGCAGCGCTTCGAGGAGCCGCGGGCGCGCGCCCGTGCCCGCGCGCCGGTGCCCGCCGGATGGACACTCGGATCCGAAGACCTGGTGGACCTGGTAGGTGAAGCCCTGGATTTCCTGATGAGTGACTGACCGGAGCGTAAAAATGAGAATCGCGATTGCCGCTGCGCTGCTCGCCGCCTTGCTCGGCGCCTGTGCCATGCAGAAGAAGGACCCGCCCCCGAAACCCTTCCATGGCACCAAGTGGAAGGCGGACCTCGAGCTGCCGGTGGCCGGGGAGCAGCCGTGGCTGCGCTTCGGCGACGGGCGCATGGAGGGCTTCGGGGGATGCAACCAGGTCGCCGCGCGCTATGTCCAGGATACCGTGGGCGCGCGCGCCATCGCGGTGGGCCGCATCGATCGCGGCACGCGCGCGTGCGATCCCGGCACCCAGGCTGCCGAGTCCCGCCTGCTGGAAGTATTGCAGTCGGTCTCGAGCTATGTGATCGCCATCGACGTGATGACGATGACGGGCTCGGCGGGGCAGGTGAAGTTCCGCTCGGATCCGCCCGCGGAGATCCCGAAGTGAGGCTGGCGCATCGCCTGCATGCGCTCTGGGCCGTGAGCCTCGCGGCGTGCGCCGCCACGAGCGAGCCGGTCGCGCCCGCGGCCGACCTGGCCCCCTCGTTGGTGGGAACGCGTTGGGTCGGTGTTGCCGAGAGTGCCGATCCGCGCTCGCTCCCGCGACTGGAATTCGTGCGCGAAGGGCGCCTTACCGGCTACACCGGATGCAACCTGATGAGTGGCACCTGGCACGTCGAGGCCGGCGTGGTCCGCATGGGGCCGATCGTCGCCACCAAGCGGATGTGCATCGGGCCCGAAGGCGACGTGGAGCGGCGCTTCCTCGCCGCAACCGGCGGGCGCGTGCTGCGCGAGGGTGGCAAGCTCATATTCTCGGGCCCCGGCGGGGCCCGCTTCGAGTTCACTCCCGCGCAAGCTTCCTGAGGGCCGCGTCGAGCCCCTGCCGCGAGGACTCGTAGTCCTTCCAGGGATCGCGGGGTAGCGCCAGGCGCTCGTCGATGTTGAAGATGTTCCACTGGTCGGCGCCCTCGAGGCCGGGGAGCTCCTTCCACGTCACCGGAACCGATACCCCGAGGCCGGGGCGTGCGCGCGCCGAAAACGCCGCCGCCGTGGTCGCCCCGCGTCCGTTGCGCAGGTAGTCGACGAAGATCCGGCCCACCCGGTTGCGCGCGCCGCTCTTGGAGACGAAGAGCTTGGGCAGCGTGCGCGACATGTGCACCACCAGCTTCTCGGAGAAGTCCTTCACCCGGTCGTAGTTCCACCTGGGCGTGAGCGGCACCACCACGTGCAGGCCCTTGCCCCCGCTGGTCTTGAGGAAGCTCGCGAGGCCCAGGAGGTCGAGCATCTTCTTCGTGAGCGCGGTGCCTTCCTTGACCATCTCGAAGGTGACGCCCTCGCCGGGATCGAGGTCGAAGATCACGCGGTCGGGGTGGGAGATGTCCGCGGTGGTGGAGTTCCAGGTGTGGAGCTCGATCACGTTCATCTGCGCGGCACCCACCAGCGCCTCCTGGCTCGCCACCTCCAGCATCGCCGGGTGTCCCGGCCAGAAGCTGCGGTCGAGCTGCTTGATCCCCGGGATGCTGATCTTCTCGCCGTGCTTCTGGAAGAACAGCTCGCCGCCGATGCCGGTGGGCGCGCGCACCAGGGCGATGGGACGCCCGGCGAGGTGCGGCAGCATGTGCGGCGCGATGCGCCCGTAGTAGGCCGCGAGGTCGAGCTTGGTTGCTTTCGATGCCGGATCGATCACGCGCTCGGGATGGCTGATCTTGATTCCCGCGAGAGGGGCGGCAGCTTCCTTGCCCTTGGCGGCCTCCTCGCGCGTGATCGCCTGCGGATCCTTGTCGGCGCGGAGCCCGTGGAACACCGGATGCCGGATGCGGCCCTCGCTCGTCCACTCGGTGAACGCGACCTCCGCCACGAGCTTG
>JANMYH010000150.1:0-14958 GCA_031381925.1 Burkholderiales bacterium | reverse complement strand
CCCTTGAGCTTGAAGGTCTTGCGGAACGAGTTCTCGAGGTAGCGCTTGTACGGCTCCTTGACCCCGTCCAGGCCGCTCCCATGGATCACCACGATGGGAGGGTTCGAGCCTCCCTGGTGGGCGTAGCGCATCTTCGGGCGGAATCGCCCCGACATCGGCGGCTGCTGCTGCTCGACCGCCGACTGCAGCGCCCGGGTGAGCTTGGGCGTCGGCAGCTTCGCCATCGCGGCGGCGAACGCCACGTCGACGCTCCCCAGGAGCGCCTTGATGCCGGTGCCCTTCAGCGCCGAGATCGGGGTGAATTCCGCGAAGTCGAGGAACTGGAGCTTTCGCTCCATCTCGCTCTTCACGTCCTTGCGCTTGTCCGCGTCCACCGCATCCCACTTGTTCACGCCGACCGCGAGCGCCCGGCCGGCCTCGAGGATGTAGCCCGCGATGTGCGCGTCCTGCTCGGTGATGTTGTCCTTCGCGTCGACGACGAGGACCACCACGTGGGCGCGCTCGATCGCCTGGAGCGTCTTCACCACGGAGAATTTCTCGACCGCCTCGAACACCTTGCCCTTGCGGCGGATGCCGGCGGTGTCGACCAGCGTGTACTTGCGGCCCTCCCAGTCGAGCTCCACCTCGATCGCGTCGCGCGTCGTGCCCGGCTTGTCGAAGGCGATCATGCGTTCCTCGCCGAGCAGCTTGTTCACGAGCGTCGACTTGCCGACGTTGGGCCGCCCGATGATCGCGACCCGCGGATGGTCCGGGATTTCCTCCTCCTCGGCTTGCGCCCTGAACCCCGCGAGCGCCAGGTCCACGAGGTCCCTCACGCCCTCGCCGTGCTCGGCCGAAATCGCGTGGGGGTCTCCCAGGGCGAGCTCGTGGAATTCCGCGGTGACGACTTCCTCGCGCATCCCCTCGGTCTTGTTGACCGCGAGGAACACCGGCGCCGTGGCCTCGCGCAGCTGCTGCGAGATGCGCTTGTCCTGGGGCGAGAGGCCCGCGCGGCCGTCGGTCACGAAGATGATGACGTCGGCTTCCGCGATCGCCTCGCGCGCCTGGCGCGCCATCTCCGAGTAGATGCCCTCGGCGTTCACCGGCTCGAAGCCGCCGGTGTCCACGACGATGAACGGCTTGTCGCCCATGCGCCCCTGGCCGTAATGGCGATCGCGCGTGAGCCCCGGCAGGTTCGCCACCAGCGCGTCACGCGAGCGCGTGAGCCGGTTGAAGAGCGTCGACTTGCCCACGTTCGGCCGGCCGACGAGGACCACCGTCGGTTTCACGAAAGTCTCCCTCTCCCTCTTCTCCCTCCCCCTTGGGGGAGGGTCGGGGAGGGGGTCGTGGCCGGGGAGAGAATCCTCAGAACCTCACCAACGAAACACTGCCCTTGGCGGTCTGCAGCGCGATGCCGCCGGCGGCGGGGACCATCGAGTTGATCGCGGAGCCGTCGGTGGCCAGGCGCCCGATGATCGCGCCGTCCTCGGCTGCGAGCACGTGGACGAAGCCGAGGCTGTCGCCGATCACGATGCGCCCGTCGACCACCATCGGCGCGGTGAGCTTGCGCCACGCGAGCTTGTCCTGCTTCCAGACGCTGGCGCCGGTCACCTTGTCGAGTGCGTGCACGGCGCTGGTGTCGTCGACCACGTAGATGTATTTCGCGTCCCCGGCGAGAGCGCGCGCGCTCGAAACATCGCGCGCCCACAGCATGTTGCGCGTCTGGATCTCGAAGCACGCCACCTTGCCCTGGAACGCGGCGGCGCAGACGTTGTTGCCGTCCATGAGCGGCAGCCCCGCCACGTCGGCGATGCGCTCGAGCTCGGTCGCCCCGCGCGGCTGCGTGACCGTCACTTCCCACGTGAGCTTGCCGTCCTCGATGTCGAGGGCGATCAGCTTGCCGTTGGGATAGCCCGCGAGCACGTCCGCGCCGATGGCGAGCACGCCCGCGTCGCTGCGCAGCAGGAGCGAGGGCGCGGGGCGCTGGAAAACCCAGAGCCGCTTGCCGTCCTCGACCGAGAGCCCGAAGATGCGCCCGTCGGAGGTGCGCACCACCGCGACCTTGCGCGACACCGAGGGCGGCGCGATGACCTCCCCCGCGACCGAGGTGACCCACGCCTGCTTGCCGCTCGCGTCGAGCGCCACCACCTCGCCCTTGAGCGTGCCCACGACGATCCGGCTCTCGCCCACTTCCACGCCGCCGGAAATCTGCTTCTTGGTCTCGCTGCGCATGAACACCTTGCCGGTGTCCTCGTCGAGGACCGTGATGACGCCATCGGAGGAGGCCGCGTACACGCGCCCGCCCTCGATGTCGGGGCGGAAGCTGAAGCCGCCCGACTTGCCCACCGCTGCGGTCCAGACCGCGCGCGGCGTCACCTGCGCGGTGAACGGCGCGAGCGGCGTCGGCTTGTGCGCCGGGCTGCTGGTGATGCCGAGCGCCTCCAGCGGGTTGTAGGTCGCGCAGCCCGCCAGCGCGGCGGCGGCGAGCGCGGCTCCCAGGGTCCGGCGGACGATCCTCATTTCGCGCCTCCCAGGGCGTTCAGCTTGGTTTCGGCGATGCTGCGCACGGGGCTGCGGCCCTCGGCCTTCTCGATGGCGAGCTTGTACGACGCGCGCGCCTCGTCGACGCGGCCCTGGGCGAGCATCACGTCGCCGCGCAGGTCCGCGACCGGGGCGGCGAATGCGGGCTCCTTGTTGCCGTCGAGCACCTTGAGCGCCTCTTCGTATTTCTTCTGCTCGAGCAGAACCGAGGCCAGGCGCGTGCGCGCGACCCCGCGATGCTCTTCGACTCCCTTGTCGAGCGCCCATTCGAGCTGCTTGCGCGCCTCGTCGAGGTTGCCCGCGTCGAACGCCGCCTTGGCCGCGATCAGCGCCGACTCGGAGGCGTAGAACGATCCCGGGTGCTTGCCGATCAACGGCTGGGCCGCGTCGGCGATCTTCCTGGCGTCCTTGCCCTTGGCCGCCTCGGCGACGGGCTTGTAGAGGAGTGCCGCGTCCTCGGCCTGGCGCACGCCCCACCAGTGCCACGCCTGCCAGCCGGCGTACGCCAGGATCGCCGCGATGACCGCGCCGGCAACGTAGAGGCGATTGTCTTCCCACCAGGCCTTCAGCTCGGCGATGCGTTCCTGCTCTTCGAAATCGTACGATCCAGCCATTTTCAATTCACTTCCATGAGGGCCTCGAGGGGTGCAAGCTTCTTTTGCTCGCCGCCCCCCCTCAGCGGTTTCAACGAAACGCTCTTGGACGCCACCTCCTCCTCGCCGATGATCACGGCAAAGCGGGCTCCACTGGCATCTGCCTTTTTCATCTGGGACTTGAAGCTTCCTCCGGTCCCCATCACCACCGACTTGCCCGCGTCGCGCCATTCCTCGGCGAGCCGCCAGGCGATGCGCTCGGCGTCCTTGCCGGCGTGCACCACGAACACGTCCACTTCCGCGGCCGCGGCCCCGGCGCCCGAGGCCTGCATCGTGAGCAGCACGCGCTCCATGCCCATGCCAAAGCCGCACGCCGGGGTGGGCTTGCCGCCCAGCTGCTCGAAGAGCGCGTCGTAGCGCCCGCCGCCCGCGATCGTCGATTGCGCGCCGATGTTTCCGGCGACCCACTCGAAGACGGTGCGATTGTAGTAGTCCAGCCCGCGCACCAGGCGCGGGTTCACCTGGAAAGCCACCCCGGCGTGCTCGAGCAGCCCCTTGAGCGCCTCGAAGTGCGCGGTCGCACCCGCGCCGACGCAATCGAGGAGGCGCGGCGCGCCCTCGATCATCTCCTGCATCGCCGGGTTCTTCGAATCCAGGATGCGCAGCGGATTGGTGTGCAGGCGCCGCTTCGCGTCCGCGTCGAGCACTGCGGCATGGCGCTCGAAGTGGGCGACCAGCTTCTCGCGGTGCGCCTTGCGGTCGGGCGCGTCGCCGATCGAGTTCACGTGCAGCCCCACGTCGCGGATGCCGAGCATCTTCCAGAGGCGCGCGAGCATCACGATCTGCTCGGCATCGACGTCGGGGCCCTCGAAGCCGAGCGCCTCCACGTCGAACTGGTAGAACTGGCGCGTGCGGCCCTTCTGCGGGCGCTCGTAACGGAACATCGGGCCCGCGGTCCACACGCGCATCGGGCCGTTGTAGAGGAAGTTGTGCTCGATCGCGGCGCGCACGATGCCGGCGGTGGCCTCGGGGCGCAGCGCGAGGCTCTCGCCGTTGCGGTCGTCGAAGACGTACATCTCCTTCTCGACGATGTCGGTGAACTCGCCGACGCCGCGCACGAAAAGCGCGGTGGGCTCGACGATGGGCGTGCGGATGTTGCGGTAGCCGTACTGGCGGAAGACCGCGCGGCACGCGTCCTCGAGCCTCTCCCAAAGGGGGCTTGCGTCCGGCAGCACGTCGTCCATGCCGCGGATGGCCTGGAGTTTCGCGCTCATGCGGCGCGAATCGGGATGGATTTCAGGCGTGACTCGCGCGGCGCGGCGCTCCCCGCGCCGTACCGGGACTGCACGTAGTCCTCGACGATCGCCTGGAACTCCTCGGCGATGCGCTCGCCCTTGAGGGTCACGGTCTTCTCGCCGTCGACGTACACCGGCGCGACCGGCTTCTCGCCCGAGCCGGGCAGCGAGATGCCGATGTTGGCGAGCTTCGATTCGCCGGGGCCATTCACCACGCACCCCATGACCGCGACGTGCATCTCCTCGACGCCGGGATACTGCGACTTCCAGACGGGCATCTGCGCGCGCAGGTAGCCCTGGATCTTCTCGGCGAGCTCCTGGAAGAAGGTGCTCGTGGTGCGCCCGCAGCCGGGGCACGCGGAGACCATCGGCGTGAACGAGCGCAGGCCCATCGTCTGGAGGATCTCCTGGGCGACGATCACTTCCTGGGTGCGATCCCCGCCCGGCGCGGGGGTGAGCGAGACGCGGATCGTGTCGCCGATGCCTTCCTGCAGCAGCACGCCCATCGCCGCGGTGGAGGCGACGATGCCCTTCGAGCCCATGCCCGCCTCGGTGAGTCCGAGGTGGAGCGCGTAGTCGCAGCGCGCCGCGAGGTCGCGATAGACGCGGATCAGGTCCTGTACCGCCGAGACCTTGCACGAGATCACGATGCGATCGGCGGGCAAGCCGATGTCCTCGGCCTGCGCCGCGCTCTGCAGCGCGGAGACGATGAGCGCCTCGCGCATCACCGCGTCGGCCTGCAGCGGCTTCGCCAGGCGGGCGTTGTCGTCCATCATCCGCGCGAGCAGCTCCGGGTCGAGCGAGCCCCAGTTCACGCCGATTCGCACCGGCTTCGCGTTTTCGATCGCCTTCTCGACCAGGATCGAGAACTGCTCGTCGCGCTTCGAGCCGTGGCCCACGTTGCCCGGGTTGATGCGGTATTTGTCGAGCACCTGGCCGCATTCGGGGACCTGGGTAAGGAGCTTGTGCCCGTTGAAGTGGAAGTCGCCCACCAGGGGCACGCTCACACCCATCTTCTCCAGGCGATTGCGGATCTCGGGAACCTGGCGCGCGGCCTCGAGCGTGTTGACGGTAATGCGCACGATCTCGGAGCCGGCGCGCGCGAGCGCGGCAACCTGCTCGGCGGTGGACTTCGCATCCTCGGTATCGGTGTTGGTCATCGACTGCACCAGGACGGGCGCGCCACCGCCGATGGTCTTGTCGGCGACCCGGACGGGTCGCGAAGGGCGGCGTGTAGACATGGTTTATTCGACGGTGAAGCGGGCGACGGCCACCCGCGTGTGGGGCTCGAGCGCGAACAGGCGATCGTTGTAGCGAACCTCGACGTCGGGCGCGTTGCCGATGATCACGTTGAACGGCGGGCGGCCCGAGACCTCCGCCTCGCTTCCCGGCAGGTTGAGCTTCGACAGCAGGACCTTGCCGCTGCGATCCTTCACCTCGACCCACGATTCGCCCTTGAAGCGCAGCTTGATCGTCCGCGCCGCGGACGTGGGCTGGGGCTTCACCGGCTCCGCTTTCGCCGGCTGCGCCCTCATCGACTCCGATCTGGCCGGCAGCACTTTCAGGGGCTCGGCCCTCAGGGGCTCGCTCGGCGCATCTCGCGGCAACACCGGCTCCGGCGGGGGGATCGGTGCGGCGGCAAGGTTGCGCGGCGAGGGCTGCGAGCTGCTCGGCTTGGCGGCGGGCGGCGGGGGCGACAGGGTCGCCGCGGGCGGCGTGGGCCGGATGAAGAGCCACCAGTACATCGCGGCAAATCCCAGCGCGACGAACACCACCGCGAGCGCGCCCGCCTTCACGTAAGGGTTGCCCAGCCGCTCGCCGATGGGGTCGAAGCGGATGTTCTGGGTCGGGACCACGATGCGCTGGGCGGGGCTTCGCGGCGCGGCTTCCGCGAGGCGTTCCAGCATCAGCTCGGGATCGATCGCGATGGCCTTCGCATAATTGCGCACGAAGCCGCGCAGGAAGGTCCCCTTCGGCAGGCGGCCATAGTCGCCGGTCTCGAGCGCCTCGATCTGCCACGCGCTCATGTGCAGGCGCTGCGCGACCTCGGTGCGCGACAGCCCCTGGCGCTCGCGCTCGTCGGCGAAGGCCTGGCCGAGAGACGGCGTTTCGCGGGCGTCGTCTGCGTCCACGGAATTATCGAGGAGTCTCGAGCTCACGCGTCTGCGGGGACTCGGGATAGCGGCGGCGCAACTGCTGCATGAAGCTGTCTTCCGCGACCTTGTCCTCCTTGGCGCGCGCGATGCGCACGCCCAGGACCAGCGCCTCGATCGAGGGGGCGGACAGCTTCGTGTAGCGCATCAGGTAATTCTCGGCGTCGCGCATCTCCCCGCGCTCGAAGCTGAGGAGGGCGAGGTTGTAGAGCGCGCCGATGAGGTCGGGGCGGATCAGGACGGCGCGGCGGAATGCGTCCTCGGCCTCGTTGTTGCGGCCCACGCGCCGCAGGCAAAGGCCCGCCGACAGCCACGCCTTCTCGGGGGTCGGATAGAGCGTGTCGGATGCGGCGCGCACCATCATTTCGAGCCCGCGCTGGGTCTCGCTCCTCAGGCACAGGAACCAGCCGAAGTTGTTCAGCACCTCGGGGTTGTTGGGCGAGATGCGCAGCGCCTGGTCGAACGCGGCGCGCGCCATCACGTCCTCGCGCAGCTCCATGAACACCAGCGCCTGGACGTTGTGCGCCGGGTAGAAGGTGGGATCGTCCTTCAGCGCGAGGCGCGCCTCGGAAAGCGCCACCGCGAAGTTGCCGCGTGCGTAGTACTCCCCCGCGAGCGCCGTATGGACCTCGGCGCGGCGGCGATTGTCGGCGCCGCCCGAATCGGTCACCGGGCGCGTCTCGAGGGTACTCTGCGACGCGCAACCGGCGGCGGTGGCGATGAGGAGAGCGGCGAACAGGCGGCGCATCAGGGCCTCGCTTGGCGGTGGATCTGGACGGGTCGGGACTTCGGCTTCATGCGGTTCACCACCTGGCCGGCGAGCTGGCCGCAGGCCGCATCGATGTCGCCGCCGCGGGTCTTGCGGACGGTCGCGATGAAACCCGCCTCGATCAGGATCCTCTGGAAGAGGCGCACGCGGTCGGGCTCGGTCTTCTCGAAGCCCGATTCCGGGAACGGGTTGAACGGGATGAGGTTCACCTTGGAAGGCACCGTCGCGAGCGTGCGCGCGAGCTCGCGGGCGTGGTCGGGCGCGTCGTTCACCCCCTTCAGCATCACGTACTCGAAGGTGATGAAGTCGCGCGGCGCCGCCTCGAGGTAGTCGCGGCAGGCATCCAGCAGGGTCGCGATCGGGTAGGCGTCGTTGATCGGCATGATGCTGCTGCGGATCTCGTCGTTGGGCGCATGCAGGCTCACCGCGAGCGCCACCGGGAGGGCTTCCTTCAGCTTGCGGATGTTCGGGACCACCCCCGAGGTCGAAAGCGTCACGCGGCGCCGCGAAAGGCCGTAGGCGTGGTCGTCGAGCATCACCGTCATCGCATCGACCACCGGCTGGAAATTGTTGAGCGGCTCGCCCATGCCCATCATCACGACGTTGGATACGGGCCTGGGGACAGACCTGGAATTTTCGTCAGGCGAAAGGGGCGAAAAACCGGGTCTGTCCCCGGTTTCCAGTCGTGCGCCGCCCAACTCATGCAGCCGCTTGTTCGCCACCCACAGCTGCCCGATGATCTCGCCCGCGGACAGGTCGCGGTTGAATCCCTGGCGTCCCGTCGAGCAGAACCTGCAATCGAGCGCGCAACCCACCTGCGACGACACGCACAGCGTGCCGCGGCCATCCTCGGGGATGAAGACCGTTTCGATGCCGTTGGATTTTGTCTCATTGGCTCCGCGGCCGACGTCGAAGAGCCACTTGACGGTGCCATCCCCGGAGCGATGCTCGGACAGGATCGCGGGCGCGCGGACTTCGGCGCTGGCCTTGAGCTTGTCGCGCAGTGTCTTCGCGAGGTCGGTCATGGCGTCGAAGTCGTCCACGCCGCGCTGGTGGATCCAGCGGAACACCTGCTTCGCGCGGAACGGCTTCTCGCCCTGGAGCGCGAACCATTCGGTCATCCGCGGCAGGGTGAAATCCAGCAGGTTGGTGATCGTGGCCATCGTCCAGCGCCTCTCGTGCCCAGCGTGCTTCGCAATCGCGCCGCTAGCGGCTGTAGACGCTCGCGGAAGGAAAGAAATAGCCGATCTCGACCTGCGCGGTGTCGGGGGCGTCCGAGCCATGCACGGCGTTGGCATCGATCGACTGCGCGAAGTCGGCGCGGATCGTGCCCGCGGCCGCCTTCTTCGGGTCGGTCGCGCCCATCAGGTCGCGATTCTTGAGGATGGCGTTGTCGCCCTCGAGCACCTGGATCATCACCGGTCCGGAGGCCATGAACTCGACCAGGTCGTTGAAGAACGGGCGTCCCCGGTGAACCGCGTAGAAGCCCTCGGCCTCGTTGCGCGACAGGTGGGCCATCTTCGCCGCGATGATCTTGAGCCCGGCTTTCTCGAAACGGGCATAGATCTGGCCGATGACGTTCTTCGCCACGGCGTCGGGCTTGATGATCGAAAGGGTACGCTCAACCGCCATTAAAATCCCCGCTAAATGGATGAAAAGTTTAGCTTTTCATTTTAACACACCGGAGCCTTTCCGGCTACCCTCCAGCTCGGCTGGAAGCCCTCCTGGCCGGCTGAGCAGGCGTATTCGGCGGCGATTCCGACCCCGGGGATCCACACCAGCCGCCCGTCGTGGAAGAGCAGTGGCAACTTCTCCCGCTGCCACATCGGAATCTCGCGTTCCTGCAGCAGGTTCTTGAGCGTTCGCGTCGGCCGGTCGAGCCCGAGGCGGATGGTCTCGCCCCCCGCGCGCGCCGCGAAATACCAATCGCCCGGCCCCGCGGGATCCACTGCGATCCCCTCCCCGCTGGCCGGTTCGAAGCACACGCTCCCCCGGTCCTCGCCGAGGTCCACCTCGCTCTCGCGATGCCAGGCGACTCGCCAGGGGTCGTGGCGTGCCGCCGTGGGCACCGCGAGCTCGCGCAGGATCAGGACCGTGTCCTTGTGGCGCACGATCGCGACACCCGCGTGGTCGACGCGCACGCGTGCATCGTCGCGTGCCTCGAAAAGCTGGCGCGACATCTCCGCCAACCGCGCCTCGGTGGGCATCGCCACGGCGTTCCGCGCGAGGAACGCGCGCAGCGCGTTGGCGCGCCGCGACTCCGACAGGCCCGCCGCGAGCGGCAGGGGCACTCCCGGGCCGTCGGGGACGCCATCGAGGCTCGCGAGCTCCTCGAGGAGATCGTTGGCGGAAGCGGCGTGGCGCGCGAAGCGCGCGGCCGCCTCGCGCCAGCCGGCATGGCGCGCATCGAGGATCGGGCCCACGTCGTGGCGCAGGAAGTTGCGATCGAAGCGGGTCGAGGCATTGGATTCGTCCTCGATCCAGCGAAGCCCCTGGGCCTGCGCATACGCGAGGAGCTGCGCGCGGGGGTATTCGAGGAGCGGCCGGAAGACGTGGACGCCGGTCCCGCGCAGCAGGCGCATCTCGGGCATCGCGGCGATGCCCTTCAGGCCCGTGCCGCGCATCAGCTGCAGCAGCACCGTCTCGGCCTGGTCATCGAGGTGATGGGCGAGGGCGAGGTACGGCTCGGGGCGCGCGGCGAAGGTCGCGTAGCGCGCGGCGCGCGCGGCCGCCTCGATGCCATCGGAACCCGCGCGCACCTGGACCGGCTGCACCGTGAGGGGGACGCCATGGTTCGCGCAGAAGCGCTCGCAGAAGCGCGCCCATGTGTCGGCATTCGGGCTCAAGCCGTGGTTCACGTGCAGCGCCGCGATCCTGTAGCCCGCGGGAGCGACATGCTCCGCGAGCACCTCGAGCAACACGGTGGAATCGAGGCCGCCGGAAAAGCCCGCGCAGATCGCGGAGCCGCGCGGGATGGCGCGGATGACGCGTGCGGTGACTTCGGCCGCGAAGGGACTCGCGCCCATGGGACCTCCTACTCGGCCAGCTCCTTGAACTTCCCGTAATTGACCCAGCGTTCCTGGCGCCGCTCGAGGAGCTGCTCGGGCGAGAGGTCCTGGAGGCTGCGAAGGGCCTCGTGCACCGCCTTCTTCAGGTTCTTGGCCGCCTCGGCAGGGTCGCGATGCGCTCCTCCCAGCGGCTCGGGGATCACCTTGTCGATGACGCCGAGCGTCTTGAGGCGCGCGGCGGTGATGCCGAGGCTTTCGGCCGCCTCATTCGCGTTATCGGCGCTCTTCCACAGGATCGCAGCACAACCCTCGGGGGAGATCACCGAATAGGTCGAATACTGCATCATCAGCGTCACGTCGCCGACGGCGATCGCGAGCGCCCCGCCCGACCCCCCCTCGCCGATCACCGAGACCACCACCGGCAC
Organism: Burkholderiales bacterium; assembly: GCA_031381925.1. Lineage (GTDB taxonomy): Bacteria > Pseudomonadota > Gammaproteobacteria > Burkholderiales > Usitatibacteraceae > Usitatibacter. The sequence goes on along the minus strand of JANMYH010000150.1, from coordinate 4,195 downwards.
GCGCAGGCCCGCCATCGCGTAGAGGTTCTTGCCGATCGCCTCCGACTGGCCGCGCTCCTCCGCGCCGATGCCCGGGTAGGCGCCGGGCGTGTCGACGAACGTGAGCAGCGGGACGCCGAACTTTTCCGCGAGCTTCATCAGGCGCAGCGCCTTGCGGTACCCCTCGGGGCGCGGCATGCCGAAGTTGCGGAAAATCTTGTCGTTGGTGTCGCGGCCCTTCTGGTGGCCGATCGCCATCACGCTCTGGCCGTTGAAGCGCGCGAGCCCGCCCACGATCGCGGGATCGTCGGCGAACGAGCGGTCGCCGTGGATCTCCTCGAAATCGGTGCAGATGGTGTTCAGGTAGTCGAGGGTGTAGGGGCGCTGCGGATGGCGCGCGACCTTCGAGATCTGCCAGGCCGACAGCTTCGCGTAGATTTCCTTGGTGAGCTCGCGGCTCTTCTTCGAGAGCCGCTCGATCTCCTGCGAGATATCGACTGCGCTGTCGTCCTGCACGAAGCGCAGCTCCTCGATCTTCTGCTCGAGCTCGGCGATCGGCTGCTCGAAATCGAGAAAGGTGGTTTTCACGAACGGATGATAGCAGCGAAAAACCGGGGACAGACCACGGTTTCCGAGCAGGAGCAGGCTCCCGCCGCCAGGGAAAACCGTGGTCTGCCCCCGGTTTTTCTTTACAATCGGCCGCTTATGGGACATCGGCTCAGCAGGATTGTCACGCGCACCGGCGACGACGGCACCACCGGCCTGGGGGACGGCACGCGGGTGGCGAAGGACGCGCCGCGCATCGCGGCGATGGGCGACATCGACGAGCTCAACAGCGCCGTGGGATGCGTGCTCGCCGAGGCCGTGCCCGAGCCGGTTCGGGTCGCGCTCGCCCTCGTCCAGAACGACCTCTTCGACCTGGGCGGCGAGATCTGCATCCCCGGGCGCCTCGCGATGGAGGAGCGCCACGTGGCTGTGCTCGACGACGCGGTCGCGGCACTCAACGCCGGACTGCCGCCGCTCAAGGAATTCGTGCTTCCCGGGGGGGACCGAGCCGCGGCCTCGTGCCACCTCGCGCGCGCGATCTGCCGGCGCGCCGAGCGCTCGCTGGTGGCCCTTTCGCACCGGGAAGCGGTCTCGCCCTGCGCGCTGCGCTACCTCAACCGGCTTTCGGACCTGCTCTTCGTCGCCGCCCGCGTGGTCAACCGCGCGCGCGCCCGCCATGAGACAACCTGGAAGCCCGGTGAAAGGGTCAAGGCGCCATGACGGCGGATCCGGCGCAAGCGCGACTGGCCGACCTGCTAGCCCGCACCGCCCTTCGCGACCGCAAGGCGTTCGAGGAGTTGTATTCCGCAGCCGGATCGAAACTGTTTGGCGTCTCGCTTCGTATAGTCCGTGAGAGGCCGCTCGCGGAGGAAGTCTTGCAGGACTGCTTTGTCAGCATCTGGAATCGCGCATCCGACTACTCGCCGGCGAAAAGCTCGCCGATGACGTGGATGACGGCGATCGTGCGCAATCGAAGCGTCGACGTGGTTCGCCGCACGCGCGAGGAGCCGGATATCGACGACACGCTCGCAGCCCGACTCGTCGACGAGTCCGCCGCGCCGGTGCGCGAGGCCGAGGACCGCGCCGCGGCCCATACGCTGCACAAGTGCCTCGAGCACCTCGATGCCGAGCAGCGCCAGTCGATCGCGCTCGCGTTCTTCCACGGCCTGTCGCATTCGGAGCTCGCCGCGCACCTGCGCCGCCCCCTGGGCACCGTGAAGACCCATATCCGCCGCGGCCTGCTCAAGCTGCGCGACTGCCTGGAACACACCTGAGATGCGCAAGCTCTCCCCGGACCTCGCCCAGGCGCTCGCCGCCGAATATGTGCTCGGCACGCTGCGCGGCGGCGCGCGGCGGCGCTTCGAAGCGATCATGCGCGCGGATCCGAAGGTTGACGCGATCGTGCGGCAATGGGAGCGCGGCCTGTCGCCGCTCGCCGATACCGTGCCCGAAGTCGCCCCGCCCGCGCGCGTCTGGAAGGCGATCGAAGCGCGCGTCGCCCCGGCGGCCGGTGCCGTCGAGTCGGGCGTGTGGTCGAGCCTGGGGTTCTGGCGCAGCTTCGGCCTGCTTTCCGGCGGCGTGGCCTCGGTCTTCCTCGCCGCGTTCCTTTACTTGTCGAGCGGGCCGCGCGGCGAGCCGCTCTTCGTCGCGGTGCTGACCGCGCCCGACTCGGCGCCGCGCATGGTGGTCTCGATGCACTCGCCCGACCTGCTGCGGGTGCGCGTGGTGAAGCCGTGGCAGGAAGCGGCCGGCAAGAGCCTCGAGCTCTGGGTGCTGCCCAAGGAAGGCGCGCCGCGTTCGCTCGGCGTGATCGACAATGCCGCGGGCGACACGCTGATCACCATCCTGCCCACGGATCCGCGCGTGCGCGGCGCCAACGCCCTCGCCATCAGCCTCGAGCCCCCTGGGGGCTCGCCCACCAAGCAGCCCACGGGCCCGGTGCTCGCCTCAGGCGTCATCGCCCCGGTTCGCAAGACGTAGATTGGGTCCACGCCTACGCGGGGACGACATGTTTCCCCCGCGTAGGCGGGGACGACATGTTTCCCCCGCGTAGGCGGGGGCCTAATCACCTCACCCGGTCCAACCCCGCGCAAAGCTGCGCGACCCCCTGCGCCAGCCGCAGGGTGGGCCTCTGGATCGTATCGGCGTCGACGAACACCAACCGGTCCTCGCGCGCCGCGGCGAGTGTCTCTCGCGATTTCCAGTTGGCGATGAACTGCGCGGCGCTCGCCGCCGAGCCCGCACCGACGACGACGCGGGGATCGCGCGCATAAACCTCCTCCCACGACACCACCGGCGCCACGCCAGCCAGGTCGCGGAAGACGTTGGTGCCGCCACACAGCTCGATCGCTTCGTTCATCCAGTGCTCGCCCGCGATCGTGGTGAGCGGCCGGTGCCAGATCTCGAGAAACGCCCGGACCGGCGCCACCCCTGCGTGCGCGCGTCTCAAACCCTCCAGTTGGGCGCTGTATTCCGCGGCCAGCGACGCGACCTCGAGTCCGGTGAGGCGCCCGAGGAGGCCGAGCACCCGCGGCACGTCGTCGAGGCGCCGTGCCTGGATCACGAACACCGCCAGCCCGAAACGCTCGAGGCGCTCGACGTCCTCGGGGCGGATCGTGTCGCGCCACGCGAGCACCAGGTCGGGACCGAGCGCGACCAGCGGCTCGATCGACAGTGCCACGGCAGTCGCCACGCTCGGCAGGCGCTTCGCCTCCGCGGGATAGTCGCTGTACGCGCTCACGCCGACGAGCCTCGCGCCCGCGCCGGCCGAATAGACCAGCTCGGTCAGGAACGGCGCGAGCGTCACGATCCGCTTCGCCGGCGCCTTCATCTCGACCCTTCGGCCGAGGTCGTCGGTCACGGTGATGGGAGCGGCGGTGGACGGTGTGATCCCAAAAGCTGTGAGAACGCAGATGGCCGCAGATGAAATACGGATGAACGCAGATGGATATTGATCACGCCGCAAGTTCAACGTAGCCGCGAAACTCTTGCAGGGGTTATCTGCGGTCATCCGCTTTTCATCTGCGGCCATCTGCGTTCCCAAGATTTGCGCCTACCGCAGCCCCCGCCGTTTCTCATAGGCTTCCCGGGAAATCGCGCAGTCTTCGAGAAATCGAGGCAGTTCGTCGAGAGTGAGCGCCTGGCCGGCGTCCACGAGCGCCTTGCGGGGATCGGGGTGAATGTCGGTGAGCACGAGGTTGGCGCCGGCGATGATTCCCTGCGCCGCGACGTGGAAGATGTCCTGGAGACCGTCGGGGGCGGTGGCGCGCACGCCGACCGAATGCGAAGGATCGATGCACACCGGCATGCGCGTCAGGCGCTTGACCACCGGCACGTGCGCGAAATCCACCAGGTTGCGGTGCGGGTCGCCGAAGTTGGTCTTCATGCCGCGCAGGCAAAAGACGATATCGCGGTTGCCGGCGCTGGCGACATATTCGGCCGCGAGCAGCGACTCGTGCAGCGTGATGCCGAAGCCGCGCTTCAGGAGGATCGGGAAGTCGCGCTGGCTGCCGACCGCCTTCAGCAGCTCGAAGTTCTGGGTGTTGCGCGTGCCGATTTGGAGCATCACGCCGCAGGGGTCGCCCGTCTCGCGCAGCGCGCCACGGATCTCGTCCAGGTGCTCGTCGCGCGTGACCTCCATCGAGATCACGCGGATGCCGTGCTTGCCGGC
>JANMYH010000114.1:0-1705 GCA_031381925.1 Burkholderiales bacterium | reverse complement strand
CCAGCGCGACCGTCTCGCCGCCCGGGGTCTCGGTGGCGGTGCCCGTGGGACCCATCAGGATCACGGGCTCACCGGGCTTCAAGACCGCGCACAGGTCGCTCGATCCGCCCATCTCGAGGACGATGGTGGACACGAGCCCCTTGTCGCGGTCCACCCAGGCTCCGGTGAGGGCCAGGCCTTCCATCGCGAGGGTCGCGGCTTCGGGGCGGGCGGCGTAGGCCTCGAAGTTCTGCAGCCGATAGAACTGTCCGGGGAGAAACTTGCGCGCGGCGGCCGGGGCGTGAACCACCACCTCGACGATCTTGGGCGTGAGGCGCTCGACGTAGTGCACGGTTGCCCGTAACTCGCGGTTGAGGTGCGCGAGGAAGGGTGTGCTCTCGGTCGCCGCGCGCGCCGGGCGCTGCGCGAGCACGCGGCTCACCACGGGATAGCCCTGCTTGGCCGATCCCATCGCCTTCACCACGTTGCCGGAGAACGACGGGTGCAGGTCGCCGAAGTAGCTCATGAAGCGGCCCTCGGCGTCGCGCGACATGAGGACACGCGGCGTGCCCGGCTTTGCCGAGCGCTCGGGAGTGACCGGCCGGCCCTCGTCGTCGACCGCCTGGAAGTAGCGCCCGTCGAGGAGGAAATGCTCGGGGTCCTCGCGGGCAAGGACGGTATTCGGCTGGGTGCCCGCGGCGATGAGGATGGTGCGCGCCGGCAGGTCGATGTCGCGCTCGGCGGTGTTGCCGCCGGCATCGGTGAGCTTGGCACGCACGGCGAGCGCGGTGGCGTGACCGGTCGCGTCCACCTTGACCTCAAGGGGGGTCAGGTTCTCGGCGAAGCGGATGCCTTCCTCGAGCGCCTTCTCGATCTCCTCGTGGTTGAGCGTGTACGAGGGGCTGTCGATCAGCCGCTTGCGATACGCGATGGTCGCACCCCCCCACGACTGCAGGAGCTCGAGCACGCGCGGCGCGCGCGCTTCCCGCGCCGCGGCAACGCGCTCGGCGCGAATGGCGATCGCATGGGTCAGGTACTCCTCCGCGACCTCGGTCTCCTCGTCGTTCCACTCGTTGCGGACGTCGCCGCGGCTCCTCTCGGCGGCGAGCCCTTCGTAGCGCGCGAGGAACTTCTCGACCTGCACGGGGTAGTAGGCGAGCGACTCGGTGGCGGTGTCGATGGCAGTGAGGCCGCCGCCCACCACGACGATGGGCAGGCGCACTTGCAGGTTGGCGATCGAGTCGGTCCGTGCCGCGCCGGTGAGCTGCAGGCCCATGAGGAAGTCCGATGCGGTGCGAACGCCGCGGGCAAGGCCGTTGGGCATGTCGAGCACCGTGGGCTTGCCGGCGCCGGCCGCGAGCGCGATGTGGTCGAAACCGAGCGCGAAAGCGTCCTCGGCGGTGAGCGTTCCGCCGAACCGCACGCCTCCGATCACGGAGAACTCGGCGCGCCGCTCGACCAGCAGCCGCGCCATCTTGAGGAAGTTCTTGTCCCAGCGGACCGTGATGCCGTACTCCGCCACGCCCCCGAATCCCGCCATCACGCGCGCGTCGAGGGGCTCGCGCAGGTCGGCCACGTCCCGGATCGGCCGGAACGCGACGCGATCGCCGCGCGCATCGACACCGCTGAGTGACGGATCGAGCGGCTCGATCTTCAGGCCGTCGATGCCGAGCACCGTATGCCCGTCGTTCAGCAGGTGGTGGGCGAGGGTAAAGCCCGCGGGTCC
>JANMYH010000051.1:0-1522 GCA_031381925.1 Burkholderiales bacterium | reverse complement strand
GGCGCTGGCGAAGAAGCAGCCGAACCCACCCGGCCCGGGGCGGCGTTTCCGATCGTCGGCATCGGCGCTTCGGCGGGCGGGCTGGAGGCGTTGCGCGCGCTGCTCGGGGCGCTGCCGCGCGACACGGGCATGGGCTTTGTGATCGTGCAGCATCTCTCGCCGGAGCATGCGAGTTCGCTGGCGGAAATTCTTTCGCGCGCGACCCCGATGCCGGTGTGCGAGGTCGGCGAGGATTGCGGGGAGATGGCGGTCGAGCCGGACCACGTCTATATCATCCCGCCGGGACGCGACATGGTCATCACGGGCGGGAAGCTGCAACTGCGCCCGCAGGAACGGCGCGCGCGGCATCGCGGGATCGATCAGTTTTTCCGCTCGCTCGCGGAGGACTCGGGGCATCTCGCCATCGGCATCGTGCTCTCGGGCGGGGCGAGCGATGGCACGTTGGGGATCGAGGAGATCAAGGCGGCGGGCGGGATCACCTTTGCGCAGGATGCCTCGGCGCAGCACGACTCCATGCCGCAGAGCGCGGCGGCTTCGGGGTGCGTGGATTTCGTCCTGTCGCCGGAAAAGATCGCGGCGGAGCTGGCGCGCATCGCGCAGCATCCGTATGTGGCGGCGGAGCAGGAGGCGACCGCGACAGAGATGGGGAGCCATGCGCGCATCACGCTGCTCGTGCATCGCGCGACGGGCGTGGATTTCACCCACTACAAGGCGAACACGCTGCACCGGCGCATCGCGCGGCGGATGCTGCTCCACAAGCTCGAGTCGATGCCCGACTACGAGGAGCATCTGCGCAAGACGCCCGGCGAGGCCGAGGCGCTCTACTCGGATGTGCTGATCAGCGTCACGAGCTTCTTCCGCAATCCCGAGGCCTTCGCGGTGCTCGCGGAGAAAACTTTCCCCGCGGTGCTCGCCGGGCGTTCGCCGCACGAGCCGGTGCGGGTCTGGTCGCTCGGGTGCTCGACGGGCGAGGAGGCGTATTCGCTGGCGATGCTCTTTGCGGAATGCGCGGAGGCGGCGGCGAGTGCGGTGCAGCTCCAGCTTTTCGGCACCGATCTCAATGCGGCAAACATCGAGCGGGCGCGCGCGGGCCTCTACCCGCGCGGCATCGCGGCGGAGGTGTCGCCGGAGCGGCTCGAGCGTTTCTTCACGGAGGAAGAGGGCGGCAATGTCGCGACGTACCTCTTGCAGGAATCGTTCGACCTTCACGGACACCGCATCGCGTTCGAATGGGATACCAGCGAGGGCTACGCGCTGCTTCAGTCCGTCACATGGAACGACTTCTCGAAAAACGTGCGGCAACGCATTGAGCTCGGTTACGAGACGCGTCCCGACGTCCATCAGCTGTTCTCGTCGGGTATCAAGAAGACGCTCTCCAAGCGAGTGGAAGCGATCGAGGTGACGCTGGGCGGGGACTTGGTGCGTCGCTACACGCTCGGCTACGGGGCTGGGGAACGTTCTCTGCTCAGCTCTGTCGACATGGTGGGCACCGACGGGAAAACCGCCATGCCGACGCTGACGC
>JANMYH010000025.1:0-13947 GCA_031381925.1 Burkholderiales bacterium | reverse complement strand
CATTTTATCAAGAACCCTGAAAAAAACCCACCAGGGCTTCCCGCACCTGCTCCGGAGCATCGATATAGGAGAAGTGTCCGCTGTCGTGCAGGACCTCGAGCCGGGCACCGGGGATGGCCTGGGCGATGTGCGCCGACGACTTCACCGCAAAGAAGTCCAGGTCTCCGTGGATCAGATTGCCAGCTCCGGCCAGGCTCTTCAACGAACAGCGACTCCCCGAATCACGTCCGCCGCTTTCTCCCCGATCATGATCGTGGGCGCATTCGTGTTGGCGGACACGATGCTGGGCATGATGGAGGCATCGACGACGCGCAATCCCTGGACGCCGTGCACACGCAGTTCGGCATCCACCACGGCGAGCAGGTCGCTGCCCATTCGGCAGGTCCCGACGGGGTGATAGCCCGACGTGGCGGAATCGCGGACGTACTCGAGCACTTGTGCATCCGATTCCGCCGTACGGCCGGGCCGGTACTCCTCCTCGATGTACGGCGTGAAGGCGCGAGTCGCGGCGAGCTTGCGGATGAAGCGTATGCCGGAGATGGCGAAAGCGCGATCCTCTGCTGTGGCGAGGAAATTCATCACGATCGGGGGCGCTTCCCGTGGATCGCGCGAACGGATCGCCACCCGGCCGCGGCTCGTCGGTCGGACCTGGTAGAAGGAAAGCTGGAACCCGGAGAAAGGATGCGGCTTCGCGCCTCGCCCGTCGGCGCTCAGGGTACTGATGTAGAGCTGCGTGTCGGGAGACTTCGACGCGGGATCGAGCCGGGTGAAACCGGTGCCGAGCATCACGCCGACCGCGAGCGGTCCGCGGCGCGCGAGCACGTACTGGAGCCCGATTCGCATCTTGCCGAAGAGGCTGTTCAGGTCGTCGTTGAGCGTAATGGGACGAGTGCAGCGATACATCACCTTGATGTGGAGGTGGTCGTGCAGGTTCTCGCCCACGCCCGGCAGATCCGCGACGAGCGGAATGCCAAGCTGCTTCAACAGCGCGGGCGGACCGATGCCCGAGAGTTGCAGCAGCTTGGGAGACTGCAAGGCGCCGGCCGAGAGCAGCACCTCGCGGCTCGCATTCACGGTCTCGACCCCATCCCCAGTCCGATAGCGAACGCCGGACGCGCGTCGGCCATCGAATTCGATCGCCTCCGCATGCGCGCCGGTCTGGACGACGAGATTCGCGCGGCCACGCGCCGGCCGCAGGTACCCGACCGCCGTGGATGACCGAAAGCCCTTGCGCGTGGTGAGCTGCAGGTAGCCCACGCCGTCCTGCGTGGCTCCGTTCACGTCGTCGTTGCGGGGGACGCCCAGCTCGCCGCACCCTGCGATGAACGCGTCCACCAGTTCGTGGCGCCCCACGTCCGAGACGCCGATCGGTCCGTCGCCTCCGTGGTATGCATTCGCCCCGCGCGAGTTGGCCTCCGCGCGCATGAAATAGGGAAGCACGTCCGCCGCGCCCCAACCGGGATTGCCGAGCGAACGCCAATGGTCGAAATCCTCCCGCTGCCCGCGTGTGTAGATCATCCCGTTGATCGCGCTCGACCCGCCCAGCGTGCGCCCCTGCGGCAGATGGATACGCCGGCCGTTCAGGTGCGGCTCGGGTTCGGTCTGGAACTGCCACGTGAGGCGCTCGTCGCCCATCGTCTTGCCGTACCCGATGGGGATGTGGATCCAGGGATTGCGGTCCGGCGGCCCGGCTTCCAGGAGCAGCACCGAGGTCTTGCCGTCCGCGGAAAGGCGGTTCGCGAGCACGCAACCGGCCGAACCGGCGCCGACGATGACGTAGTCGAAGCTGCGTGCGCTCATGTCGTGGCTAGCGCAGGATGATGTCCGCGGCCCGCTCGCCGACCATGATGGAGGCGGCGTTGGTGTTCGATGACGGCATCGTAGGCATGATCGACGAATCGACGACGCGCAGCCGCTCGATGCCGTGCACGCGAAGGTCCGTATCCACGACCGCCATGGGGTCGGAGCCCATCTTGCAGCTTCCTACCGGGTGGAACGATGTCTGCCCCGAGGCCCGCAGGTACGCGAGCAACGCCTCGTCGGATTCGGCGTCGGGGCCGGGCCGGGTCTCGCGCGCGACATACGGAGCGAGGCTGGGCTGGCGCGATACGCGGCGCGCGAGCTTCAGCGCGTCGATCATCGTGCGCTGGTCGGATTCGGCTTCCAGGTAGTGCGGGTCGATGGCCGGGTCATCGTTCGGATCCGGGGTGCGGATGTGGACGCCTCCGCGCGAATCGGGTCGCAGCTGGAAGAAGCCGATGGAGAATCCGGGGTGCTTGTCGAGCGCCTCCCCGAGCCGCCGGGGATCGACGACCTCGAAGCGATCGCGGCTGCTCAGGTGATGCAGCTGGATCTTCACCGCGGGACGATCGTAGCCAGCCGCGGGCCGGGCGAGCGCGTGCACCGTGGCCGTGGCCGTGGCCATCAGGCCCTTGCCCGTGAGCATGAATTTCGCGCCCATCAGCAGCTGCCTCAAGGGGCTCTGCATGATCTCGTTCAGCGTGATGGGGAGCTTGCACTCGAACGTGAGGCGCGATTGCACGTGGTCGATGAGGTTCTCGCCGACGCCGGGAAGATGGTGCTGCGTCGCGATGCCGAGGCGTTGCAGCCGCGGGCCGTCGCCGATTCCGGAGAGCTCGAGCAGTTGCGGCGACTTGATCGGCCCTGCGGAGACGATCACCTCGCGGTCGGCGTACACCGTATGCAGCGCCCCGCCGTGGCGGTATTCGACGCCCACGGCCTTGCGTCCCTCGAGCAGGACGCGCGTGGCGAGCGCCTCGGTGCGGAAGACGAAGTTCTCCCGCTGGGTTCGATGCAGGTAGCCGGTCGCGGTGCTCGCGCGGCGCGCGCGGTGCGTGGACAGCTGCAGGTAGCCCACGCCCTCGTATTGCGCGCCGTTGTAGTCGGCGTTTCGCGGGACGCCTGATGCCTCGCAGGCGGAGAGGAAGGCATCCGAAAGCTCGTCCGGCTGCGCACCCAGCGAGCAAACCGGCACTGGACCCTCGCGGCCGCGAAAGCTCGAGTCGCCGATGGCCGTCGACTCGAACTTCTTGAAATACGGCAGCAAGTCGTCGTAGCCCCAGCCGCGGTTGCCGAGCTCGTCGCGCCACCGGTCGAACTCCGCGGGGTCCCCGCGCACGAAGATCATGCCGTTCACCGAGCTGGAGCCGCCGGGGAGCTTGCCGCGCGGCCAGTAGATCCTCTGCCCCGAGAGGAACGCCTGCGGCTCGGTATTGAACTTCCACACGTATTTCGGGCTGCCGAGGATCTTCGCGAGCCCGATGGGAACGCGGATCCAGAAATCGTTTTCATGGGGCGCGCCCGCCTCGAGCAACAGCACGCGCCCCGGGATGCGCTCGGCGAGCCGGGTCGCGACGACGGCTCCCGCGGAGCCGGATCCGATCACGACGTAGTCGAAGCGCTCAGCCATGCGGGCTAGGTCCGGGTGAATCCGCCGTCGATCGGAATGTTCTGGGCGGTGACGAACGTGTTCTCGGGCCCGGCGAGCCAGGCGACCAGCGCCGCGATCTCCTCCGGACGGCCCAGGCGCCGCATCGGCACTTTCTGCACCAACTCGTCGATCTGCCCGTCGTCCATGACGCCGTGGAGCATCTCCGTGTCGATGAAGCCCGGGGAGGCGATATTCACCAGCACGTTGTCGGCAGCGACCTCCTCAGCCAGCGCGATCGACATTCCATCGAGCGCGAATTTGGTCGCCGAGTACGCTGCGCGATTGCGCATGCTCGCCAGGCTCCAGATCGAGCCGATATTGACGATGCGGCCCCATCGCCTTGCGCGCATCGAGGGGACCACCGCACGGCACAGCAGCATTGGCGCGAGCACGTTCACCTGGTGCAACCGCAGGATGTCCGAGGTTTCGATCTCGGCGAAGGGTGCGAGGCGGTTCACGCCCGCATTGTTCACGAGGATATCCGTCCCGAGGCTCGCGAGCTCCGCACCGAAAGCTTCGGTGGCGGCCGTGTCCATGAAATCGACGCCGCGATACGTGCAACCCTGAGGGGCAGGTCCGCTCGCGGCGCTCCCGGTTCCGATGACCCGCGCACCGTCGCGCGCGAGGCGCTCGGCGATCGCCCGCCCGATGCCGCGGGTGGCACCCGTCACCACCGCGAGCTTCCCGGCGAGGCTGGCACTCATCGCGCCACGCGCAGGCCGCTCTCGCGATCGAAAACGTGTAGGGCTGCCTCCTCGAAATGCAATTGCACGCGGTCGCCTTCCGCGAGCTTCCTCATCGCCGCCGACCGGGCCCGTACGAGGCGGTCGCCGACGGCAAAGTCCACGATCACGTCATCGCCCAGGTTCTCGCGCATCGTCACGGTTGCGTCGATTCCGCCCTGCGCGACGGCGATGTCCGGCGGACGGATGCCGAGCACCACGTCGCGGGAGCCGAGGGACGCGAGCGCGGGCACCGCGAACGACGCGGTGCCGATATTGGCAACGCCATTCTCGATGCGAGCGGGCAAAAGGTTCATCGGCGGGTTTCCGAGGAATGCCGCGACATCGACCGACGCGGGGCGGCGGAAGACCTCTTCCGGCGTGCCTTGCTGCACCAGGATGCCGTTCATGAAGACAGCCATGCGGTCGGCGAGCGACATCGCCTCCTCCTGGTCGTGCGTGACGTAGACCGCGGTCACCCCGAGCGAGCGCTGCAGGCGCTTCAGCTCCACCCGCGTCTCGGCGCGCAGCTTGGCGTCGAGGTTCGAGAGCGGCTCGTCGAGGAGGAAGAGCGCGGGCTTGCGCACGATCGCGCGTGCGAGCGCGACGCGTTGCTGCTGGCCTCCGGAAAGCTCGCCCGGCCTGCGCTGCAGCAGGTGATCGATCTTCACCCGCGCCGCGGCTTCGCGCACCAGCGAAGCAATCTGGTCCGCGGGCGTGCGGATGTTTCGCAGCGGAAACGCGATGTTTTCGAAGACGCTCATATGGGGATACAGCGCGTAGCTCTGGAAGACCATCGCCACATCGCGCTTTCCGGGCGGGAGCGTGGTGGCATCCTCGCCGTCGAGGAGAACCTGTCCCACCGTCGGCACCTCGAGGCCGGCCACGATGCGAAGCGTCGTCGTCTTGCCCGATCCGGAGGGTCCCAGGAGGGCAAAGAACTCTCCGGGCTGGATCTCCAGGTCGACGCCGCGCAGCACGTTGGTCGTGCCGTACGACTTGCCGATTCCCGTGAGCTTGAGGTGACCGCGTTTCATCGACGGCTGACTCCCTTGACAGCGCCAAGCGACAGTCCCTTGGCGATGTCCTTCTGCGCGATGATGCCGAGCACGATCACCGGGATCATCGCAATCAGGGCCGCGGCCGTGAGCTGGCCCCACCGAGTCTGCTCGACCGAAATGTAGTTGAACATCGCCACGGTCACCGGCTTCACCTTCGCCCCGGCGATGACGACCGCGAAGAGGAACTCGTTCCACGCGTTGAGGAAGACGAACGTGACGGTCACGGCGATGGCGCCGCGCGCCTGTGGCAGCACCACGCGAAGGAAAGCCTGCAGGCGCGTTGCCCGGTCCAGGAGCGCCGCTTCCTCCATTTCGCGGGGGATGTCCTCGAAGTACGAGATCATCAGCCAGATCGCGAACGGCAGGGAGAACGTGAGGTAGATCAGCACCATCCCCCAATACGTGTCGAGACCCCGTGCCTGGTTGAGGATGAGGAAGTACGGGATGATGAGCCCGATCGGCGGCACGAACTGCGTGGCGAGGACGTAGAACCCGAGCGGCTTCTTCCCATGCACCTTCAGGCGCGCGAACGCATACGACGCGGGAACCGCGATGATCATCGTGAGGAGGGTCGTAACGACCGCAATGATGACGCTCGTCACCAGGTTGCCGAGCACGTTGGTTGGGCCGAACAGCACCTCCTTGTAATTGGCGAGCGTCGGCTCGAAGAAGATCACGGGCGGATAGGCGAGGACGTCTCGGTCGCTCTTGAACGAGGTGAGGAGTGTCCAGGCGAGCGGCACCGTCCACACGGCGAGGACCAGGAAGGCGCCTGCGACGAGCGCCCACGAGCGCAACGATTTGCGGCTCATCGGCCCCTGCGCATCGCGAAGAGCCCCGCGGAAACGACGAGGGTCAGTACCAGCAGCACCACGGCCGCCGCCGCGCCATACCCGAGGTCGAGCTCCGCGAACGACACGCGGTACGCGAAGAGATTGAGAATCTCCGTCGCGGTGCCTGGACCCCCTCCGGTTGCCGCGTAGATCGCGGCAAATGCCGACAGCGCCACGGTCATGCGGATGATGATGACCATCACGATCGCCGGGCGGATCATCGGCAGCGTGATCCTGGTGAAGCGCCGCCACGCGTTGGCGCGGTCGATGCGCGCGGCCTCATACATATCGTCCGGAATCGTGCTCAGCGCGGCGAGCAGGTACAGGAACACGAACGGCGTCCACTGCCACGTGTGGATGCCGATCACCGAGAGCACCGCGAGCTTCGGGTCCCCCAGCCAGTTGTGGGAGCCGAGCCCCAGCTTGCGGAAGAGCAGGTCGACGATGCCGTAGTCCTGCGTGAGCATGAGGGTGCGCCAGATCATGCCGACGACGACCGGCGCCAGCACGATCGGCAGGATCGCCATCACGCGAAGGGGTCCCTGCGCGCGTGGCAGCTTCAGGATGAGGAGCGCCATGCCGAGCCCGAGCACGAGCTGCATGACCACGGTGCAGCCGGTGTACACGAAGGTGAGCTGGAGGGCGTCCCAGAAACGCGAGTCCTCCCAAAGCCGCACGTAGTTGCCGGCCCCGATGAAGCGATCCATCCCGGGAAGCGCGAGATTGATGTTCTGGGTGCTCTGCCACAGGAGATAGAAGATCGGCAGGGTGGTGGTGCCCGCGAGCACGAGGAGCCCCGGCCCGAGCAGCCCCCACGCGAAGCGCCGCTCGGGCGCCTCCGCGGCGCGGATTCTGTCGACCCCCTCCATGCGTCAGGCGAGGATGCGCTCGATCTGCTTCTGGGCCTCGTCCAGCGCCTGCTTCGGCTTCATCTGCCCGACGAGCGCCGCCTGCACGAGCTTGCCCATGGTTTCGCCGATCGCGGGCCACTGTGGCACGCGCGGGCGCCAGTCGATGTCGGTGTCCTGCGTGAGCGACTCGAGCGAGGCCTCGAGGAAGTTGTGTCCGGCGTCGCCGATGGTCTTGCGGTATTCGGGCGAGTTCCACAGCGACATGCGGTTCACGTCGAAACGCTTCGCGCCACCCGTGAACTTGTATGACGTGCGGGCTTGCGTCTCCTTGGAGCACGCCCATTGCAGCCACAGCCACGTGGCGACGCGCGATTTCTGCGGCATCGCGGCGTTGATCGGCATGGCCCAGTTCCAGATCGAGGTGCAGCGCTTGCCCGAGGGCCCCTTCGGCCAGCGCGCGTAGCCGATCTTGCCGACGACCTTCGACTTCTGAGGGTTGGCGATGACCGCTACGCCCGAGTGCCCGTCGATGTAGCAGGCGATCGTGCCTTCCGAAAAGGCGTCGGCGATATCGGGCCAGTTCCAGTTCTGCGCCGCCTTGGGCGCGAACATGTTGTGGTTGGTGACATACCAGTCGAGCGCCGCGACGGCCTCGGGGCCATTCACCCGGATCTTGTTGTTCGCGTCAAACCACTTGCCGCCGTAGGCACGCATGATCGACGGGTAGATGTACATGTTCTGCCCCGCGCCGGCCATCCCGCGCAGGCAGAAGCCGTACATGCGCTTGTCGGGGTCGTGCAGGGCCTTGGCGTTCTTCACGATGTCGTCAAAGGTCTCGGCCGGCTTCAATCCCTTCGCGTCGTAGAGGTCCTTGCGGTAGATCTGGATCGTCATCTCGCCCTGGTAGGGGAGCGCATAGGTCTTCTTGTCGATCGCGTCGGCCTCGCGCCACGCGGGGACCAGGTCCTGGAAGTCGAACCACGCCGCGTCGGTGAGCTTCGGGTCCTTGAGATAGTCGTCGAGCACGTCGCACCACTTGTTCGCGGCGTAGAGCGGCACGTACATGGGGTCGCCGGCGTGCGTGCTGATGTTGCCGGTCTTGGACGAGAGGTCCAGGACGACCTTCTGGCGGATCTGTCCGGGCGGCACCTTCTCGTAATTCACCTTGCATCCCGTCAGCGCCTCGAACTCCGGCGTGATGTCGATGAGGTTCTGGAAATAGCTCGCGGCGATCACGGCCACGTTGACGGCGGTGCCTTCGGCCTGCCGCCAGTTGATTTTCGCCTGCTGGTAAGGGCCCAGGTCCATCGCCTGCGCGTAGGCGTAGCGCGCCACCCACGGCGCCCCGAGCGTTCCTGCGCCCAGCACGGCGGCCTTTAGTAACTTTCTCCGTTGATCACGCTTGTCGTTCATGGCCTATCCCCTCGTGTCGTTATGTTCGTTGCAGCCACGCGCCCAGCGCGCGCGCCTCATCGCCCATCCGCGTGAACTGGCGGTCGGGCACCTCGGTCTGCGGATGCTCCTTGCCGAATACCGACTTCTCCGGTTGCACGACCACCTCGACGAACGTCGGGCCATCGACCGAGAGAATCCCCGGGAGATCCTTCGAGAACGGCTCCAGCTCGTTGTAGCGTTTTGCCAAAGCATACCCCGCCGCGCGCGCGAGCCCGGCGAAATCGACCCGGCCCTTTCCCGCGATGTCGAGGTTGTAGATGCCGGCGAACTGGACCCCATTGTTCACGACAAAATGATAGAGGTTGCGCGGTTGCTGCGTGGCGACGCCGGCGAGGCCGCCGAGCTGCATCAGCAGGCTCGCATCGCCATCCACGACAAGCACCTTGCGTCTTGGGTGCGCGAGCGCGATGCCGAGGCCGAGGCTCGCCGCGCCACCCATGAGGGGCACGGAGTTGATGCGACCCTCGTTCGCGCCGAGCCTGTCGAACGCGAGCATCGATCCCATGGTGGCGACGATGACCGCGTCGCCTCGAATGCGCGCAATCGCCTCGCAAACGGATAGTGTATTCATCGCTTCCATCACTCCCAGCCGATGGGTGCGCCGACGACGAGCGCGACCGGCCGCTTCTGCCCAAGCGCCACCGTGAACGCCTCGTCGATGTACGCGAGGTCGCTCTCGGTCTCGATCAGCCAGTGCGGGATGCCCAGCGCCTCCGCAATCGGGTCGACGAGGCGAACGATTCGTGCGCGCGAGCGCGCAGTATCCTCGCCGAAGTTGCTGAACTCGCGCCCAAACTGCCCGATGAGAAACACGATGGGAATCTGCGCGTCGAGCCCCACGGCGCGCGTGGCGTTTACGCAGGCGTGGAATCCCTGGTTCTGGAGGACCACGATGGGGTTCTTGCCGCCGATCCGCAGCCCGGCGGAGACGACGACCGCCTGGTCTTCGTTGCAGCAGGTCACCGATTGGATGCCTTCGACGCCGTCTTCGATCCGCTGGTGGAGCGCGAGCTGCACCCAGTCCGGCACCGTGACGAAATAGTCGACCCCGTTGCGGCGCAGCGCCTCGACATAGCTCGACGCAGGGATGTTGAAGCGACTCTGCGCCATGTCAGCGACCCTTCCAGTGGACGAAGCGCGACTCGGCGAAATTGAGCGCCGTGTTGAGGAGGAGGCCGATCGCGCCGATGATGGCGATGCCGAGGAAGACGACGGGGATGCGGAAGATCAATGCCGCGTCCGCGATCATGTAGCCGAGCCCCGATTGGGCGCCCGTGAGCTCCGCGGCCACCACCACCGCCCAGCTCAATGCCATCGCGACCTTGAGCCCGGTGAAGATCTGCGGGGTTGCCGCGGGTAGCACCACGCGAAAGAAGAGCTGGCGTTGCGTGAGCCCGAGCGAGCGGGCCGCCCGCAGGTAGGCGATCGGCACGTGCGCCGCGCCCGCCTGGGCATTCACGTACACGTAGTTGAACGACGTCCAGAAGATGAGGACGATTTTTCCCGCCTCCCCCAACCCGAAGTACAGCACCGCCATCGGGATGAAGGCGATCGGCGGGATCGGCCGCAGGAATGCCATGATCGGTGAGATCATCGCGCCCGACACGCGGCTGATCCCGGTGAGAAGTCCCAGCGGAACGCCCACCAGCACGCCGAGCGTGAAACCGACTCCCGTGCGAAACAGGCTGATGCCGATGTGGCTCCAGAGCGAGCTTTCCCTGTAGCCGTCCTTGACCAGCACGACCAGCTCCCGATACAGCTCCAGCGGGCCCGGGAAGTAGCCGGGCTTCAGGAGCCCGGACGAGGTAATGCCTACCCACAACGCCAGGACGATGAAGACGCCCAGGGCTGAGAGCACCGCGTTGGGCACCTGCGCGGCTTTCGGCCGGGCACCGATCCGGGACTCCCGGGGGGGCTCCTGCTTCTGCATGAGCCCGTCGTCGAACTGCTGCTCGTCGGTAGCCATCGCTAGTGGGACTCGGCGACCGCGCCCGATTCGACTTCCTGCTGGACCGCCTCGAGGAGCGTTCCCTGGAGGCGCACGAACTCGGGCGAAGTGAGGAACGCGTAGTTGCGCGGCTTCGGCTCCTTCACGTCGATCATCAGCTTCACGCGTCCGGGGCGCCGCGTCATGACGACAACGCGGTCCGAGATGAAGATGGCCTCGCCGACATCATGGGTGATGAAGAAGATGGTCGGCCGGAATTCCTGCCACAGGTCGAGGAGCAGGCGCTGCATCAGGAGCCGCGTCTGGTAGTCGAGCGCGCCGAACGGCTCGTCCATCAACAATACCCTCGGCTGACCGATGAGGGCACGCGCGATCTGCACGCGCTGCTGCATGCCGCCCGACAACTGGTAGGGGTAGTGCGATTCGAATCCCTTGAGCCCGACGGCGGCAAGCAGCTTGCGCGCGCGCGGCTCGTATTCGTCCCGGGGGGCGCCACGGCATGCGAGCCCGAGCGTCACGTTCTCGAGGACCGTCATCCAGGGAAACAGCGACGGGTGCTGGAACACGACGGCTCGGTCCATTCCCGGATCGTGCACTTCCTGGCCTTCGACTAGAACATGGCCTGAGGTAGGCGACTCAAACCCCGCGATGAGGTTGAGCGCCGTGGACTTCCCGCACCCGGTAGGACCGACGATGCAGAAGATCTCCGACGGCGCAATCTCCAGGTTGAAGTCGTCGACCGCCACGGTCTCGGTCGACTTGTCCCGTGCGCCCGCGTAGCGCTTGCCGACCTTCTGGAAGGAGATTGCGGAGCTCACGGGCCAGATCTTGTTGACTGGAGAGGTATGCATACATTAGCATACGACTCAGGCCATGGCAATGACCCGTCTCTCCAAGCCGACCAGCCGCCCGCGTGCCCAACTCGTTCGCGGGAGCCCGCGCGCGCTCTACGAGCAGCTGGCCGACCGCCTTCGTGACGATCTCCTCTCGCAACACGCCGCGGGCCGCCAGCTTCCGACCGAAGGGGCGCTCGTGAAGGCCTACTCGGTGAGCCGCGTGACGGTACGGCGCGCCATGGATATCCTGGTCTCGGAAGGCGCGCTCGTGCGCCGCCAGGGCAAGGGAACCTTCGTCGCGCGCCCGAAGCCGAGGATCGTCCACGCGATCGACCGGCTCGCTCCCTTCGCGGACACGTTCACGCGGGCCGGCCGCGAGACCGACGCGCGCCTGATCGAATTCGCGTGGGTCGACGACCCCGAGCTTCCCGAAAGCGCCCGCGACTGGGAGTTGCCCGTCCTTTCGTACACCCGGGCCTTCGCTTCGGACGACATGACGCATGCCGTCACGCGCGAATACCTTCCGCGGAATATCGCCGAGGGCGTGACGCGCGCCGACGTCGAGCGCATGCCGACCTATGACCTGCTGCAAAAGAAGCTCGGCATCTCGATCGCGAGTGCCGACTTCCGGGTCAGCACCCGGCCGACATCCGCCCAGCTCGCGAGGATCCTCGATGTCTCGCCGAGCACGTTCCTCCTGGTGCTCGAGAGAACTTTCCGCGATGGCGACGGCCGCGTCATCGAAGCCGCGACGCACTACCTGCGGCCCGACGTGTACCAGCTGAGCGTGTGCGTGAACGATTTCCGGCAGGACCGACCCCCACCGAAGACACCCCGCAAAAGGAGAGCACGATGACGCCCCGCAAATCCTGGCTCGCAGCGATCACTTCCACCGCGCTCGCCGCGGTCGCCCTCGCCCTCCCCGCTTCGGCTCCGGCGCAGGACAAGATTCCCATCAACATCGGGCTGCCGCTGTCGAACTACTGGCCCGCGTACGTTGCGCGCGACCTCAAGATCTACGAGCAGGTCGGGCTCGAGCCCAAGTACTACAACTTCACCACCGGCGCGCCGCTCATCGCCGGGATCAAGAGCGGCAGTCTTGACGTCGCGTGGACGGGGCTCGCGACGCTCTTCATGCTGGGGCAGGGGATTCCGCTCAAGTTCATCCTCGTCCCGATCGACCACTCGAGCCAGATGGGCCTGGTGGTCAATCCGTCGGCGGGCATCAACAGCTGGAAGGACATTGCCAAGGCGAAGGCCATCGGCGCGCCGACCGCGACATGTGCGGAAGTCTCGACGATTCTCGCGGCGAAGGCCGCCGGCATTCCGCGTTCGTCCCTCAAGGTCTCGAACCTCGCGCCCAACCTGCTGCAGGGTGCGATGCAGGACAACCAGATCGACGCCGCGTTCATCTGGGGACCGTGGCCGTTCGTGATCCGCGACGCGGGGGCCGGCAAGATCATCGCCTGGGACAAGGACTTCATGCCGCAGGGCGGTGTGTGCCTCGTCACCATCGCGGTGCGGCCGGAGTTCCTCGAGAAGCACCCGCAGGCGGGATGCCGGCTCGTGAAGGCCCATGCGCTCGCGCTCCAGGAGGCCCGCAAGAATCCGGAGCTCGCCATGAAGACCGTCCAGACGGCGCTCGGCATCTCGCCGGCGGTCGCCCGGGAATCCTACGAGACGCTCGAGATCCCGCCGGTGGAGGCGCAGCTGGATCCGAAGTCGCCGTGGTCCCTGACCAACAAGGAGGGCGGGCTCGCGCAGAAGCTCTTCGTCGCGGGCGAGGCGCTCTACGAAACGAAGGCGTTCCAGCAGCCGCTCACCAGGGACCAGATCTGGAACTCGATCGACGCGCGCTATATCAAGGAATACCTGGCGACCGACTGCCGCAAATAGCGGCCGATGCGCGGCTCATGGCAGGGTGGCGGTGATCGACGCCACCCCGGCGGCGCAGGCGATCCATACGATCCCTACGGTCGCCACGACAAGCAGCCATGGGGTGGTCGCATCCGCGCCCCCGGCGAGCCGGCGCGCACGCCATACGCCGCAGGCGACGGCGCCCCCGGCGGCGGCCAGGAGCAGGCACCCCAGCGCCAGGACCAGGGACTGGTTCGCCTGTGCGCCGGCACGCAGCACGATGAGCGCGTTGACGAGCACCGCCATGCCCGTCCGGCTCCAGGCCATCGCCGTGCGCTCACGCTGGAGGCCCGGATCGGACGGAGTCACTTGAGCATTTCGACAGCCGCGATGACCCCGGAGATCAGGGCCGCGATGGCCGCGAGGAGCGGAATGGCGATGGTGGTGGGCAACGGCTGCGCGTGCCGCATCGCGATTTCGTTGGCCTTCCAGCGCACGTAGGCGACGGTGCAAAGGACCGACGACAACACGGCCAGCCCGACCGCGAGCCCAACGATGACCGCTCGCGGCTCGAGCTTGGTCGCGAACTGCTCGAGCAGGACGCCCCCGGCAAGAAGCGCCAGCGCGGTGCGGACCCACGCTAGGAAGGTCCTTTCGTTCGCGAGGGTGAATCGGCTGTCGGGTTCCTTACCGGTCTGGCGCCAGGCAGGGGTGCGCATGGTGTTCCTTCAAGTCGTTCTTCTCTCCCATTCAAGGGCCTAGAGCCGCGCATTCATCTTCCGCAGGCGGCCGGCCATCACCGTCATGATCTGCAGGGCGAATTGGGGCGCCTGCTGCACCAGGAGGAGGAAGCGCCTCTCGGGGATGACGGCCAGCTTGCAGGGCGTCTTGGCGGTGGCCGTCGCGGTGCGCGGCGCCTGGTCGATCAGGGCC
>JANMYH010000390.1:0-2329 GCA_031381925.1 Burkholderiales bacterium | reverse complement strand
GCGGGGGAGACAATTGCGCACGAACGCAGAGCGCACCCTCAAGGCGCACGAACGCAGAGCGCACCCTCAAGGCGCACGAACGCAGAGCGCACTACTTCTTGGTGAAGTCGCCCGCCTTCACTACCGTGACTTTCGAGGGGTCGAGGTACTTGCGCAGCGCCGCGGAGACTTCGGAGACCTTGAGTGCCAGGACCTTGTCCTCGAACTGCTTGCTGAACGCGTAGGTGCGGCCGAGGAAGAGGTTGCTGGTCCAGCCGGACGCGACCGAGCTGTCCTGGGAGCGCGACTGCACGCTGGTCTGGATGATTCCCGACTTCGCGCTCGCGAGCTCGGCCTCGGTGAAGCCGTCCTTCAGCGCCCGCGCGATCTCCTCGCGGAACGCCGCTTCCACCTTCGCGATGTTGGCGGGCGCGGCGATCGCGTAAGCCGACCACGTGGCGGCCCGGTCGAGCGCGGGCACCGACAGGTCCGAACCCACGCCGTACGACAAGCCGTCCTTCTGGCGGATGCGCGCCATCAGGCGCGACTCGAACCCCGAGCCCCCGCCGAGGATGTAGTTGGCGACGTAGAGCGCCGGATAGTCGGGATCGTCGTCGCGCAGGTTCATGTTCATGCGCGCCATGAAGACCGCGTTCTCCTTGTCGGGCGTGGAGACCGACTTGTCCGCGGCCGCGACCTCCTGGAACTCGGTGGACACGCGCTCGTAGGGGGTCTTCGGCTTCCAGTTCTCCAGCAGCTCCTTCAGCAGCGCGACCACGCGCGTCTCGTCGAAGTCCCCGACGATCGCCACCTCGGCCATCTGCGCGCCGTAGAACTCGCTGTGGAAGCGCTTCGCGTCCTCGACCTTCGCCGCGCGCGTCTCCGCGAGCGATTCGGCCAGCGTCGGCGAATAGCGCCAGTCGCCCTTGGGGTAGACGTTGAAGTGCTTCGACAGCTCCTCGCCCGCGCGCGACTCGGGCTCCGAGAGCTGCGACTCGATGCCGGTGATCGTCTGGTTGCGCAGCTGCTCGAACTCCGCCGCGTCGAAGCTCGGCTCGCGCATCACGTGCACCGCGAGGCGCAGGGTCTCCTCCAGGTTGGGGCGCGTGGTCTGCAGGCTGGTGGACGGGCCCTGCACGCGGCCCGAGACCTTGAGGCGCTCCCACTCGTCGGAGAGGTCCGCGCGCGAATACTTCGTGGTGCCGCGCGCGAGCATCCGCGCCGCCATCGAGGCGTTGGTGCGCTGGTTGAAGAGCGCGCGCTCGTTGCCGAGGTGCATCGAGATCGCGACGTTCACCGTCTCGCCGCGATTCTTCTTCGAGAGGAGCGCCACCTTCACGCCGCCGAACTCGAAGCGCTTGGTGCGCGCGTCGAGATTTGCCTGCGACGGGTCGAAAGTCTCCGCGACGCTCGTGGCCGCCTTCGGCTTGAAGTCCTTCATCACCTCGGCGATGGGCGGTGCCGCGGGGATCTCGGCGCGCTGCGGGTTGTCCTCCGGCAGGAAGAAGCCCACGGTGCGGTTGTCGCGCCGGAAGTACGCCTTCGAGGCCTGGGCCACCTGCTCGGTCGTGATCTTCTCGAGCTCGTCGCGGGCGAGGAAGAAGAGGCGCCAGTCGCCGAGCGCGATGTACTCCGACATCTGCACGCCGAGCGACTCGTGGTTGGCGAGCGTCTTCTCGGCGGAATTGAGGAACGAGAGCCTGGTGCGCTCCATCTCGAGCTTGTTGGGCGGGTTGTCGGCGAAGCTCTCGACAATGCTGATCAGCTCGTCGCGCACCGGCTCGACCGCGTCGCCCTTCTTCACCACCGCGCCGAAGAGCTGCAGCCCGGGATACTTCCCCTGGATGGGGAAGCCGAACACCTGCGCCGCCTTGCCGGTCTCGACGAGCGCCTTGTGCAGCCGGCCCGTGGGCACGTGGGAGAGGATGTAGCCGCCGAAGCCGATCGCGTCGGCGTCGGCGTGCAGGCTCGAGGGCACCTTGTAGGCGATGCCGACGATCTGGATGTCGCCCTTGCGGCGCACGGTGAATTCGCGGGGACCGTCCTGGGTGGGCTCGACCGTCCACTCGGCCGGGAGCTTGCGGTTGGGCTTCGGGATCCTGCCGAAGTGCTGCGAAACGAGCGCCAGCGCCTTCGCGGGATCGAACTTGCCCGCGATCAGCAGCACCGCGTTGTCGGGCTGGTAGTAGGTGCGGTAGAACGCCTGCAGGTTCTCGATGCGCACGTTCTCGATGTCGCTGCGGTTGCCGATGGTCGAGCGCCCGTAGCTGTGCCAGTCGTAGGCGATGCCCTGCAGGCGCTTGAACATCACGCCGAAGGGCGAGTTCTCGCCGCTCTCGTACTCGTTGCG
>JANMYH010000410.1:0-2750 GCA_031381925.1 Burkholderiales bacterium | reverse complement strand
CAGCCGAACACCTCGCGGAATTTCTCGAGCTGGAAGCCGTAGACATTTTCCGAATAGAGCATCACGCCGCGCACGTTGCGGGTGAACTCCGGGATCGGGTGGGCGGCGAGCCAGCGGGCGAGCGGATAAAGCGCCGAGGGGAACGCCTCGATATAGGTGGGGCGGTGCAGCGCGAGGGCCTCGGCGTACGCCGGCATGAAGCGGCGCTCGAGGTGGTCGGAAGACAGGATCAGCTGGCGCTTGATCGGTTCCACCATCCAGATGCTGCCGCCGGGGCGCGCCGCCGAGGGCACCGTGCGCCCGCGCAGCGCGAGCACCAGGTCATCGGGACCGACGCCCACGCGCGCGCGGAAGTCCTGGATGAACGCGAACTCCTTGGGACGCGTCACGTGCTTCTGCACGAAGAAGCGCATCGGGTTGCGGGTCGAGCCGCCGGTGAACATCTCGAGGCGCGCGCCCTCGGACATCGCGCGCGACAGGTAGCGCTCCGGATGGCGCTTGATGTCGAGCTTGTCGGTGACCGGAAGCTGGCCGAGGATCTCGCGCGGCGAGGAGCCGCTGCGCGCGAGCGCGCGGAAGCTGTCGAAGGCTGGGACCGTTTCAAGTGCCCACGCGAGCGTATCGCCGAGCTTCGCCTCGGCGCTCGCCCCCGCGCGGTCGTTGACCTGGCTCGCGAAGCGGCCGTAGGCCGAACCGAGGCGCACGCTCGGCGGCAGGAGCGAGTAGGCCCGGCCGGCCGAGGCCTTGAGCCAGCCCGGTGCCCCCAGGTAGCGGCCGAGGTAGGGGTGCAGGAGGTCTTCGAGGGCCATCGCGTGGGTCATGGCGCTAGAAGCGCGGCCGGCGCTCGAAGGCATCGGTGACCGTCAGGTCGCCGGCACGATTGAGGGTGTGGATGCCCAGCGTCCCGGGCTCGGTGGGAACGATCCGGCTTTCCTCTTCCTCGGCGAACTCGTCGTCGGTCAGGCGCGTCACGCGATGTAGCGCGATGCCCGAACCGTAGAGCGGCGCGCAGATCTGCCCGGGGCGATACAGGCGGTTGCCGCTCCAGAAGAGGTGCCCCGCGGGACGGCTGCTGCGCACGTCGCTCTTCACCGGATTGCCGCGGTGCGGCGTCCATTCGCCCAGCAGCGTGTCCGAGCTGTACAGGAAGAGCTCGTCGTTGATTTCCTCGCCGGCGGCCGCACCGTTGGCGAACATCCACCAGCGATCGCCGAGGCGCGTGATGGTGGCGTCGGCGCAGCGCACGTCCTTCAGGAGCACGCGCTCGAGCTTCCACGTACCGGGAAATTCCACGCAGCGGTAGATCTCGACCGTGTTGTTGTGCGCGGTCTCGGGGATCATGTAGAGGCTGCCGCCCTCCTCCACCAGGAAGGGGTACGACAGGTGGTAGTCGCGCTCGAGCACCTTCACCGGCGCCGAGGCGTTTCCCTCGCGGTCGACCTCGACCACGCTGATGTGGGCTTTGGAGGCGCCCAGGGGCAGCTCCTCGAAGAAGATGTAGTTGCGCCCAGCCACCTGGATCGGGAACGGGTCGGCCCAGTACCAGCCGTTGGGGGGGCTCAGGCGGAAGAAACCCTCGAGCGAGCCGCTCCAGTCGGCGGCCGCGCCGAACCGGTAGGCGATCGACCAGGTATCGACGGTGAGCGCCTTCTCGGCGGCGCGCTGGGCCACACGCTTGCCCATCGTGGTGATGTCGCGGATGAGCCCTCCCACGCCGGGGAAGGCGTCGACGGGAAGCTCGCGCGCGGGCTCGGTACCCGCCTCGATCCACTTGGCGCCGCCCGCGTGGAGGTCGCGCAGCGTGCGCGCGACGAACTCCACCGTCTTGGCGAAGAGCGCGTCGCGGCTGCGCGTGACGGAAAACGGGAATGTACGCCCCCACGACTGGTAGGCGATGCGATCGGGCTTGCCCCCGCCGAGGTGGATGCGGATGCCGGATGCGACGACGGGCTTCGCCTCGATCGCCTCGCGCACGCCCGCCATCGGCTCGAACGTCCCCTGGTCCTCGCCGAAGCAGAAGCGCCACGTGCCGTAGCGCGCGGTGCCCTCGAGCGCGCCATCGTCCACGTCGCCGAGGACGAAAGCCACGTCTAGGCGGGCATCGCGGATGCGCGCCTTCCAGCAGCGCTCATCCTCGCCCATCTCCACCCGGCGTTCGGGCTCCACCAGCGAGTTGAGGTTCCTCGTGCCCGACCAGTTCGAGCGGCTTCCGAAAAGTGCACGGTCGCAACGGCGATACACGCGCCACAGCAGCGGCACCTTGGAGGCGGCGGGATGGCGGCGGATCGCGACAAGCGCCAGCTCGGCAAAGTCGCCGGCGCCCGCACGGGCGAGCGCGTCGGCAATCCAGCGCGACTGGTGCGCGGAGTCCGAGAAGACCCCGACCCGAAGGCGCGGCTTTACAGCCTCCACACGCGCACCCCTTCGCGCTTGAACGGGAGCGGGTCGAGGGCTGCTTTCACTTGCACGAGGCAGCCCTGGCGAACGATCTTCTCCAGGAACGCCTCCGTCGGCATCGCGAGGAAAGCCTTGTGGGCGACGGCGAGGATCAGGCAATCGGCCGCGGGCAGCTGCTCCCAGGTGCGCAGCTTGATGCCGTACTCGTGCAGCGTCTCGTCGGCGTCGGCCTCGGGATCGTGCACGAACACCTCGCAGCCGAACTGCTCGAGCTCGCGGATCACGTCGATCACCTTGGAATTGCGGATGTCCTTGCAGTTCTCCTTGAAGGTGAGGCCGAGGATGTTCACCTT
>JANMYH010000400.1:0-6024 GCA_031381925.1 Burkholderiales bacterium | reverse complement strand
CGTCTCGTCGGCGTCGGCCTCGGGATCGTGCACGAACACCTCGCAGCCGAACTGCTCGAGCTCGCGGATCACGTCGATCACCTTGGAATTGCGGATGTCCTTGCAGTTCTCCTTGAAGGTGAGGCCGAGGATGTTCACCTTGGCGCCGAGGATGTTGCGGCCCTGGTGGATCATCTGCTGGACGGCCTTGCGCGCGACGTACGGGCCCATGCCGTCGTTGATGCGCCGGCCCGCGAGGATCACCTCGGGGTGGTAGCCGGCGAGCTCGGCCTTGTGCGTGAGGTAGTACGGATCGACGCCGATGCAATGCCCGCCCACCAGGCCCGGGCGGAAGTTGAGGAAGTTCCACTTGGTGCTGGCGGCGTTGAGCACCTCGTGGGTGTCGATGCCGAGCCGGTCGAAGATGATCGACAGCTCGTTCACGAACGCGATGTTGAGGTCGCGCTGGGTGTTCTCGATCACCTTGGCGGCTTCGGCCACCTTGATCGAGGAGGCCTTGAAGACGCCCGCCTTCACCACCGAGGCGTACAGGTCGGCGACCTTGTCGAGGGTCTGCGCGTCGTCGCCGGAGACCACCTTCAGGATCTTCGAGAACGAATGCTCCTTGTCGCCCGGGTTGATGCGCTCGGGCGAATAGCCGACGTGGAAGTCCTGCTTCCAGCGCATTCCCGAGCAGCGCTCGAGGATCGGCACGCAGAACTCCTCGGTCGCGCCGGGATAGACGGTGCTTTCGAACACCACCGTGGCGCCGGGCTTCATGTTCTTGCCGACGATGCGCGAGGCGCTTTCGAGCGGGGAGAAGTCGGGCTGGCGCGCCTCGTTCACCGGGGTCGGCACGGCGACGATCACGAAGTCGGCGCGGCGGATCTCGACGGGGTCGTCGGTGACCAGGAGCAGGTGCGCGCGCTTCAGCTCTTCGGGGCTCACTTCGCCCGTGGTGTCGTGGTGCAGTTTGAGGTTATTGATCTTCTTGGCCGACAGGTCGTAGCCGACGGTGGGCCGGACCTTCCCGAACTCCACGGCCACCGGCAGTCCCACGTATCCCAACCCCACGACACAGACGGTCGGCAGCGTGGTTTCCGGACCGGCCAGCTCTTCGAACTGGGCGCTTTCATCGAGGATGGGGACTTCGAGCATTGCGGCCTCCGGGGCGTATCGGTGCAGGGGAAGAAACGGATGCCCAATTCTTGTGGGCCAGTTTTAAACGACGGCCCGACCCCCCCCTGCCGAAAGGACCACTCCCCGACAGCTACAGCCTTGCCGGACCGCGGCCGACACCGGGTGGACCATGCGCCTCGCGTCGTCCTGTTGCTATTGGTGATCAGAATTCGTCCAGGAACAGAGGAGATTGGAGATGAATTCCGAGTACTCAGAACAGATCCGCGGCATCGTCGCCGCCCACGGGCGCCTGCTGGCGGACGTCGTCACGCTCACCGACGATTCCGACCTGTACGCAGCCGGGCTCACCTCTTTGTCGACGGTGAACCTGATGCTGGCCCTCGAGGAGCACTTCGACGTCGAGTTCCTGGACCGGATGCTGGGCCGCAGGACCTTCCAGTCCATACGCGCCTTGTCGGCAGCGATCTCGGAGCTGCGTGGGACACCACTGACGGCGCCGGCTGCGGCGTCGGTGGAAAGGCTGCGGGGGGCGGCGTGAGCCCCGCGCAACTCGCCATCGCCCCGTCGCTTCCGGCAACCCGCACCGAGTTCACCGCCCTCATCGACCGCATCCACGCCGTCGGACGCGAGGTGATCGCGCCCGCCGCCATCGAGGTCGATCGGGATGCGCGCTTCCCGGTCGAAGCGTTCGCGGCGTTGAAGGCGGAGAGGCTGCTGTCGGCCTACGTCCCCGCGGAATTCGGCGGCATGGGCCTCGCGATCACCCAGGTCGCCAGGATCTGCGAGACGCTCGGCCAGTACTGCGCCTCGACCGCGATGATCTTCGCGATGCACCAAATTCAAGTGGCCTGCATCGTCCACCACGGACTGGGCGCCACGTTCTTCCGCGACTATGCGCGCGAGCTCGTCGCCCGCCAGAACCTGCTCGCCTCCGCGACCACCGAGCTCGGCATCGGCGGCGATGTCCGCTCGAGCCTGTGCTGCGCCAAGGTGGTCGACGACCACTTCATCCTCGAGAAGCAGGCGCCGGTGATCTCCTATGCCGAGATGGCCGATGCCATCCTCGTCACCTGCCGCCGCGCCGAGGACGCCGGCCGCCACGACCAGGTGCTGGTCCTGGTGCGCAAGGAGGATTGCCTGCTGCGCCGCCTGTCCGAATGGGACACCCTCGGCTTCCGCGGCACTTGCAGCCCGGGATTCGAGCTGAAGTCCATCGGCCGCGCCGAGCAGATCTTCCCCGACTCCTATGCCCGCATCCATGGGCGCACCCAGCATCCGGTCGCCCACCTGCTCTGGTCCTCCCTCTGGGTGGGGCTCGCGGCCGACGCCCTCAACCGGGCGCGCACCGCGGTGAAAGCGGAAGCCCGGAAGTCCCCGGGTGCGATCCCGATCTCGGCCACGCGGCTTGCCGAGGCGGACCTCACCCTCGGCCTCATGAAGTGCTCGGTGTCCGCGACGCTCGAAGCCTACGTGGCCCTCCTGTCGGATCCCGACTCCGAGCCGACCCTCGCGTTCTCGATCGGCGTGAATAACCTCAAGTTGACCTGCTCGCAGCAGGTCCTCGAGGTGGTGATGAAGGCGATGCTGATCTGCGGCATCGCCGGCTACCGCAACGATTCGAAGCTCACCCTGGGCCGCCACCTGCGCGACGCGACCGGCGCCGCCCTGATGGTGAACAACGACCGCATCCTCGGCCAGAACGCGACGATGCACGTCGGCCTGAGGGAGGCCTGAACGATGTGCGTCCTTCCCGCGCCCCATCCGGTCCACGACCACACGCTGTACGCCGAACCCGAGGGCGACGCGTACGGCGACTACCGGCAGGAGCTCATCGCCGCGGGCCTGCTGGTCGACATGGGCGTGCCCGGGCTCTACGGCCGGGGACGCGACTTCGAGCACGTGATCGACCGCTTCGATGCGATCGTCGCCGCCGAAGGCGCGAAGCTGCAGCCTGAACTCCTGCGCTTTCCGCCGATCTTCAACCGCGCGTCGTACGAGCAGATCGACCACATCCACAATTTTCCCGACCTGATGGGGTCGGTGCACACCTTCGTGGGCGACGAGCGCGGGCACCGCGACCTGCTGGGCAAGTTCGATCGCAAGGAAGACTGGAGCCGCGACCTCGCCGCCGCGCGCGTGATGATGACGCCCGCGATCTGCTACCCGCTCTATCCCACGGCCGCCGGGAAGACCCTGCCCGCGGGCGGGCGCCGCGTGGACCTCCAGGGATACGCATTCCGCCATGAGCCCTCGCCCGACCCGGCGCGCATGCAGATCTTCCGCATGCACGAGTTCGTGCGCCTGGGCACGCCGGGCGACGCGCTCGAGCACCGCGCGTTCTGGCTCGACAAGGGCGCCGAGATCTTCAATTCCGTGGGCCTCGCCGTCGAGACCGTGGTCGCCAACGATCCCTTCTTCGGGCGCGGCGGCAAGGTGCAGAAGGCGATGCAGCGCGAACAGGCGCTCAAGTTCGAGTTCGTGATCCCGATCTGCTCGGCCGAGAAGCCGACCGCGATCGGGTCCTGCAACTACCACATGGACCATTTCGGCGTGGCCTTCGACATCAAGACCGCCGATGGGGCGGTGGCGCACAGCGCCTGCGTGGGCTTCGGCCTCGAGCGCATCGCGCTCGCGCTCTTCAAGGCCCACGGTCTCGAGCTGGCCCGCTGGCCCGGGGAAGTGCGCAATGTGCTGGCCCTCGACTGACCCGGGCCGCCATTACGTCGCCGCCCTCGATCCCGCGACCTATCGTCGTCACGCGATCCACGGCGACAACCGTGTCTGGTCCGAGACCAACTGCTACACCGACCTGCTGATCGAGCTGGCGCATGGCCTCGGGTACGACCCGGTGGCGATGCTGCCATTTGCCGTCGCCATCGATTTCGAGGGCGACCAATGGACGTTCTTCAAGCCGCCGACGTGCGACCTGTACACCCTCTACGGCTTCGACGTCCAGGAGCTCGCGATCTGGAAACCCGTGGTCGAGCACGTCGCCGAGCAGGTCGAAGCGGGACACCCGGTGCTGGTGGAGCTCGATTCGTACTACTTGCCCGATACCGCGGGCACCGCCTACCGGCTCGCCCATGCGAAGACGACGGTCGGGGTGAACGACATCGACATTTCCCGCAATCGCATGGGTTACTTCCACAACGCGGGCTACTTCGAGCTCGAGGGCGACGACTTCCGCGCGCTATTCCAGCTCGAGGGGGCACCGCACGAACGCGTGCTGCCTCCGTACGCCGAGTTCGTGAAATGGCGCCGCGATTTCACCGCCCCGCGCGACTCGGCGCTGGTGGAGAGCTCGCTCGAATTGCTGCGCGCCCACCTCGGACGCGCCCCGGCCGACAACCCGTTCGCGCGCTTCAAGGCGCGCTTCGCGCGCGACCTCGTGGACCTGATGGGCGAGGACATCGCGCGGTTCCACAAGTATTCGTTTGCGACGCTGCGCCAGTACGGCGCCTGCTTCGAGCTCGCCGAGACCTACGTGCGCTGGCTGGGCGAGCGCGGCATCGCGGGCCTCGAGGGGACGGCGCAGGCGTTCCGCGGCATCGCCGAGGGTGCCAAGGCGTTCCAGTTCCAGCTCGCGCGCAGCATGGCGCGCGCGAAGCCGCTCGACCTCGCCCCGCTCGACGCGATGGGCGGCCAGTGGGACATCGCACTCGGCGGCCTGCGGGCCCGCTTCGGATGACTCCATGACCAAACTGCCGCCCGACACCCGCGCCGCGCTCGCCGCGATCAGCACGCGCGCGCTCGACAGCGGCTGGAAGCTCGCGCGCACCCCAGCCGGCGCCTGCGAAACGCCGGGCGCCCTCGCCGGATTCCCGCTCGACTGGGTGGCGGCGTGCGTGCCGGGAACCGTGGCCGCAGCGATCCATGGCGACCTGGAAGCGCCCGCGGCCTACGACGCCGACGACTGGTGGTACCGGGTCGACTTTCCGGCGCCGAATTCGGGATCGCCCCACGTTCCACTCCCTGGGGGCACGCGCCACGAGCTGCGTTTCGACGGCCTCGCGACCCTGGCCCACGTATGGCTCAACGGAACCCTGATCCTCGACGCGCGCAACATGTTTCGCGCCTACACGGTCGACGTGACCGCGCTCCTCCAACCGCAGAACCAGCTGGCGATCGCCTTTCGCTCCCTCGACGCGGCGCTCGCCGCCCGGCGCCCGCGGCCGCGCTGGAAGACCGCGCTCGTCGCGCGGCAGAACCTGCGCTGGGCGCGCACGACCCTTCTCGGACGCATGCCCGCGTGGACGCCGGCGATCGATCCGGTCGGCCCGTGGGGTGCCGTCGTGCTCGAAAGCGCCGAGCGGGTGTCGATCGCGAACGTCTGCCTCAACGCGTGGGCCGAAGGCTCCCGTGGGCAGGTGCGCATCCGCGCGCAGGCCGAGGCGCTCAGCGGTTCCGCGATCGAACGCGCACGGCTGCGCGTGGGCGAGTTCACCTGCAATCTCGACATCCGGGACGGCACCGTGAGCGGCGCCCTCGCGATCGACGACGCCCCGCTCTGGTGGCCCCACACGCACGGCGCTCCCGAGCTGCTCGGCTGCCGCCTTGAAATCGAGGTCGACGGCCAGCTCGTTGCGCACGATTGCGGCTCGATCGGCTTCAAGGCCGTCGCCGTCGATACGAGCCAGGGCCAGGTGCGTTTCAGCGTGAATGGCGTGCCGGTCTTCTGCCGCGGCGCCGTATGGACGACCGCCGACATCCTGCGGCTGCGCACCGACACCGATCGGCTGCGCGCGATCCTCGAGGGCGCGCGCGATGCCGGCGTGAACATGCTGCGGATCGGCGGCACGATGACTTACGAGTCGGACGACTTCTACGCGTTGTGCGACGAGCTGGGAATCCTCGTGTGGCAGGACTTCATGTTCGCCAACATGGATTACCCGGTGGGCGATGCGG
>JANMYH010000392.1:0-3390 GCA_031381925.1 Burkholderiales bacterium | reverse complement strand
GCCGCGGTGGTGCTCATGAGCGAGCGCGCGATGAAGAAATACGGCGTGAAGCCGCTCGCCCGGTTCGCCGGGTTCGCCGTGGCGGGCGTACCCCCCGAGATCATGGGAATCGGCCCGATCAAGGCGATCCCGAAGGTCCTGGCGGCGACCGGCGTCAAGCAGGACGACCTCGACTGGATCGAGCTGAACGAGGCGTTCGCCGCCCAGGCGCTCGCCGTCATCCGCGAGCTCGGCCTGGATCCGTCCAAGGTCAATCCGCAGGGTGGGGCGATCGCGTTGGGCCACCCCCTGGGGGCCACCGGGGCGGTGCGCACGGCGACCCTGGTCCACGGCCTGCAGCGCACCCGGGGCAAGTACGGGATGGTGACGATGTGCATCGGCACCGGGATGGGGGCGGCCGGGCTGTTCGAATCGATGGTTTGAGGCACAATACCGCCAGTCAAAGAACACATATAAAACTCAGGAGGAGTACCGATGAAACTGAAGCCCCTTGCCGCGGCAGTCGCCTTGCTGGGCGCCGTCCCCGCCCACGCCCTGCTGTTCGAGCTGCCCAACGGAATCCGCGCCAGCGTCGATACGACGTTGAGCTACGGGGTGTCGGTGCGCGCCTCCGGGCGCGATCCCGAGCTCATTGGCATCGCCAACGGCGGCACGGCGCGCTCGGTGAACGAGGACGACGGCGACCTGAACTTCGAGAAGGGCAAGCCCTTCGCGAACGTGTTCAAGGCCACGGTGGACACCGAGGTCAAGTGGCGCAACTTCGGCTTCTTCGGCCGCGGGAGCGCCTTCTACGATATCGACCTCCACGACAGCGACAAGCTGGGTCCCACGGGCCGCGACCGCCTCGGCAAGAACGTGGTCGGCCTCGACGGATTCGTGTTCGCCAACTTCGAGCCGATGGGCAAGAACCTGCGCGTTCGCATCGGCCGCCAGGTGATCAGCTGGGGCGAGAGCACCTTCATCCCCAACGGCATCAACGTGATCAACGGGATCGAAGTCTCCAAGCTGCGCGTACCGGGCTCGGAGCTGAAGGAAGCGCTCATCCCGACGACGGGCATCTGGGCGAGCCAGGAGCTCACCAAGAGCGCGACCCTCGAGGGCTTCTACCTCACCAACCACGACAAGACCCGCATCGATCCGCGCGGCTCCTACTTCTCGAGCAACGACTTCGCCTCCGACGATGCCGACCGGGTGATCCTCTCCTTCGGACGCCGGCAGGACCAGCATTTCGTGCCGGGCAACCCGGTGCCGCCGCTGCCTGCGCTCGGTCCCATCGCCACCGGCGCAGCCGCCCTCCTGGGTCCCTTCAACTCCGCCGCCTCGTTCTGGGCCCCGCGCTCCGCGGATCGCAATCCGAGCGATGACGGGCAGTACGGCCTCGCGCTGCGCTACCTCGCGCACCAGCTGAACAACACCGAGTTCGGCGTGTACTTCATGAATTACCACAGCCGGACTCCGCTCTTCTCCGGCATCAAGGGCACGACGACCTCGGCTATCACCGGCACGCCGTTCGTGGCGCCCATCTGCGCCGCCGCCCAAACGGTGACTTCGTTGCGCGCGCTGTGCACCACCGGGACCGCGAACTACTTCGCCGAGTATCCCGAGGACATTCGCCTGTACGGCCTGAGCTTCAGCACCCAGGGTCCGGGGGGCGTGGCGTTCCAGGGCGAGTACTCCTACCGCCCGAACCTGCCGCTCCAATTCGCCACCCCCGAGCTGCTGCTCGCCTCCCTGGGCCTGCCGAACCTCAACACCGGCTTCACGCAGATCCCGGGTGCGCCGACCGGCGCCACCTCGGCCGCGCTCATTCCCGACGGCACTTACATGCAGGGCTGGAAGCGGGTGAAGGCGAGCCAGTTCCAGATGACGGGCACCAAGTCGTGGCCCAACCTGATCGGGGCCCAGCAATTGGTGTTGGTGGGTGAAGCCGGGTTCAACTGGTTCCACAACCTGCCCCCCGGCATCAAGTTCAACGGCCCCGCGGTGTTCCTGCCGGCAACGGCCTTTGGCGCCGCGCTTTCGAGCAACAACGCGGTGCAGACGGATGGCTTCCTCACCGAGTTCTCGTGGGGCTACCGGCTCGCCGCGCGCCTCGAGTACGCCAACGCGCTCTTCGGCGGCACGCTCTCCCCGCGTTACGCGTTCGCGCACGACGTGAAGGGCGTGGGACCCAACTTCAACCAGGGCGTCAAGTCGCAATCGGGCGGAATCACGTGGGATTACCAGCGCAAGTGGCTGGTCGATGCGCAGTACACCCAGTACTCGGGCGGGCGCACCTACTGCGGCACCGATGTGCCCAACCCCGGCGCCACGATTCCGGCGGGCCAGTCGGCAAGCTTCTGCTCCTCGGCCAACCCGCTGAGGGACCGCGACTTCTATTCGGTAAGCGTCAGCTATTCGTTCTAGGCAGCCCCCTCTCCCCGGCCCTCTATTCCCACGCCAGGTTCTTTGCTGGCGCCCGAGGGAGAGGGAGAGGATCAAAAAATCAACGGAGGAGTACCCATGTCGAAGAAATTGGTAGTTCTCGCGGTCGCCGGCCTGTTCGCCGTCCCCGCTGCGGCGGAGATGTCGAGCGCGGACATCGCCAAGCTCGGCGCGGCGCTGACCCCGCTCGGCGGCGAGAAGGCCGCCAATGCCGCGGGGACGATCCCTGCGTGGGACGGCGGCATCACGCGCCCGGTCGCGGGTTACGTGCCGGGAGCGTTCTATCCGGACCCGTACGCCGCCGACCGCGCGACCCTCACGATCACCGGGGCGAACGCCGACCAGTACAAGGCGATGCTGACGGACGGGCAGATGGCGATGCTCAAGAAGTACCCCACCTACAAGATGATCGTGTATCCCACCCGCCGCAGCGCGTCCGCACCCGAAGGGCACTACAAGGAGACGCGCGAGTGTGCGGCGAAGGCGACGCTCGCGCCTGGCGGCAACGGCGTCGTAGGCTGCATGGGGGGCATCCCGTTCCCGATCCCCAAGGACGGCAACGAGGCGATCTGGAATTCGCTGCTGCGCTACCGGGGCGATACCTTCGCGATGCACTGGTCGCAGGCCGCGGTCACCCGGGGCGGTGACTACGCGCTGGTGAAGTTCGAGTACGAGTACGACTTCTCGTACGGCAACCTCTCCAAGACCCCCGCCCAGCGCGAGGCGAACAAGGTCCTGAACTACGTGCAGAACACCACCGCGCCGGCCCGCCTCGCGGGGCAGATCCTGCTGGTGCACGAGACGGTGGACCAGACCAAGGAGCCGCGCAGCGCGTGGACCTACAACCCCGGCCAGCGCCGCGTGCGCCTGGCGCCCAACGTCGCCTACGACAATCCGGGCACCGCGGCCGATGGCCTCAGGACCAACGACGACTTCGGCATGTACAACGGGGCGACCGACCGCTAC
>JANMYH010000375.1:0-22452 GCA_031381925.1 Burkholderiales bacterium | reverse complement strand
GCGCATCGGCGGCAGCAGCGCGATGATGCGCTTGATGTCGGGGATGAAGCCCATGTCGAGCATGCGGTCGGCTTCGTCGAGGACGAGGATCTGCACCTTGCCGAGGTTCACGGCCTTTTGCCCGACCAGGTCGAGCAGGCGCCCGGGAGTCGCGACCAGGATCTCGACGCCGCGCTTCAGCTCCTCGATCTGCGGATTGATGTTGATGCCGCCATAGACGCAGAAGGAGCGCAGCGGCACGTGCTTGCCGTAGGTCCGCACGCTCTCGTGGACCTGGATCGCGAGCTCGCGGGTCGGCGTGAGGATCAGGCAGCGCACCGGGTGCAGCGCGGGCGAGAAGCTCTTGGTCGCCAGGGGGGCCAGGCGCTGCAGCAGCGGAAGGGCGAAGCCGGCGGTCTTTCCAGTACCGGTCTGCGCGGCGCCCAGAAGGTCGCGGCCCGAGAGGATCACGGGGATCGCTTGCGCCTGGATGGGGGTGGTTTCCGTATAGCCTTGCTCCGCGACGGCGCGAAGCAGCTCGGGGAGGAGCCCGAGGCTTTCGAAGGACGTGCTTATGACAATCTCCTGAACAGGATCGGCCTCCGAAGGACTTGCCTTCGAAACCGGTTCAGGCAGATGAAATCGTGCTTGAGGGAAATTCGAGGGGTGGGATCTTCAGATCCCTTGCGAACAAGACGTCGTCGCGGCCGCGAATCGGTGGGGGGCGCTAACCGGATGAGACGCCACGGTCACCTGAGCAGGGATTATACCCGAGAACCCCCCTCATCCCCATTGATTTTCTGGGGGTTTCTTGTCGATGTCGCCCGGGGGTATATTGGCCTCCTGCCCGCTCGAGGCAGCTTCCAGAACACCCATTCGCGAGGAGACTTCCCATGAAGCTTACTTCCCTGCTGGCGCTCGCCGCCGTGCTCGTCGCGGCACCCGCCGTGGCACAGGAACCCATCGCCATCGGTATCAGCATCGCGCAATCGCCGCCCGGATCCGTGGTCCAGGGCGTGCAGGTGAAGGACGGGGTCGAGATCATGAAGGACATGATCAACGCCCGCGGCGGGGTGCTCGGCCGGCCGATCAAGCTGGTCTACGAGGACAACCAGGGCGTGCCCGAGAAGGGGCGCGCGGCGGCCGAGAAGCTCATCACCCGCGACAAGGTCGTCGCGGTTACCGGCGGCCACCAGAGCTCGGTGTGCCTCGCTGAGATCGAGGTCGCGCACCGCTACGAGGTGCCGTACGTGAACACCAACTGCTGGTCGGACGACATCCGCAAGAAGGGCTACGCGGAAGTCTTCAATCCGTCCAACTACAACTCGCGCGTCGCCACGGCGATGGCAGAGACGATCGCGGCCATGGGCGTGAAGAGCGTCGTCGCGTTCTGCGAGAACACCGATTACGGCATCGGCCAGGCGAAGGCGCTCGGCGACCAGCTCAAGGCGAAGGCGCCAAACGTGCAGTACAAGTACGAGACCCTCGACCGCGCGGGCAAGGACTTCACGCCGGCCGTGCTCGCGCTGCGGGCCAACCCGCCCGACATGATCGCGACGATGATGCTGCCGCCGGCGGCCTACATCCTGATGAACCAGCTCTACGAGCAGGGTGTCGCGCCCAGCGCCAAGACGTGGTTCTACGACGGCGCGGGCATCGCCGACTACCCCGACTTCTGGCAGAACGTGAAGGACGCGGGCAAGTACATGCTGTCGTTCGGTCTCTACCACCCGTCGATGAACGTGCCGCCGATCGGCAAGGAGGTGGCCGCGGAATACACCAAGCGCACCAAGGGCGAGCCCAACCGCCTCATCTTCCAGTCTGCGGACTCGCTGCTGCTCATCGTCGAGGCGATCAAGCAGGCGAAGAGCACCGATCCCAAGGCGATCACCAAGGCGCTGCAGAGCATCAAGTTCTCCGGGGTGCGCGGGCCGTTCGAGTTCGGCAAGGAGCAGGGCATCGGCTACCAGCAGTGGGTGGAGATCCCGTACGTCGCCTTCCAGCTCACCGACGTGAACCAGGCGATCTCGAAATCGAACCTCGTCCAGGAGCCGGGAAAACCCCTCGCGGTGGACAAACTCCAGAAACCGAAGTGATCGCCGGTGGAGTTGCGTGACGCGCTGATCGGCCTCGCCGATTGGCAGGGCTACGGCCATGGCGAGCGCGCCGCGCAATGGCTGCAGCGCCTCGAGGTCAACCGCCCGGAGATCGAGGCCTTCCGGGCGGCGCGCGTTCCCGACGCGCCGCAGTACGTCGCGCGACCCGCGACGCTGGCGCCCGCGGATGGCGTCTCCTGCGGTGAGCGTTCGCGGCCGATCGATCCGGCTGAAGCGCTGGCCAAGGCGCACGCCAGCGCACCGCTCAACGCTTTCACGTTCCTTCCCGAGCGGCTCGTTCCAGCGGGCCGCGGCATTCTCGCCGGCGTACCCATCGTGGTGAAGGACCTGATGAAAGTCGCGGGCATGCCGCTCAGCGGCGGCGGCAAGGCGATGGGACGCGAGGTGGCGACGCGCGATGCCGAGGTCGTTGCGCGGATGAAGCGCGCGGGCGCGGTGGTCGTCGGCCTCGCCAACCTCCACGAGTTCGCCTACGGGGTCACCAGCGACAACCCGCATTTCGGCCGCGTCGTGAACCCGGCGGCTGCCTCGCGCATCCCCGGCGGCTCGAGCGGCGGATCGGCGGCGGCCGTCGCCGGCGGCATCGTGCGCCACGCCACCGGCACCGACACCGGCGGGTCGATCCGCGTGCCGGCGGCGTGCTGCGGCGTCGTCGGCTTCAAGCCGAGCTACGACGCGCTCCCGCGCCAGGGCGTGATCGACCTCGCCGCCTCGCTCGACCACGTGGGCCCTATCACGCGCAGCGTCGACGACAGCGCGGCGATGTTCGCAGCCATGCTGGGACTCGAGGCGATGCCGCGCTGGGTGCGGCGCGATCTTTCCGGCGTGCGGGCGGCGCGGCTCGGAGGTTACTTCGCCGAGCCCCTCGATGCGGAGGTCGCCGCCGCGCTCCGCGATGCGATGGCGGCGCTCGCCAGCGATGGCGCGCGCTGCGGCGAAGCGTCCGTGCCGGGCGCGGAACTCTCGCCCGCGCTCCTGCTCGTCACCATTGCCGCCGAAGCGACGGCGTTCCACGCCGACCGGCTGCGCGAGCGGGGAAACGATTTCGGCGACGAGGTGCGCATGCGCCTCGAGATGGGACTGTTCTTCCCCAGCCACTGGTACCTGAAGGCGCAGCGGTTGCGCAGCGTGCTCGCTGCTGGAATGGAGGCGGCGCTCGCCGGCGCGGATGTCCTCGTCTGCCCCACCATGCGCATGCCGCCCCCGCCCGTGGGCGAAGCGTGCGTCGCCATCGGCGGCAAGTCCTACGCGCTGCACACGGGCGTCACCAACTTCACGCAGCCCTTCAATCTCGCGGGGCTTCCGGCGATCTCGATCCCGTGGTCGATATCGAAGGACGGCTTGCCGATCTCGATCCAGCTCGTCGGCCGGCTCGGCGACGACTGGCGGGTGCTCTCGATCGCGCAGCGGCTGGAGCTCGTGTCGCCATGCTCGCGCTAGACCTCCTCGTCAACGGGCTCATCTTCGGCCTCTTCTACGCGTTGATGGCGGTGGGCCTGGCGATGATCTTCGGCGTGCTCAAGGTGGTGAACTTCGCGCACGGCGAGTTCTACATGGTAGGCGCCTACACCTACGTCCTGGTGGCGACGAAGCTGGGCGTCTCGCCGTGGCTCGCGCTGCCGATGGCCGCGGTGGCCGGAGCCGCCCTCGGGGCGCTCGTGGAGCGATTGCTGATGCGGCCCCTGTACGTAGGCTACGGGAGCTGGAGCATCATGAAGGACGAGTACGCGGTGGTCGTGACCTTCGGCCTGTCGCTGCTGCTCATCAACCTGGTCGACAAGTTCGTCGGCCCCTATCCGTTTCGCGGCCCGCCGCTGATCGAGACATCGCGCTTTGCCCTCGGTCCAGTGATGATGAACGGGCAGAAGCTCATCGCCGCCGGCATCTCGATTGCGCTGCTCACCGGGCTCGCGATCTTCATCAAGCGTTCGCTGTGGGGGCGGCAGATCCAGGCGGTCGCGCAGAACCGCCTCGGCGCCTCGCTCGCCGGCATCGACGCGACGCGCACCACGGCCCTCATCTTCGCGATCTCGGGCCTGCTCGCGGCGCTCGCGGGCGCTCTCCTCGCTCCGCTCATCAACCCGTCGCCCGACGTAGGCGCCTTCCCGGCGATCAAGTCGTACGTCATCGTGGTGCTGGGCGGGATGGGATCGATCTGGGGTGCGATGATCGCGGCACTCCTGCTCGGCGTCCTCGAATCGTTCTTCGCGGTGTACGTTTCGTACGACTACCGCGACGCCTTCGGGCTGCTGATCCTGATCCTCGTGCTGATCTTGCGTCCGCAGGGCCTCGTCGGCGAGAAGGGGCGTGAAGTGTGAGCGACGCGCGCAACCTGTGGGCCAATCGCCTGCGCACCGACTTCCGTGCGGCGCTCGCCGTCGTCGCGTTGCTCGCGGCGGTTCCGCTATTCGTGAGCTCGCCGTACACGCTCGGCATCCTCATCGTGAGCATCTATTTTGCGTTGATCGCGCTCGGCTGGAACCTGCTCGCCGGATTCACCGGGCAGTTTTCGCTAGCTCCGGCGGCATTCGCCATGCTGGGCGCCTACGCCACGGCGCTGCTGGACTACCACCTCAAGGCCCCGCTCGCGATCGGCATTCCCGCCGCCATCGCGGCGACCGCGCTGCTCGGCTTCCTCCTGGGTCGCATCGTGCTTCGCCTGAAGGGGCCGTATCTGGCGCTCACCACGCTGTCGTTCGCCGAGATCGCACGCGTCATCGTGTACAACTCGCACAACTTCACACGCGGCGACCAGGGGCTCAACGTGCCCGCGCTCATGCAGAGCCGCGTGGGCTACTACTACCTCTTCCTTGGGGTCCTGTTGCTGACGCTCGCCGGGCTCTACCGTCTCATGCGCGGCAAGGCGGGACGTTTCTGGCTGGCGATCCGCGACGACGAGACCGGGGCCGAGAGCCGCGGCATCCCGGTCGTGCGCTACAAGACCTTCGCCTTCGCGCTTTCGTGCGCAATCTGCGGCCTCGCGGGCTCGCTCTACGGCACCTTCAGCCAGCTGGTGAGTCCCGAGCTGGGGCTGCTGCTGCAGACCGGCCTGGTGATCGCGATGGTCGTGATCGGCGGCATGGGGACACTCACCGGGCCCGTGGTGGGCGCGTTGTTGGTGTATCTCACCTCGGAATGGCTGCGCGAGTTCGGCGGCATCCAGCTGATCGTCTTCTCGCTCGCGGTGATCATATTCGCACGCTTCTTCCGCGCGGGCCTCTGGGGCATCGCCACGCGCCGATGAGCCTGCTTCGTACCGAGGGACTCACCAAGCACTTCGGTGGCGTGGCGGCCGTCGAGGACCTTGCGCTCACCGTCGAACCGGGCGAGATCCTCGGGCTCATCGGCCCCAACGGCTCGGGCAAGACCACGGCCCTCAACATGCTGTCGGGCTTCCTCGCCCCCGATCGTGGGCGCGTGTGGCTGGCGGCCGAAGAGGTGACGCGCATGCAGCCGGCTGCGCTCGCACGCCGCGGGCTGCTGCGCATGTTCCAGATGACGCGCGTGTTTCCGCGCATCTGCGCGTTCGACAACTTGCTGACCGCCGGGCTCGCGCGCGGCCTCGGCGAGGCCGAGTCGGCCGGACGGGCGACGGCCTTGCTGGAAGAGCTCACGCTCGATGCCGTGCGCTACCTCGATGCGGGCCAGCTGTCCGGTGGGCAGCGAAAGCTGCTCGAATTCGGCATGTGCTTCATGGAGCCGCCGCGTATCGCGCTGCTCGACGAGCCGTTCGCGGCCGTGCACCCGGTCATGCGTGAGACCATGGCGAGGTTCATTCGCAGCCGCAACGCGCAGGGCCACACTTTCCTGGTGGTGAGCCACGACATGCCGATCGTGGTGGAGCTTTGCCACCGCGCGGCGTGCATGAACGCCGGGCGCCTCATCGCCGTCGGCGTGACGCGCGAGGTGCTCAAGGACCGCGCGGTGATCGAGGCGTACCTGGGAAGCGGCAGCCATGCATGAGCTGCTCCTCAACGTCGACAACGTGACCGCGGGCTACGCGCAGGATATCGATGTGCTGCGCGACGTCTCGCTCGCAGTGCACGCCGGGCAGGTGAGCGGCCTGATCGGCCTGAACGGCGCGGGCAAGTCCACCGTGATCAAGACGATCTGCGGCTTCCTGGCTCCGAAGGCGGGCCGCATCGAGTACCTCGGCGAGGCCATCAACGGCATCGACCCGCACCGGCTGATCGATCGCGACATCTGCTGCATTCCGCAGGAGTCGAGCCTCTTCCCCTACCTCACGGTCGAGGAGAACCTGCTGCTGCCGCTGCAGGGGCGCGCGCGCAAGTTCGCCGCCGTGCTCGCGCAGCGCTTCGAGGAGGTCCAGGGCATCTTTCCGGCACTGAAGGAGCGGCGCCGTGCGCAGGCGGGCGACCTCTCGGGCGGCCAGCAGAAGCAGCTGGAATTCGCCAAGGCGTGGCTGCAACACCCGCGCCTGTGCCTCATCGACGAGCCCAGCATCGGGCTCGCGCCGATTCTCGCCGAGGAGGTGTTCGGCTGGATCGAGCGCTTCGCGCAATCGGGCATGGGCATCCTGCTGATCGACCACAATGTGCGCCGCGTGGTGAAGATGTCGGATCGCATCCACGTCCTGAGCCTCGGGCGCATCACTGCGGCGGGCGGACGCGAGGATTTCGAGGGCGACCTGCACGAGCAGGTGCGCCAGTGGCTGGGACTGGATTTCTGATGCGCCGGATCCAGCCGCAGCCGCTCGAGTCCCGCGCCTTCGTGACGTTCGGCAGCGTGATCGACACCGCGGGCCGCACGGCCGAGGCGATCAACGACTGCACGACGCAGAGGTTTTCCGACCTCGCCGCGCTCGATCTCAGGGCCCCGGGACGCGACCCCGTCGTGGGCATCTACGTCGCGCAGGCGCGCGGGTTTCCGTTGCGCATCGCGAAGCTCGAGCGCCACCGGCAGGCGGCGCAGGTATTCCTTCCGCTGGGGCTGCACCGCTTCATCGTGGTGGTGGCCGAGGGCGCGGAGGTGCCGCAGTGGGACGCGGTGCGCGCATTCATTACCGCGCCTGGGCAGGGGGTGAGCCTGCACCGCGGGTGCTGGCACCATGGATTGGTCGCGCTCGCCGACGGCGACCGCTTCGCGGTGATCGAGGGCGGGGATTACCGCAACGACACCCAGGAAGTGGCCGCGAGCGCGGAGCTCGAGCTCGCGGCCCCCTGAGTCAGGTCAGCTCGAACCGCAGGGTCCCGAGGTTGCCGATGGTGGTGGTGAGCTTGTCGCCGGGCTTGAGCCACACCTGCTTTTCCTTCGGATACCCCGAGATCACCCCCTCGGGCGTGCCGGTGTAGATCAGGTCGCCGGGCTCGAGCGTCATCAGCTTGGAGGTGTAGCTCACGATCTGCGCGCAGTTGAACACCATGTCGTTGGTGTTCGACGACTGGCGCACCTCGCCGTTGACCGTGCCGACGATCTTCATGTTGTTGGGATCGCACTGGTCCGCCGTGACCAGGTACGGGCCCAGCAGGCCGAAGCCGTCGCAGGTCTTGCCGATCATCCACTGGCTGCTGCGGCTCTGCAGGTCGCGCGCGGTGAAGTCGTTGCCGTTGCAGTACCCGAATACGTACGCGAGGGCGTCCGCCTCGCCCACGTTCGCCGCCCTGCGTCCCATCACGATCACGAGCTCGGACTCGTAGTCGAAATTGGTTGCGGGAATGGCCGAAACTCTGACCGTCCCGTTGTGGCAGTTCAACGCGTTGTTGAACTTGTTGAAAAGGATCGGCAGCTTCGGAATCGGATTGTTGGTCTCGCGCGCGTGGCGCGCATAGTTGAGCCCGACGCACACGATCTTCTGCGGGGTCGTGACGCAGGGGCCGTAGCGGATCGAGCTCTCGTCCATAAACAGTGAGCCGTCGCTGCCCGATGTGGCGGCTGCGACGAGGCCACCAAGCCCGCCGTCGCCGTAGCGAATCAGGTCGTCGATGTTGGTGGGCGCCGCGCCGCGGGATATGGCATTGGCGCGACCCACGTCGAGGATGCCCCGCGGCGTCTTCACGCCCAAGCCGTAGCCGCCGTCGCGTGCGAGCGTGACCAGCGTCATGTTGCGCGCCATCGGACCGGCTTCGCGTCGGCGCGACGCCGCGTCCGCCATCGGCGCGGATACCGTCGCGCAGCCCGCACCCATCGCCGCGGCGCTGGCA
This sequence comes from Burkholderiales bacterium, assembly GCA_031381925.1. Taxonomy (GTDB): domain Bacteria; phylum Pseudomonadota; class Gammaproteobacteria; order Burkholderiales; family Usitatibacteraceae; genus Usitatibacter. The sequence continues at coordinate 14,195 of JANMYH010000375.1, read as the reverse complement.
ATCGCGGTTTGCTTGAGAAAATCCCTGCGGTTCGTTCTTTCCATGGTCATCTCCTCGATTGGGTCATTTCATCAGCAGCCCGGCGCGCTCGATAGTCGCACGCTCGGCGGCGAAAGCCTCGCGCGCCCACTTGCTGTAGTCATCGGTCGACTTGTACCAGTACACCTGGTCGAGCTGCTGCAGCAGCTTCTCGTGCTCGGGATCGTCGATCGTCTTCTTGAATGCGTCGTGGAGGATCTTCACCACCCTCGGATCCATCGCCTTCGGCCCCACGATTCCATACGGCGAGTAGGACACCACGTCGTACCCCAGCTCCTTGGCGGTCGGCGCGTTCCAGCGCGCACGCTGCTCGCCGAAAGTGACCAGCAGCCGGAAGGTCCCGGCATCGACGAACTTGCCCCACCCGGTGGCATCGGACTGCGCCATCACATGCCCTCCCATCAGCGCCTGCGTCGAGTCGGCGTTGCCCTTGAACGGCACGTGCAGCAGCTCGATGCCGGTCTTCGAGGCGACCTCCTCCATGAGCAGGTGCGGGCTCGTGCCGTTGCCGGTGGATCCGTACGAGAGCTTGCCGGGATTGGCCTTCGCATAGGCGACGAAATCCGCGAAGGTCGCGATCGGCGAGTCGGCCTTCACGACGACGCCGAACGTGTAGCCGCTGATGCCGATGATGTAAGTGAAGTCGCGCAGCGGATCCCATTCCACTTTCTGGATATAGGGCTGGCGGAATGCGCTCACGGTCTGTTGCGAGAGCGTGTAGCCGTCGGGCTTGGCGGTGCTGGCCATCCCGGCAGGGCCGAGCATTCCGCCCGCGCCCGGCCGGTTCTCCACGATCACCGGCTGGCCGAGATACTTCGCCGCGATCTGCGCGAACTTGCGCAGGTGCGTGTCGGTCGAGCCCCCGGCGGGCCACGGACAGATGAGCGTGATCGGCCGGCTGGGAAACTCCTGCGCGAACGAGGGCACGGCGCACAGGGCCAGCGCGCTTCCTGCCGCAGCCGCGGCGCGTTGCATCCAGTTCATCGGTCACTCCTCCGGAATTATTGTTCCGCCTTGACGCCGGCGGTGGTAATGACTTTCGCCCACTTGGCGATCTCGTCGTCGAGGAAGCGCGCCGCCTGCTCGGGCGTGGTGCCGAGCGGCTCGATGCCGAGCTGCTCGAGCCGGTTGCGCAGCTCCGCGCCCGCCATCGTCCTGCCGACCTCCGCGGCAAGGCGATTCACCGCTTCGCGCGGCGTGCCCGCGGGAGCCATGAACATCACCCAGGTGGAGCCCTCGATGGCGGGACCGCCGCTTTCGGCGAGCGTCGGAACCTCGGAGGCCGCCGCCACCCGCTGCGCCGCGAACATCGCGATCGCGCGTATCTTGCCGCCGCGCACCTGCGGCATCATCGAGCTCGGCACATCGACCATCATGTGGATGTCGCCCGCGATGAGCGCCGCGACCGCGGGGCCGGTGCCCTTGTAGGGAACGTGGACCATGCGGATGCCGGCGGTCTGCTGCAGGAGCTCCGTGGTCAGGTGGGAGGCCGAACCAATCCCGCTGGTGGCGTAGGAGATCTTCCCCGGATTGGCGCGCGCGTAGGCGATGAACTCGCGTGCATCCTTCGCGGGGAAGTCGTTATTCACCGTGAGGATCAGGGGGGCGGAGGCCACCAGCGACACGGGCGTGAAGCTCTTCACGCTGTCGAACGGCAGCTTGCCGGAGTAGAGCGTCGCGTTCGCCGCGTGCGCGGCGATCACCGTGAGCACCGTATAGCCGTCGGCGGGACTCTTGGCGGCGAGGTCGGCGCCGACGATGCTGTTCGCGCCGGGCTTGTTCTCGATCACGATCGGTTGCCCGAGGGCGTCCTGCACGCGTTGGGTGACCAGGCGCGTCACGGAGTCGGTGATGCCGCCCGGCGGGTAGGGAACGATCCATTTGATCGGGCGCGACGGGTACGGGGCGCTCGATTGCGCAGCAGCCGCCAGGGCAGCGGCGGACACGAGGAGCGCGACGCAGGATTTCCAGGGGCGCATGCAACCTCCGACCGGGGACGAGCCAGCTTACACCGGCTAGACTTGTGCCATGGACTTGAATTATTCCGCCGGCGAGGTGGCGTTCCGCGACATGGTGCGCGGCTGGCTGCGCGAAAACCTGCCCGCAGAGCTGCGGGAGAAGGTGGTGGACTACGATCACTTCACGCGCGAGGAGCTGCTGCGCTGGCATCGCATCCTCGCTCGCCAGGGCTGGATCGCGCCGGCCTGGCCGCAACAGTGGGGGGGAAACGACTGGAGCCCCGTGCTGCGCTACATCTTCGACGAGGAGTGCGGGTACGCGGGCTCCCCGCCCCTCGTGCCTTTCGGGCTCGCGATGTGCGGCCCGGTCCTGATCCGCTTCGGCTCGGAGGCGCAAAAGGCGCGATTCCTGCCACGCATCTACCACGGAGAGGATTTCTGGTGCCAGGGCTATTCGGAGCCCGGGTCCGGATCGGACCTCGCCTCGCTCAAGACGCGCGCGATTCGCGACGGCGACCACTACATCGTGAACGGCCAGAAGACCTGGACCACGCTCGCACACTATGCCGACTGGATCTTCTGCCTGGTGCGCACCGGAGACGCCCAGGAAAAGAAGCAGGAGGGAATCTCCTTCCTCCTGGTGGACATGAAAACGCCCGGCATCACGGTGCGCCCGCTGATGCTGATGGATGGGGGCCACGAGGTTAACGAGGTGTTCTTCGACGACGTGCGCGTGCCCATGGGAAACCGCGTGCACGACGAAGGCAAGGGGTGGGTGGTGGCGAAGTACCTGCTGTCGCACGAGCGCCTCAACACCGCGCGGATCGGGACGTCGCGGCGCGAGCTGGAGCGCCTCAAGGAATATGCCGGCCGCCAAGGCAAGGGCGGTCGTACGCTCCTCGAAGACCCGCGCTTCCGCGACCGTCTCACGCGCCTCGAGGTGGAGCTCACCGCGCTGTCGATCACCAACCTGCGCTTCCTCGACCAGCTGCGGGGCGGTCGGGCACCCGGCGCCGAGGTCTCGATGCTGAAGATCCGCGGCACCGAGATCCAGCAGATGCTGACCGAGCTGATGATGCAGGCCGCGGGGCCGCTCGCGCAGCCGTTCGCCCCCCTCGGCGATGCGCCCGATTTCGACCTCTATACGGCGGGCTTCGCCCCGCGCTACTGTAACTTTCGCAAGACCTCGATCTACGCGGGATCCAACGAGATCCAGCGCAACATCATCGCCAAGATGGGCCTCGGTCTCTAGCGATGAACTTCGACCTCAGCGAAGAGCAGCAGCTCCTGGGAGAGTCGGTGCGGCGCTTCGCCGCGCGCGATTACGCGTTCGACACGCGCAAGCGCATCCTCGCGTCCGCCGAAGGAATGAGCGCATCGGTCTGGCGGACGTTCGCCGAGATGGGCCTGCTCGGGCTGCCGCTGCCCGAGGACGCCGGGGGCTATGGTGGCGGCGCCGTGGATTTGATGGGGGTGATGGAGGTCATCGGCGAGGCGCTCGTGGTCGAGCCCTACCTGCCGACCGTGGGCTTGGGCGCGCAGCTCATCGCCCGGGCGGGCAGTGCCGCGCAACGCGCTGCGACCCTTCCGGCGGTGGCCGAGGGTGCGATGAAGCTCGCCTTCGCTTCGACCGAGGAGGGTTCGCGTTACGACCTCGCTCGCGTGGCGACTCGCGCGCGCAGCGAGGGCGGCGGATACGTGATCGACGGGACCAAGCGCGTGGTAACCGGGGGGCCCTTCGCCGACCGCATCGCCGTCTCGGTGCGCACTTCGGGCGCAGAGGCAGACGCGCACGGCATCACCCTGCTGCTGGTCGATGCGAAGGCGCAGGGCCTCGTGATGACCCCGTACCGAACCCTCGACGGCCAGCGCGCATGCGACCTGCGCTTCGACGGCGTGCATGTCGATTCCGGCGCGCGGCTCGGTGCCGAGGGTGAGGCGCTCGGGGTGATCGAAGGCGTGGTCGACTTCGCCACCGCGCTGGTATGCGCCGAGGCGGTGGGCGCGATCCGCTACGCCAACGAAGCGACGCTCGAATACCTCAAGTCCCGCAAGCAGTTCGGCGTGGCGATCGGCAGCTTCCAGGCCCTGCAGCACCGCATGGTCGACATGATGATCACCTACGAGCAGGCGCGATCGATGGCGAGCCTCGCCTGCACGGTCGTCGACGCCGCGCCGAGCCCCGCCGAGCGACGGCACGCGGTTTCCGCGGCGAAGATCAAGATCGCGGACGCCTGCCGCCACGTGAGCCAGGAGGCGGTCCAGCTCCACGGCGGCATGGGAATGACCGAGGAGCTCAAGGTGAGCCACACCTTCCGCCGGCTCACCGTGATCGCGCAGCAGTTCGGGGACGCCGATCATCACCTGGAGCGCTTCGCCGCATCGTCCTGAAGGCTCAGGGATCGGACGGGCACCACTGCCGCGGCTGATACACCAGCACCGTCTCCGCGGCAACGCTGCGCAGCTGCGCCTGAACGTCCGCCCCCACGCCGAAGCCCGGCAGGAATGGCAGCTGGTTCGGGGAGAGGCTCGTCATCGTGGTGGCGATGACCAGCGCGGCGAGGAATGCCCCGGCAGGCGCCGAGTGGTTCCCGTCATCGGCATGCAGGACGAGCGTCGGATGGCGTGCGAGGGCGAGGTCCCAGGCCTGACCGACCGGCGCCACGCACGCGGGCGTGCGCTGTGCGATGGACACGTGCAGGTCGTAGATGCGTTGGGTCTCGGGCACGCCGCGCCGGGGCCACTCCGGAAACAGGATCGGCAGGGCGTGGGCGGTGCGCGCGGCGCGCACCAGCGCCAGGGCGCCATCGATGGAATAGTCGAACTGTCCGCTGGCGCTGTACTTCTGCGCCTGGAGGACCACGTAGGTCCAATTGCGCTCGCGCAGCAGCTCGAGAGAGGGGGCGTGCGTCGCCCGCTCCTCGAGGAACATCCATTGCGGCGCTTCCTGGTACGCCACGGTTCTCCCGGGACGCGCTGCGCGGACCATCTGGGCGACCATTCCCGGCAGGTCGTTGAAGGACGTGTGGCTGTTGCCCATGAAGAGGAGCGTGATCTCCGCAACCTCGACATTCGGCGGAGGCGGGCCTGGGTTGGATCCGCCGTTGCCGCCGCCACCCCCGCCGCACGCGGCCAGCAGCAGCGCGAGGACGATCAGGAATTTGCTCATCCCCCGAGGCTAGCGCGGCCGCCGCCCGAGGGGAATGGCCGCGGATGGGATTGGAGGAAAAACGGAGATGGCCGGTCAGCCGTTGAAGGGTCGGCCCTCGGCGGCGAGGCGTGCCAGCAGTGGGGCGGGCTTCCAGAAGCCGGGATCGCCATGGGGATTGGCGGCGAAGCGCTCCATGCTGGCGACGACATTCGCCAGGCCCACGGTGTCGGCATGGAACAGCGGCCCGCCCCGGTGGCGGGGGAAGCCGTAGCCGGTCAGGTAGACCATGTCGACGTCGGAGGCGCGCTGGGCGATGCCTTCCTCGAGGATGTGCGCGCCCTCGTTCGCGAGGGCGTAGGCGCAGCGCTCGACGATCTCGCGGTCGTCGATTGCGCGGGGCGTAATGCCCTGGTCCTTGCGGTAGCCCTCGATCAGGGCCTGCACCGCCGGATCGGGGATCGCATCGCGCCCGCCCGCATCGTAGCGGTACCATCCCGCGCCGGTCTTCTGGCCGAAGCGCCCGATCTCGCACAGGCGGTCGGCGATCCGCGAGATCACCATCTCGGGACGCTCGACGTAACGGCGCTTGCGCACCGCCCAGCCGATGTCGTTGCCGGCGAGGTCGCTCACGCGAAACGGCCCCATCGCCATCCCGAAGGCCTCCAGCGCGCGATCGACCTGGGCGGGCGTCGCCCCCTCCTCGAGGAGGAACCAGGCCTGGTTGTAGTACGGCGCGTGCATGCGATTTCCGATGAAGCCATCGCACACGCCCGATACCACCGCGGTCTTGCCGGTCTTCTTCGCCACCTGCATCACGGTGGCAAGCACGTCGAGACTGGTCTGCTCGCCGCGGACGACCTCGAGGAGCCGCATCACGTTCGCCGGGCTGAAGTAGTGCATGCCGACCACGTCCTGCGGACGGCCGGTCGCGGCCGCGATGCGGTTCACGTCGAGGGTCGAGGTGTTGGTTGCGAGCAGCGCGCCCGGCTTCATCACCTCGTCGAGCCTGCGGAACACCGAGTCCTTGACCCCGATCTCCTCGAACACCGCCTCGATCACCAGGTCGGCGTCGCCGATGTCGCCATACGACAGCGTTGACGCGAGAAGCGCCATTCGCTGCTCGACTTTCTCGGGCGTGAGCTTGCCGCGCTTCACCGCGCCGTCGTAATTGCGACGGATCGTGGCAAGGCCCTTGTCGAGCGCCGGCTGTGAGGATTCCAGCAGGGTGACCGGGAGGCCCGCGTTGAGGAATGTCATCGCGATACCGCCGCCCATGGTGCCGGCGCCGACGACCGCGACCTTCGCGACCCGCCGCAGCGGCGTGTCTGCGGGCACGTCGGAAATCCGGGCTGCGGCACGCTCGCCGAAGAAAGCGTGGCGCAGCGCGCGCGACTCGGGCGATTTCATCAGGTCCATGAAGGTCGCGCGCTCGAACTTGATGCCGGCCTCGAACGGCTGGGTGGCCGCGGCCTCCACCGCGTCGATGCAGCGCAGCGGGGCGGGGAGGTGCTTCGATTCCTTCGCGGCCCTTGCGCGCGCGGCGTCGAAGACACCCGGATCGGTGGGCGGCACCACGGCCAGGTCGCGCACCTGCGAATGCACGCGGCTGCGCGTCGCCATCTCCAGGGCGAAACGCGCCGCACCCGCGGCCAGGTCGCCCGCGATGACGCGGTCCACGAGGCGAGTCTCGACGAGCTTTTCCACCGGAACTGTCTCGCCCGAGACGATCATCTCGAGCGCGCGCTCGACGCCGACCACGCGCGGCAGGCGCTGCGTGCCGCCGGCGCCCGGAATGAGCCCCAGCTTCACCTCGGGCAACGCAAAGCGCGCGCCGGGCGCGGCCACGCGGTAGTGGCATCCGAGCGCGAGCTCGAGTCCTCCGCCCATGCAGGTTCCTTCGATCGCGGCCACGACCGGCTTCACGCTATCCTCGGCCGCGACGATGAGGTCGAGAAGGGTGGGCGCGGCGAGCGCCTTGGGCGTACCGAACTCGCGAATGTCCGCGCCGCCGGAGAAGAGCCCGTTGGCGCCGATCAGCACGATTGCGGCGATCGCGGCGTCGGCGTTCGCCCTGTCGATGCCCGCGCCCAGCGCCGAGCGCGTGGCGAATCCCAGCCCGTTCACCGGCCGATTGTCGAGGGTGATGACGGCAACCGCGCCGTTGACCGCATAGGAGGCGCTCATCGCTGGATGTCGATGTATTTCCAGAAATTGTAGGTGAGCATCGGCGAGCGGCGATAGCCGATGACGGGTGGATACCACATGTCGGTGCGGATGCGATGGGTGTTGATCTTCCACGGTGCGTACGCGACCACGAGCTTGGTGAGCTCCTGGTAGACGCGCGTGCGCTCGGGGCCGTCGGGCATCACGCGCGCCTTCTCGTAGAGCCGGTCGTACTCGGGGAGGGCGAACTTGGCGAGGTTGCCTTCGAGATTCGGACCGTAGAGCGAGGTGAGCCAGGTGTCCGCGTCGGGCATCGACGCGCTGCCGCCGAGCTGCCAGAACTGCACCTTGCCGGCGCGTGCCGCCTTGAGGATGTCGGGCCACTTGGCCTTCACCACGTTCATGCGCACGCCGATGTCGTCGAGGCTGCGCCTCCAGAGTTCGTCGAATTGCGCATCGCGCGCGGTCGGCGAGGAGCTGAAGTTGATTGCGAGCGGGGCTCCGTCGGGCATCTCGCGGTAGCCGTCGCCATCGCGGTCGACGTAGCCGAACATGTCGAGCAGCGCCTTGGCCTTGGGGATGTCGTATTCCCCGGCGCTGGTGCGGAAATTCGGGTCATGGCCCGCCACTCCGGGGCTGTACGGGGTCTGGGCCGCGATCGCCTGACCCTTGCGGATGATGTTGATCTCGTCCGCGGTCTTGTACGAGAGCGAGATCGCGCGGCGCAGCGCCACCTTCTCGGGCGTGTAGCCACCAACCACCGGGTCGCGCATGTTGAAGAAGTTGTACGTGAGGTCGAGCGCCGGCAGCTGCTCCATGCGGATGCCGCGTCGCGCGAGGTTGGGCGCGATCCGGTTGTTCGGAAACGCCTGGTAGGCGAACTCCTCGGGAACCAAAAAGATGAAATCCATTTCCTCGTTGAGGAACGACAGCCAGCGCGGTTGCGTCTCCTCGATGATCGCGACCTCGACGCGGTCGATCATGGGAATCCGCCGGCCCTTGAAGCGCTCCGAGATCTCCGCTCCGCGTGCGTCGCCTGCGGGCGGATGGGCATCGAAAATCTCCTCGCGGAAGTTCGGATTTCGCTCGAAGACCATCCTCGACGACCGCTTCCAGAACCCGAGCTTCCAGGGGCCGGTGCCCACGGGATGGGCGCCAAAGTCGTCGCCGTATTGCTCGACGACCTCGCGCGCCACCGCGCAACTGACGCGGCAATCGGCGAACGCGTAGATGAAGACGTATTGCGGCTTCTTGATCCTCACCTGGAAGGTGTAGCGGTCGAGGACTTTCAGTCCTTCGATCGGCGCGTCGTAGTCGAACCTGTTGGTCTTGCGTGCCTCGCTCGCCGCTTCCTCCGCGCCCACCACATAGGGCTCGACCTCGGCCTGCTGCGAGGCGACCACCTTCGGATCCAGGAGGCGCTTGAGGGAATAGATGTAGTCGGCGGCGACCAGTTCGCGCTTCCTGCCCTTGAAGGCGGGGTCGTCGGCAAAGTGGATTCCGGGCTTCACGCGAAGGGTATAGGTGGTGCCGTCGGCGCTGATCTCGGGCAGCGAGACCACGGTCTGCGGCTTGAGCTGGAGCGGGCGCGCGAGGTAGTCGTAGCTCAGCGGCGACTCGAACATGCCCTGGTTCACGATGTTCGAGTACACGTCACTGATCTTGTGCGGGTCGAAGCTCGTCTCCGCGATCTCGAAGGCGTAGCGGAAGACCTTGGGCGGAGCCTGCGCGGACGCGGAGGCAGTCGCCGCAAGCAGCAGCAGGGCCAGGAACGCTTTCATGGCCCCTATTTTCCGCTACTTCTTCGTGGCGGAGCTGACGTCGTAGGCGTCGGGGCTGGAGGGAATGGCCTTGCCCTCCTTGTCGCGCACCACCGGCATTTTCGGGTCGCCCGCCTTGTAGATCCGAACGTTCGGATTTCCGGTCGCGACCGGCGCGGCACCACTCTTCGGTGCGGAGGCCTTGGCCGCCTCCGCCTTCCGGCGAGCCTCGGCAGCCTTCTTCGCGTCGGCTGCCTTCTTCGCCTCGGCAGGCGTTGCGGCTTGGGTGCTCTTCGGCGGGGACTTGGGGTCTTCCGCGGGCACCTGGGCGGGCGCGCTGGTGGCGGCGAGCGTGAGCGCGAGGGCGAAAGCGTGAAGGATCTTCATGCGAGGGGCTCCATTGGGTTAGCGTGCCGGCAAGCGCGCGAGATCGATGTCGAGATACTTCCAGAAATGGTTGCCGAGCATGGCGGGACGCCGGAAGCCCGTCAACCACGGATACCACATGTCGGTGAGGATGCGGTGGGTCTGGAATTTCGACGGGGCGTAGGCGACGATGAGCCGCGTCATCTCCTGGTAGAGGCGCGTGCGCTCGGGGCTATCGGGGGTCACGCGCGCCTTTTCGTACAGGGCGTCGTAGGCGGCCAGCCGGAAGCGCGAGCGGTTGCCCTTGAAGCCCGCGTTCGGGCTGTAGTAGGTCTGCAGCCAGCTGTCCGCGTCGGGAGCGGCCGCCGACCCTCCCAGCTGCCACATCATGAGCTTGCCGGCATTCGATTCCTTCAGCAGGTCCTGCCAGCGCGCCTTGCGCACGGTAAACCGGATGCCGATGTCGTCCATGCTGCGCTTCCAGAGCTCGTCGTGCTGCTGGTCGCGCAGCGTGGGGGCCGAATTGTGCTTGAGCTCGTGGGGGCTGCCATCCGGGGCCTCGCGGTATCCATCCCCGTCGCGATCGACGTATCCGAACATGTCGAGGAGCGCCTTCGCCTTCGCGGGACTGTACTCGCCCGCGCTGGTGGTGAACGCCGGGTCGTAGCCGGCCACGCCCGGGCTGAACGGCGTCTGCGCGGGGATCGCCTGGTTCTTGCGGATGATCGCGATCTCGTCGCGCGTGTTGTAGCCGAGAGAAATCGCGCGTCGCAGCGCCACTTTCTCCGGCGAGTAACCGCCGATCAGCGGGTCGTCCATGTTGAAGTAGGCGTAGGTGAGGTCGAGGGCCGCCACCTGGCGCATCACGATGCCGCGCCGGGCAAGGTTCGGCGCGAGCTTGTTGTTGGGCATCCCGATGTTGGCGAATTCCTCGGGCACCTTGAAGATGAGGTCCATCTCGCCGTTGAGGAACGAGAGCCACCGCGGCTGGTCCTCCTCGATGATCGCGATTTCCACGCGCCCGACCATCGGCATGCGCTTGCCCTTTTGCGCGGCGAGGATCTCGCGACCGACGTCGTCGGTGGCCTCCGCGTCGAAATACTCCTCGCGGAAATCGGGATTGGCCTCGAGGACCAGCCTCGACGAACGCTTCCAGAAAGCGAGCTTGAAAGGCCCGGTTCCGACGGGATGCGAGCCGATGTCGTCGCCGTGATGCTCGACGACCTCGCGGGCGACCGCGCACGACACGCGGCAATCGGCCAGGTTGTAGATGAAGTTGTAGAACGGCTCATTGAGGGTGATGCGCAGGGTGTAGCGGTCGAGCACGCGCAGGCCCTCGAGTGGCGCGTCGTAATCGAACGTGCCGGCCTTGCGGGCACGCGCGATCGCCTCGTCGCTGCCGGCGATGACGCCTTCGATCTCGCCCAGCAAGGGGGACGACAGCTTCGGGTCCATCACGCGCCTGATCGAGTAGGCGTAATCCTCGGCGACCAGCTCGCGACGCTTGCCCTTGAAGGCTGGGTGATCGGTGAAGTAGATGCCCGGCTTCAGGCGCAATACGTAGGTCCTGCCGTCGGCGCTGATCTCGGGCATCGCGGTGAGCGTGACCGGCGCCAACTTGAGCGGGCGCGCAAGGTAGTCGTAGTCCAGGGGCGTTTCGAAGATCGCGGACTCGATGAAGTTGGAATAGATGTCGCTCGTCTTCTGCGGGTCGAGCGTCGTCTCGGCGCGCTCGAACGCGTAGCGCAGCACCTTCTGCGCGCGGTCCGGCGGGAAATCCGCCGCGGCGGCGTGCATCGCCGCGAACGCGAATGCCGCGACAACGGCCCGCCTCACGCGCTCACCAGTGCCTTCGGCGCCTTGCGCCGCCACGCACCGTGGAGAAGCTCGCGCACCACTGCCGCCTTCGCGCCGGCGAGGCGCACGCGCAAGCCGACCACCTTCTTGCCCCACCACAGCTTCTCGATGAATTCCGCGTGCAGTTCGAGGGCCCGCTCGCGCGCGTCGTCGTCGACGAAGACGTGCAGGTGCAGCCCGTCGGGCGGGGCGGTCGCGAAGATCTTCCCGCGGACGCGGAACGAGGTGAAGTCGAAATGGGGCGCCTCCGCGGCCTCGGGAAGCGCGAGGGCGATGCGGCGGGCGTCCCCGAGCTTCACGCGCCCCGAGCCGCGGAAAGGTAACGCCCGATCAGCTTGCGGTGGCTGTATTGCACCGTGCCTCCGTCATGAACTCGCGCAGCGCCTTCGCCGTATGGCCGCGCGCTCCCGGCTTGAGGAAGTCGTCAGGGGCGGCGGCGAGCACCACCCGGCCGCCGGCGTCCCCGCCTTCCGGGCCCATGTCCACGATCCAGTCGGCCTCGGCGATCACGTCGAGATTATGCTCGATCAGCACCACCGAGTTGCCCGCGTCGACCAGGCGATGCAGCACGCGAATCAGCTTCTCGACGTCGGCCATGTGCAGCCCCACCGTCGGCTCATCGAGCACGTAGAGGGTGTGCTGCGCGACCGAGGCGCGGCCGGGGCGGGGCGCCTGGTGGGTTCGGACCTTCGAGAGCTCGGTCACCAGCTTGATGCGCTGCGCTTCGCCGCCGGAAAGCGTCGGGCTCGCCTGGCCGAGCGTGAGGTAGCCCAGCCCCACGTCCTGCAGCAGGCGCAGGCAATGGTGGATCGACGAATGGTGGGTGAAGAACTCCACCGCCTCGTCGACGCTCAGCGCGAGCACCTCGCCGATGCTCTTGCCGCGCAAGTGCACCGCCAGCGTCTCGGCATTGAAGCGCGCGCCGCTGCAGACCTCGCAGACCACTTTCACGTCTGGCAGGAAGCTCATCTCCACCGTTTTCATGCCCTGGCCGTCGCAGCCGTCGCAGCGCCCGCCCGCGGTGTTGAACGAGAACCGGCTCGCGGTGTAGCCGCGAATGCGCGCTTCCTGCGTGTCGGCGAAGAGCTTGCGGATGTTGTCGAAGAATCCGACGTAGGTCGCCGGGCACGAGCGCGGCGTCTTGCCGATCGGCGTCTGGTCCACCTCGAGCACGCGGGTCACGGCTTGCCATCCCTTGATCGCCTTGCAGCCGCCGATGGGTCCGGAGGACTTGCGGTCGCGCGCGCCCGCCACCAGGCGGGAGAGGTTCTCGTGCAACACGTCGCGCGCGAGCGTCGACTTGCCCGAGCCCGACACGCCGGTGATGACCGAGAGCCGCGCGAGCGGCAGGCGCACGTCGATGTCCTTGAGGTTGTGCAGCCGCGCACCTTGCACCTCGATGGCGGGCGCGGTCCGCGGCACGGCGCGGCGTGGCTGGACCGGGTGCTGCAACGGATAGCGCAGGAAATGCCCGGTGAGCGAGTCGGGGTTGGCCTTGAGCTCCTCGGCGTTGCCTTGCGCCACGATGTAGCCGCCGAGGCGGCCGGCGCCGGGGCCCAGGTCGATCACGTGCTCGGCGCGCCGGATCGTATCCTCGTCGTGCTCGACCACCACGAGCGTGTTGCCCTTGGCGCCGAGGCGCGCGAGCGTGTCGAGCAGGATCAGGTTGTCGCGCGGGTGCAGCCCGATGGTGGGCTCGTCGAGGATGTAGCAGACGCCGCGCAGGTTCGATCCGAGCTGGGCGGCGAGCCGGATGCGCTGCGCTTCGCCCCCGGAGAGCGTGGGGGCGCCGCGGTCAAGCGACAGGTAGCCCAATCCCACCTGCTCGAGGAAGCCGAGGCGCGAGATGAGCTCGGCCAGGATGTCGCGCGCGATTTCCTGCTCGCGCCCGGCCACCGAGAGCCCCTCGAAGAACGTGTGCGCCTTCGAGATCGGCTGCGCGCTCATGTCGGCGATCGACTGGTCGCGGAAGCGAACGGCGAGGGCTTCCTTGTTGAGGCGCTTGCCATCGCATTCGGCGCACGCCTCGTCCAGCTCCAGCCATTCGACCCAGGAGTCGAGCACGTGGTCCTGGGTGCCGGTGCGCGAGCGCTCCTCGTCCCACTTCACCGCGTCGATCTTCAGGCCCGTTCCGTAGCAGGCGGCGCACCAGCCGTGCTTGGAGTTGTACGAGAAGAGGCGCGGGTCGAGCTCGGGGAAGCTGCGGGCGCACGAGGGGCAGGCGCGCTTGACCGAGTAGATCTGCACGTCACGGTCGCCCCAGCCGGCGTGGCACACGTGCATCACGCCCTTGCCGGTTTCCAGCGCGGCTTCCACGGCGGCGCGCAGCGCCTTCTCGTTCTCGGGGCTGACCGCGATCTCGGCCACCGGCAGCTCGAGGGTGTGCTCGCGGAAGCGGTCGAGCCGGGGCCAGCCCTTCGTCGGCAGGTACTCGCCGTCCACCCGCAGGTGCGAGACCGCCTTGCCGAGCGCCCACTTGGCGAGGTCGGCGTAGAAGCCCTTGCGGTTGGTGACGAGCGGGGCCAGCAGCGCGATGGTCTTGCCGCGCTGCTCCTTCGTGAGGCGCGCCACGATCGCGTCGACGCTCTGCGGCTCGATGGCGACGTCGCACGCCGGGCAATACTGCGTGCCGAGCTTCACGAACAGCAGGCGCAGGAAATGGTGGATCTCGGTCTGGGTGGCCACCGTGCTCTTGGAGCCGCCGCGGCTGGTGCGCTGCTCGATCGCCACCGTCGGCGGGATGCCGAAGATCGCGTCCACGTCGGGCTTGGTCGCCGGCTGCACGAACTGGCGCGCATAGGCGTTGAGCGACTCGAGGTAGCGCCGCTGGCCCTCGGCGAACAGGATGTCGAAGGCGAGGGTCGACTTGCCCGAGCCCGAGACGCCGGTGATCACGGTGAA
>JANMYH010000369.1:0-3695 GCA_031381925.1 Burkholderiales bacterium | reverse complement strand
ATATGGGTCCCGAGCTCCATATCCACAAGTGAGTGCCGCCATGCGAAAGACAATTATAACTTTAGTCGTCGCCTTGGCCAGTTTGGTTCCGGGCGGGGTCCTGGCCGATGGCATGCCATCCTCGTCGGAAAAAACGGCCGGAACCCCGGGATCCCGCGCCCCGACGCGGATCACCCAAGCCGACCTCGCGGCCGACGCGCCCTCCGAGTACACGGTGGTCAAGGGCGACACACTCTGGGGCATTTCCGGGCGATTCCTGAAGGATCCCTGGAAATGGCCGCTGATCTGGCAGATGAACCAGGAACAGATCAAGAATCCCCACCTCATTTATCCAGGCGATATCGTCCGGCTCGATCGCGAGGCCCTGAGGCTATCGCTGGCCGCGGGCGGTTCTGCCGGATCGTCCGGCGGCGGGGCTAGCGGCGGCAGCAGCGCCGACGCCGCTTCCAACGTGGTCAAGCTGGACCCGCGGATCCGGATCGAGCCCCTGGAATCCGCCATTCCCAGCATTCCTGGCAGTGTCATCGGCCCGTTCCTGTCACAGCCCCTGATCGTCGAGGTCAACGGACTGGACGGCGCTCCCGCCATTGTTGCGACCGAGGAAAGCCGCGTGATCGTAGGCGCGGGCGACACCGCATACGCCGATCGAATCGGCACCAACGACGGGGTCAACTGGCAGGTATTCCGCCCTGGCGTGCCGCTGCGCGACCCCGAATCGAACGAAATCCTCGGGTACGAGGCCAAGTATGTCGGCGATGCGCGCGTGCGGCGCTTCGGCAACCCGACGACGCTCGAGATCATGAAGACTCGCCAGGAGGTCAACCGCGGCGATCGGCTGGCCCCGGCGCGCGAGACCGCTTTCCCGACCTACGTTCCCCGGGCGCCCGACAAGCCCATCAAGGGCGCGATCATGTCGGTCGACGGCGGCGTCTCCGAGTTCGGCCAATACCAGATCATCACCATCAATCGCGGTGCGCGCGACGGAATCGAAGTGGGCCATGTCCTGGCGAGCTATCGGCGCGGCGCCGTGATCAGCACGGGAGGCAGGACCGTGGACTTCTTTACGCCGCGCATGTTCGGCGGTGCGGATGTGAAACCGGTGCCGGTCGTGCCCGACCCCCCGGGAGCCCCCGCGCCTGCGCCCGCGGAGCCCGGCAAGGTCGTGGGAGTGGCGCATACCAGCGGGCCGGTGAAGATTCCCGACGAACGAAACGGCCTGATCTTCGTGTTCCGGGTGTTCGACAAGCTGTCTTACGCACTGGTGATGCGCTCGACGCGCCCGATCTACATCGGGGACGTGGTCCAAACGCCCTGACGCCAGCGCAGGCCGACATGAACAAGGGGCTTCGGCCCCTTTTTCATTTTTTCTTCCCGTCAGCCCTGCGTGACCTCGCGCCGTTTATCGGGCATCCTCCCGATCCCTCCACTGCCGTGCCCGCCTCGCAATTGCCCCTTCCCACCCTGCGCGACCCCTTGGCATGGCTGCGTCTGTCGCTGATCCCCGGCATCACGCCCGCGATGCAGCAAGCGTTGCTGCGCGCGCTCGGCTCCCCAGAGGAAGTGCTTGCTTCTCCTTCCTCGAGGGTTGCCGTGATCGCCGGCGACGAAGCGGCGAAGCGCCTGGCCGCCGGGCCCGCCCCGGCGTTACTCGACGCAACCCTGCGATGGCTCGAGGGCGCAGGGCACCATCTCATCGCGCTGGGCGAGGATGCCTATCCGCGCGCGCTCCTCGAGATCCCGGACCCGCCCACCGTTGTCTATGCGATCGGTCGCACGGAGCTCCTCAACGCGCCTTCCATCGCGATCGTGGGAAGCCGCAACGCGACCCCCCAAGGCGTCCGTGACGCGGCCGCCTTTGCGCGTGCCTTGTCCGATGCGGGGCTGTGCGTCGTGAGCGGTCTTGCCCTCGGGATCGACGCTTCCGCCCATGCCGGGGGTCTCGCGGGGCGCAGCTCGACGGTGGCGGTGATGGGCACGGGAGCCGATCGCGTCTATCCCGCCCGCAATCGCGGCCTTGCGCGGGAGATCGCCGCACGCGGCTGCCTGCTCACGGAGTTCGCATTGGGCATCGGACCGGTCGCGGAGAACTTTCCACGCCGCAACCGTCTTATCAGTGGGCTCGCACGTGGCGTGCTGGTGGTCGAGGCGGCCGACAAGAGCGGCTCGTTCATCACCGCGAGGCTCGCGGCCGAACAGGGCCGCGAGGTGTTTGCGATTCCCGGCTCGATCCATTCTCCGCTCGCGAAGGGGTGCCACATTCTCATCAAGCAAGGCGCCATGCTCGTCGACGATGCCCGCGACGTGCTGGTCGAACTCGGCATGGCCCCCGCCGGGGAAGCGCCGGTGGGGCGGCCCCCGCCCGAATCCGTCGATCCCCTGCTCGATGCAATGGGATTTGCACCCCTGACCGTGGACCAGATTGCGCTCCTCACGGGCGAAGGGGCGCCGAAGATCTCGGCACGGCTGTCGCGCCTCGAGATCGATGGCCGCGTCGAGGCGCTCGCAGGCGGGCGTTATCAGAGACTCGAGACTCCGGCCTGATGCCCGCGCGGACGAGCTGATCCGCAGCCCGTTATAGAATTAAAAAAGAGAAAGTCGATACCCACTCAATGCCCTCGCACCTGCTCATCGTCGAATCCCCCTCGAAGGCCAAGACGCTCAAGAAATACCTCGGCAAGGATTTCGAGATCCTCGCGTCGTACGGGCACGTGCGCGACCTGGTGCCGAAGACCGGGGCCGTCGATACCAACGACAACTTCAAGATGAAGTACGAGTTGATCGAGCGCAACGCGAAGCACGTGGATGCGATCGCCAGGGCCGTCAAGGACGCGGACATCATCCTGCTCGCGACCGACCCGGATCGCGAAGGCGAGGCCATTGCCTGGCACCTGTCGGAGATCCTCAAGTCCCGCAAGGCGCTCAAGGACAAGAAGGTCAAGCGCGTGGTGTTCTACGAGATCACCGAGGGCGCGGTGAAGGAGGCGGTGAAGCATCCCCGCGCGATCTCGATGGAGCTGGTCAACGCGCAGCAGGCGCGGCGCGCGCTCGACTACCTCGTCGGCTTCAACCTGTCTCCGCTCCTGTGGAAGAAGATACGGCGCGGCCTGTCGGCGGGCCGGGTGCAAAGCCCGGCGCTGCGCCTCATCGTCGAGCGCGAGCTCGAGATCGAAGCCTTCAAGACCCAGGAATACTGGACCATCCACTTCGATAGCCTCAAGGAGAAGGTCCCGTTCACCGCCAAGCTCACCCACTTTGCGGGCGAGAAGCTCGACCAGTTCGCCGTCGGCAACGCGCACCGCGAGGCGGAGGTGCGCCGCTTCCTCGAGGAGCACGGAAAGGGCATCGCGAAGGTGAAGGAGGTCGAGCGCAAGAGCAAGACGCGCTCGCCCGCCGCCCCGTTCACCACCTCGACCCTGCAGCAGGAGGCGGTACGCAAGCTCGGCTTCACCACCGACCGCACCATGAAGGTGGCCCAGGGCCTCTACGAAGGGGTCACGGTCGGCAAGGTCGTCACCGGTCTCATCACTTACATGCGTACCGACTCGGTCACCTTGTCCAAGGACGCGGTGAGCGAAATGCGGGGACACATCACCAAGCATTACGGTCCCGACTACCTGCCCAAGGTGCCGGTCGTCTATCGCAGCAGCGCCAAGAACGCCCAGGAAGCGCACGAGGGGATCCGTCCCACGTCGATC
>JANMYH010000367.1:0-3751 GCA_031381925.1 Burkholderiales bacterium | reverse complement strand
TGGGCGCAACCGGTGCGGCTCGCCTGGGCGGGGGGCGTATACGCCCTGGTGCTCGCGCTGTGGTTCGGATTCGGCGAGCGCCTCGGGCGAACCGGCTTCTACGTGCTCTTCGCGCTCGCCGTGACCGTCTCGGTGCAGCTCGTGGGCCTGTACCTCGTGTTTGCAACGCTCATCGTCCCGCCGCTGGCCACGCGGCGCATGGTCCGCGGCCGGCTCGCCTCGGCCTGGGGCCTCGGCGCATTGGGTTACGCAATCGGCCTGCTGCTGTCCACCGCCACCGACTTGCCGAGCGGCCCGGTGATCGTCTGGTCGCTCGTCGGCGTGGGCTTGGTATGGTATTGGTGTCAGAGACCCTTTATTCGCCCCATCCCATGAGCGTCATCACCGACAAGAAGGCCTACGAGAAGGCCGTCCCGATACTCGCCACCGATACCGCGCGGCTGCCGAAGCTGATGCAGTCGCTCACGCCCGCCGAACGGCGCTGGGCCGAGGCGGCCGGCTTCGACGGCGCGCCCAACGCCCATTGCGTGCTGCCCGATGCGAAGGGCGGCCTCGCGCGCGTGCTTGCGGGGGTGCGCGACGCGAACGACCCTTGGGCGCTCGCCGCGCTCCCGCAGAAGCTGCCGCGCGGGCGTTACGCGCTCGGCAAGGGACCGGTGGCCATTTCCGCCGAGAACGCGGTGTTCGCGTGGGATCTCGGCAGCTACCAGTTCACGCGCTACAAGAAGGGCAAGCGCAAGCCCGCCGACCTGCAGGTCGAAGGCGGCAGCCGCGTGCGCGAGTCCCTCGAGCTCGCGCACGCCGTGCGCCTGGTGCGCGACCTGATCAACACGCCCACCGAGGACATGGGCCCGGAGGACCTCTCCGACGTCGCGCGCGAGCAGGCCGAGCGCTTCGGCGGGGAGTTCGACGAATGGGTAGGCGAGGAGCTGCTCGCGCAGAATTTCCCGGCGATCCACACCGTGGGACGGGCGGCCAGCCGCGCCCCGCGGCTGCTCGAGATCAACTGGGGCAACCCGAAGCACCCGCGGGTCGCGATCGTCGGCAAGGGCGTGTGCTTCGACACCGGCGGCCTCGACATCAAGGGCGCCGAGGGCATGCGCCTCATGAAGAAGGACATGGGAGGTGCCGCGCACGCGATCGCGCTCGCGCGCCTCATCATGCAGCGCAACCTGCCGATCCGGCTGCAGATGCTGGTGCCCGCCGTCGAGAATGCGATCAGCGGCAACGCCTACCGCCCCGGCGACGTGGTGCGCACGCGAAAGGGCCTCACCATCGAGGTCGGCAACACCGATGCCGAAGGGCGCGTGGTCCTCTGCGACGCGCTCGCCTACGCGGTGGAAGACAAACCGAAGACGATCATCGATTTCGCCACCCTCACGGGTGCCGCGCGCGTGGCCCTCGGCCCCGAGCTTCCGGTGCTCTTCGCCAACGACGAGAAGCTCGCGGACCGCCTGCTCTCCGCGGCCGACAAGGTCGACGATCCGATGTGGCGCCTGCCCCTGTGGCGCAACTACCGCCGGCTCTTCGACAGCGACGTGGCCGACGTCAACAACTCGGGCCGCGGCGGCTTCGCGGGCGCCATCGTCGGCGCGCTGTTCCTCGACTATTTCGTGCCCCGCGACATCGCCTGGGCACACTTCGACGTGTTCTCCTGGAACGACGCGAGCCGCCCCGGCCGCCCGGTGGGCGGCGAGGCGCAGGGATTGCGCGCGGTGCTCGCCGCGTTGAGCCGCGACTAGAAGCGGTAGATGAACCCGACCGAGTAGAAGTCGGTATTCGCTTCGCCGGTGGTGCCCGAGCCGCCGATCTCGAAAGCCTTGCCGACGTCGAGCCAGCGCTCCCACTCGACGCGCAGGCCCATGCCGCGCCCGAAACCCCACTCGGCGCCCACGCCGTAACGCGTCACGGTTTCGCTCACCGTCGTGAGGCGCGAGCGGTCGGCGGGATTGCCGTTGGTGAAGATGACGTTGCCGTCGAGGATCGCGCTCGCCTCGAGGCGCGAGCGCACCGCGCCGACGCGCCCGAAGATCGAGGCGCGCGGGCCGATCGGGGCACGCAGCACGAGATCGGCGCCAAAGCCTTCGATCTGTCGCTCCAGGGTGACGGACCCGGCAAGCACTGGATTGGTGGTGAGGATGCCCGTGTAGAGCCGGCTCCTGCCGAGGTCGGAGTAGTTCAGCTCGACCCCGATGTGCGGCGTGAACTGGTAGCCCCCGAACACCTTGAATCCGGAGTCCTTCGAGTCGAAGGAGCTGCCGCTCACGGTGGCGTTCACGACCGTGGATTCGCGATTCACCACGAGCTCGCCATCGGTCTTGGACTGGCCGGCCGATACGCCGCCGTACCAGCGCGACTGGGCAAGGGCGGGAGTCGCGAGCACGGCGAGCGACAGAAGGAGAACGGCGGGTGAACGTTTCATGTGGACCTCCGTTGACGAGTAACCGCATGATAATACAAGTGTTAACGATGGAACTCCTGGCATTCGCCCCGGTCCCACGCAGTGAATCCTTCCCTCACCCGCCCCCGGAACTCCCATGACCAAGACCCTTCGCCTCTACGCCGCCGCGATCCTCGCATCGCTGGGCTTCGCGCTGCCCGCTTCGGCCACCACGTTTTCCATCGACTACTCCGACCTTTGGTACAACTTCCCGGCGGAATCGCAACCCGGCTGGGGCATCAACCTGATCCAGCAGAACGAGATCATCTTCGCGACGCTCTTCGTCTACGGCACCGACGGCACCCCGCGCTGGTATGTGGGCCCGAGCACCGCGTCAAACGGCGCGAATTCCTTCACCGGCCAGCTTTATTCGGTGACCGGCAGCTACTTCGGCGCTTCCTGGACCGGCGCCACCGGCACGCCGGTCGGCACCATCACGCTCAGCTTCAACTCGGATAGCACCGGCACCCTCACCTACCAGGTGGGCAATGTGGTGGTCACCAAGAACATCGTGCGGCAGTCCTGGCGCAACGACTCACTCACCGGCAACTACATCGGCGGCACCACCGCGCGCGGCGCTTCGTGCGGCGGCAACGGCGGCATCCTCATCAGCGGCGAGCTCACGGTCACCCACTCGAGCCCGTCGATCTCGATGTTCGTCGACTTCGTGAACAGCGCGAACCAATCCGGACGTTGCACCTATACCGGCACCTACAGCCAGGTGGGCAGCATCGGCGCCATCAACGGCGGCTCGTTCAACTGCACCATCGGCGGGGTCAACAACGCTCTCTTCGGCACCTTCTCGGTCGCGGAGGTCACCAACAGCCGCAACGGGTTCAACGGGCGCCTCACGGGCCAGGACCAGTTCTGCGCCTACACCGGCTTCTTCGGCGGTATCCGGGACGTATTCTAGGCGGCATCGAGCGGCCTCCGTTCCTCCTTCCCAGGCAAGCCTCTCGGGCTTGCCTGTTATCATGTGCCGAACAAAAACCGCTTCGGCCGCACGCGAATGGGAGGTCCAGATGCGAATGCTGCACGCCTTGGGAGTCTGCGCCGCGCTCGCGGTGGCCGGCATGCCGGCGATGGCGCAGGACGCATTCGACGCATGCACGGTGTTCACCCAATCCGATGCCGAGGCTGCGATGGGCACCGCCGCGGCGAGCGAGCCCATCAATCCGAAAGTAAAGCGCCCGAAGGTCGTCCCGACCTGCACCTACAACGGCTTCAAGGACGGCAAGGCGGTTGCGGCGAGCGCGCAGTTCCGCTTCGCGCGCAGTGACGGCGACGCGCAGAAGGCCTTCGACGATGCGC
>JANMYH010000365.1:0-19775 GCA_031381925.1 Burkholderiales bacterium | reverse complement strand
CTGGCGCTCATCGCGAGGACCGGCGAGATGGGCTATCCCTCGGTGCTCACCGCCAAGACCTGGGGCTTCTACGACGTGCTGTTCAAGGGCAACGAGTTCAAGTTCCAGCGGCCCTACGGCACCTACGTGATGGAGCAGATCCTCTTCAAGATCTCGTTCCCGGCCGAATTCCACTCGCAGACCGCGGTGGAAGCGGCGATGACGCTCCACCAGGAGCTCGCGCGGCTCGGCAAATCGCCCGAGGACATCAGGAAGATCACGATCCGCACCCACGAGGCGTGCATCCGCATCATCGACAAGAAGGGGCCGCTCAACAATCCCGCCGACCGCGACCATTGCATCCAGTACATGGTGGCGGTGCCGATCCTCTTCGGGCGGCTCACCGCCTCCGATTACGAGGACGCGGTGGCAGCCGATGCGCGCATCGACCGGCTGCGCGACAAGATCGTGTGCGTGGAAGACAAGCAGTTCACGAAGGACTATCACGACCCCGAGAAGCGCTCGATCGCCAACGCCCTCACGGTGGAGTTCAAGGACGGCAAGAAGATGAAGGAGATCGTGGTCGAGTACCCGATCGGCCACAAGCGCCGCCGCAAGGAAGGCATGCCCGTCCTTGTCGAGAAGTTCAAGACCAACCTCGCGCGCCAGTTCGCCGAGAAGCAGCGCGCCGCGATCCTGGACCTGTGCCTGGACCAGAAGCGGCTCGAGGCGACACCCGTCCACGAGTTCGTGGATATGATGACGAAAACCTGACGAGGAACCGCCACCATGCCGCATAACTCCTTCAACACCCTCAAGTCCTTCACCCCCGCCCCCGGCAAGTCCGGCCAGTACTACTCGCTGCCGGCCCTCGCCGCGGCCTTTCCGTCGGTCAGGCGCCTGCCGATCTCGATCCGAATCGTCCTCGAGAGCGTGCTGCGCAACGTGGACGGCAAGAAGATCACCGAGGCGCACGTGAAGGAGCTTGCCAACTGGAAGCCGAAGGGCGCGCGCACCGAGGAGATTCCGTTCATCCTCGCGCGCATCGTGCTCCAGGACTTCACCGGCGTGCCGCTCCTGGCCGACCTGGCCGCGATGCGCAACGTGGCGGCGCGCATGAACAAGAATCCCAAGGTGATCGAGCCGCTGGTGCCGGTCGACCTGGTGGTCGACCACTCGGTGCAGATCGACCACTACGGCGCGCCCAACGTCCTCGACCTCAACATGAAGCTCGAATTCTCGCGCAACCGCGAGCGCTACCAGTTCATGAAGTGGGGCATGCAGGCGTTCGACACCTTCAAGGTCGTGCCCCCCGGAATCGGCATCGTGCACCAGGTCAACCTCGAGTACCTCGCGCGCGGCGTCTTCCAGAAGGACGGCATGTACTACCCCGACACGCTGGTCGGCACCGACAGCCACACCACCATGATCAACGGCCTGGGCGTGGTCGGCTGGGGCGTGGGCGGCATCGAGGCCGAGGCCGGAATGCTCGGCCAGCCGGTGTATTTCCTGACCCCCGACGTGGTCGGCGTGAACCTCACCGGGAAGCTCCGCGAGGGCGTGACCGCCACCGACCTGGTGCTCACCGTGACCGAGATGCTGCGCAAGGCCAAGGTCGTGGGCAAGTTCGTGGAGTTCTTCGGCGAGGGCACGCGCACGCTCGCCGTGACCGACCGCGCCACCATCGCCAACATGGCGCCCGAGTACGGCGCGACCATGGGTTTCTTCCCGGTGGACGAGAAGACGATCGACTATTACCGCTACACCGCGCGCACTGCCGAGCAGGTTTCGGCGCTTGAAGCGTATTTCCGTGCGCAGGAGATGTTCGGCGTCTCGAAGCAGGGCGACATCGACTACTCCGAGTCGCTCGAGCTCGACCTCGACTCGATCGTGCCGTCGGTGGCCGGGCCGAAGCGCCCCCAGGACCGCATCGACCTGGGCAAGCTCAAGTCGAAATTCACAGACCTGTTCGCGCAGCCCGTGTCCGCCAACGGCTTCTCGAAGAAGCCCGAAGACCTCGGCAAGCGCGTCACCACCAGCGACGGCGTGAGCCTCGGCTCCGGTGACGTGCTGATCGCCGCGATCACCTCGTGCACCAACACCTCCAACCCCAGCGTGCTGCTCGCCGCGGGCCTGCTCGCCAAGAAGGCGGTCGAGAAGGGCCTCACGGTCAAGCCCCACATCAAGACCTCGCTCGCCCCCGGCTCGCGAGTGGTCACCGAGTACCTCAAGGCCGCGGGGCTCCTCACCTACCTGGAGAAGCTTGGCTTCTACGTCTCGGGGTACGGCTGCACCACCTGCATCGGCAATGCCGGGCCGCTCGCCGAACCCATCGACCTGGCGATCGTCAACAACGACCTGGTATGCGCCGCGGTGCTTTCCGGCAACCGCAATTTCGAGGCGCGCATCCATCCCAACCTGCGCGCGAACTTCCTCGCCTCCCCACCGCTCGTGGTCGCCTACGCGATCGCCGGCACCGTGTTGAAGGACCTCACCACCGAGCCCCTCGGGCAGGGTACGAACGGCCCGGTCTACCTCAAGGACATCTGGCCCACGGGCGCGGAGGTGCAGTCGCTCATCAAGTACGCCCAGAACCCGGAGATGGCGCGTGCCCTCTACGGCGATTTCACCAAGGACAACCCGATGTGGATGGACGTCCCGTCGTCCTCGGGCCAGGTCTACAACTGGCCGAAGTCGACCTACATCGCCGAGCCGCCGTTCTTCAAGGACTTCGGCATGAGCGCCGGCCGCGCCCACGACGTGTAGGTCGCCCGCGCGCTCGCCGTCCTCGGCGACTCGGTGACCACCGACCACATCTCCCCTGCCGGGTCGATCAAGGACACTTCGCCCGCGGGCAAGTACCTGATCGCCAACGGCGTGCAGAAGGCGGACTTCAACAGCTACGGCGCGCGCCGGGGCAACCACGAGGTCATGATGCGCGGCACCTTCGCCAACGTGCGCATCAAGAACCTGATGCTGCCCGTGAACGCCGACGGTACGCGCGTGGAAGGCGGGGTCACGCTCTTCCAGCCGTCCGGGGAGCAGATGTTCATCTACGACGCGGCGATGAAGTACATCCAGCAGGCCACGCCCACGGTGGTCTTCGGCGGCGAGGAGTACGGCTTGGGATCGTCGCGCGACTGGGCGGCCAAGGGCACGGCGCTGCTCGGCGTGAAGGCCGTCGTGGTTCGCTCCTACGAGCGCATCCATCGCTCCAACCTCGTGGGCATGGGCGTGCTGCCGCTGCAGTTCAAGGGAACCGATTCGGCGCAGACGCTCGGGATTACCGGCGAGGAGACTTTCGATGTGACCGGCGTGGAAAAGGGGATTCGCCCGCAGATGGACGTGACGCTGGTGATCCACCGCAAGGACGGCTCGAAGAAGGAGGTGCCGGTGTTGCTGCGCATCGACACGCCGATCGAGGTCGACTACTACCTGCACGGCGGCATCCTGCCCTACGTGCTGCGCGACCTCGTCGCGAAGACGCCGGCCGCCGCGATCCCGGCGTAGAGGGTTGCCCAGGCCGCCGCGCTTTCGGGCGCGGCGGCCTTTTCGTTCCGGGAATCAGCGATTCGGCTTGAGGACGAAGGCGCGGCGCGCCCCGCCCGGGATGCCGTTCACCCCGTCGGAAGACGCCACGCCGACGATCCAGCCCCGATCGTTGATGTCCAGCGGCGTGAGCACGCCCCACACCAGCTGCTCCTCCGACGTCAGCAGGTCGCGCAGCATCGTGAGCTTGCCGCCGTCCCACAGGAACCCGGCGTCGTTGATCGTGCCCACGACCTGGTTGCGGTTGTTGATCGCGTGAGCCTCGCTCACGTCCTGCGGGCGGGCCGGCCGGAAGAGCGCCCGCATGGCGCCGTCATGGATGAATGCCTGCACGCCGTTCTGGGCGTTGCCGGCGCTGCCCACGACGACGCCGCGCTCGTTCACGTCGAACGCATGGCTGTGGGCGCCGCCGAGGGTACCGAGCGCCCGCATCCTGCCCCGCTCGTGGATGAATCCCCGGACCATGCCGGCCGCGTTCGCCGAGGCCCCGACCACCACGCCGCGGTCGTTGATCGCTTCTGCATGGCTCCACGCACCGCCGAGCGTTCCCAGCTCGGACAGGATGCCGCCGCGATAGGTAAACGCCCGGAACTCTCCGCCCGCATCGTAGGTGCCGGCAATCACGCCGAGCCGGTTGATGTCGTACGGCGTACCCTTCACGCCCAGGCGCTTCAGGACCTCGCCACCGCCGCCCACCCACACGCCATCGGCGTGCGACAAGCCCGCGACCGTGCCTCGATCGTTGATCGCCCACGCGGAACTGTTGTCCCCCGGCCGCCCGAGATCGCGCATCTGGCCGTTGCTGTGCACGAAGGCGTGGTATTCGGGATCCGTCTCGGCGAACTCGCCGCGCACCGTCCCCGCCCAGCCGATCACCTCACCCGCGTTGTTGATGCCCGTGGCCCAGCTGACATTGCCCCCGAGCGTCCCGAGGGTGGCGAAGGTCCAGCCCGGTCGGGCGGCGAAGGCGCTCCCCGCCATCGCGAACAGCACCAGAATTGCGAAACGCTTCAACATCCTTTTTCTCCCTTCGGCACGCGGAATATCGGCGCCGATGGGAGATTTGTACCGGCCGCTCATTGCCGCCCCGCTCGCCGGGGATGGTCCATGCGGCCCAGCCGGGCACCGGGATTCAATAGCGCGTTGCCTTGCGCCCCGCAAAAGGGGGGTCTGCGGGGCGTAGACTTGCGGGTTGAGGTTTCCTGACAATCCTGGAGGAGTGAGATGAACCGATTCGTACGCCTGATGGCCCCGATCGCGGCAGCGCTGGTTGCACTGAGCCCCGCCCTGTCGAGCGCCCAATCCGACTATCCGAACCGGCCCGTGAAGCTGATCGTCGGCTTCGCTCCTGGCGGCTCCACCGATATCGTCGCCCGCATCGTGGCGCAGAAGCTCGGCGAGCGCCTCGGCCAAACCGTCGTGGTGGAGAACAAGGCAGGCGCCGGCGGGACCATCGGCGCCGACGCCACCGCGAAAGCCGCCCCCGACGGCTACACGCTCACCCTCGGGACGACCAGCACGCACGCGATTGCGGCCGGCGCCTACTCGAAGCTTCCGTACAACCCGGTGACCGATTTCACCCCCATCTCGCTCGTTGCCATCACCCCCTACCTCCTGGTGGTCAACCCCCAGGTGTCGGCCAGGAGCCTGCCCGAGTTCGTGGCGGTGGCCAGGCAGGAAGCCGGCAAGATGAATTACGCGTCGGCCGGCAGCGGGACTGCGACGCACCTCGCGATGGAGATGCTCAAGGACGCGGCCAAGATCGACATCCTGCACGTGCCTTACAAGGGCAACGCTCCCGCGGACGTGGCGATCCTCGCCGGCGAAGTGCAGACCGTGTTCGGTTCGATGCCCGCGCTCCTGCAGAACGCAAAGGCCGGAAAGGTGCGGCCGATCGCGGTCGGCACCGCCACGCGCTCGCCCGCGCTGCCCGACGTGCCCACGGTCGCGGAGCAGGGCTACCCCGGGTTCGAGGCCGCGCTCTGGCTTGGCATCATGGGTCCCGCCAACATGCCCAAGCCGGTGGTCGATCGCCTGCATCGCGAGATTGTCGCGATCGTCGCCACGCCCGAGTTCAAGGCGGCAATGGACACCAACGGCGCCGAGCCGATCGCAAGCAAGTCCCCCGAGGAGTTCCGCGAGATGCTGCGCGGGCAGGTGGACAAGTACGTGAAGATCACCAAGGCCGTCGGCATCAAGCTCGACTAATGTCATGGCTTGAGGGCCAGACTCCAAAAAAATCCGCGACTCTTCTGGAGAGAACATGGGAAACGACGATTTGCGCAACGCCAAATACGTGATCGACATCGGACCGGTGCCGTCGCTGCCCGTCGAGGGGAGCGACGCGCGCTTCCCGGTCGGGCGCATCTACTGCGTCGGTCGCAACTACGCCGACCACGCGCGCGAGATGGGGCACGATCCCGACCGCGAGCCGCCATTCTTCTTCATGAAGGCGGCCAACTCGATCGTCCAGAACAACTCCACGATCGCCTACCCCGTGGGCACGAAGGACGTGCACCATGAGATCGAGATGGTGGTGGCGATCGCCAGGGGCGGCAAGAACATCCAGGTCGAGCAGGCGCTCGACCACGTCTGGGGCTATGGAGTCGGCCTCGACATGACGCGCCGCGACATCCAGGGCGAGGCCAAAAAGTTGGGCCGCCCCTGGGAAATGGGCAAGAGCTTCGACGAATCGGCGCCGGTCACCGCGCTCAAGCCCGTGTCGGCGACGGGCCATCCGGCGAAGGGCGCGATCTGGCTCAAGGTGAACGGTCAGGTCAAGCAGCAAGGCGATCTCGCCATGCAGATCTGGACAGTTCCCGAGCAGATCAATTACCTGTCGAGCCTCATCACCCTGCAGCCCGGCGACCTGATCTTCTCAGGCACTCCCGCCGGCGTGGGTGCGATCAAGGCGGGCGACAAGCTCGAGGGCCACGTGGACGGAGTGGGTGACCTTTCGGTCACGTACAAATAGCCGAGCCGTTCGCGTCTTCGTTCATGCGCTGATCTTCGCGGCGTCGATGAGCTTCTGGTAGCGGGCCACCTCGGCGCGCAGGAAGTCGCCGAACTGCTGCGGGGTGCTGGACGAGGGCTTCGCGTCGAACTCGTCGAGGCGCTTGATGACCTCGGGGCTCTGCCCGAACACCTGTATCGCGGCGTTGATGCGCTCGACGATCGGCTGCGGCAGGCCCTTCGGCCCGACGATGCCATACCAGGTGATGATCTCGTAGCCGGGCAGCGTCTCGGCAATGGTGGGCACGTTCGGATAGTCTGCGAGCCGCTTCGACGAGGTCACCGCGAGCAGCGTGAGCTTGCCGCCCTTCACCTGCGGCACCGCGGTGCTGGTCGAGCTGAAGGTGAGGTCCACGTCGCCCGCGAGCAGTGCCGCCAGCCCCTCGCCCGTGCCCTTGAACGGCACGTGCAGCATGTCCACGCCGGCGCGCAGCTTGAAGTCTTCGGCCGCGAAGTGCTGCAGGCTTCCCACGCCCGAGGAGGCGAAGGTGAGCTTGCCGGGGTTCTTCTTGGCGTACGCGATGAGGTCGGGGACGTCCTTGAATTTATGCTTCGGATGGTGACAGAGCATGTTCGGCGAGGTGGCGATCAGGCCGATCGGCGTGAAGTCGTCCACCGGGTGGAACTTGCCCTTGGCCAGCAGCAGCGCGCCGATCACGTTCGAGTTGGCGTTGGCCGCCTGCAGCGTATAGCCGTCCGGCGCGCTCTTGGCCACGATCTCCGAGCAGATCGTGCCCGTTGCGCCGGTCCTGTTCTCCACGATGACGGGTTGACCCAGCACGTCGGCGAGCTTCACGGCGACCAGCCGCGCCGTGCCGTCGCCCCCGCCCCCCGGGGGGAAGCCCACCATCAGCTTGATCGGCCGCGTGGGCCACTTGTCCTGCGCCAACGTGAAAGACTGATGCGCCATCGCGGGCAGCGCCGCGAGGGCGCCCAGCAACGAGCGGCGGCGGAAATTGGTCTTCATGGGGCGACCTTGTGGTGAGTTAGAGAATGTGGGTAGCGAGCCACCAGCTCACCGCGGCGATGAACGCGGAGGCGGGGATCGTGAAGACCCACGCCCAGACGATGTTGCCGGCGACACCCCAGCGCACCGCGGAAACCTTGCGCGTCGATCCCACCCCCACGATCGCTCCAGTGATGGTGTGCGTCGTGGATACGGGAATGCCGAGCCCGGTGGCCACGAAGAGGGTGATCGCGCCGCCCGTCTCGGCGCAGAACCCGTGCACCGGCTTCAGTTTGGTGATTTTCTGTCCCATCGTCTTCACGATCCTCCAGCCGCCGAAGAAGGTCCCGAGCGCGATCGCGATGTAGCAGCTGATGATCACCCAGAGCGGCACCGTCTCCTTCGCCCCCGCCACGTTGGCGGCGATCAGCAGCATCCAGATGATGCCGATGGTCTTCTGCGCGTCGTTGCCGCCGTGGCCAAGGCTGTAGGCGCCGGCCGAGACCAGCTGCAGGCGCCGGAACCAGCGGTCGATGCGCGACGGGCTCGCCCTGCGGAAGATCCACGAGACCGCGACCAGGAGCAATCCCCCCAGGACGAACCCCATGAAGGGCGAGACGAAGATGAAAAGGACGGTCTTGCCGATGCCCGAGGCAACCAGCGCCGGAAATCCCACCTTGGCCACCGCCGCCCCGATCAGCCCGCCGATGAGCGCGTGGGAGGAGGAGGACGGCAGGCCGAAGAACCAGGTGATGCCGTTCCAGCTTATCGCGCCGACCAGTGCGCCGAAAATGATGTAGTGGTCGACCACCGCCGGGTCGACGATCCCCTTGCCGACGGTGGCGGCCACCTTGAGGTGGAAGACCAGGATCGCGACGAAATTGAAGAACGCCGCGAAGGCGACCGCGTGGTGGGGCTTCAGCACTCCGGTCGAGACCACCGTCGCGATGGAGTTGGCGGCGTCGTGCAGGCCGTTCATGAAGTCGAAGGCCAAGGCAAGTAGCACCAGGAAAACCAGCACTCCGAGCGTGATCTCCACCTCAGGAGTTCTCGAGCGAGATGCCTTCGGCCAGGTTGGCCACGTCGAGGCAGCGGTCGGTGACCGCCTCGAGCAGCTCGTAGATCGCCTTCATCTTGATCAGCTCGCGCACGTCCTGCTCCTCGCGGAACAGGCGCGAGACCGCGGCTCGCATCACGCGATCGGCGTCCGACTCGAGCCGGTCGAGCTCCTCGCAGATCTTGAGGATCACCTCGAACTTGCGGTTCTCGACGCCGAGCTGCGCCACCACGTCCTTCACGCGCTCGCAGCATTTCACCCCGATGTCGGCAAGGCGCGCGGTCTCCGGCGTGATCGCGCGGATGTCGTAGAGCGTGAGGGTTTCGGTCGCGTCCTGGATCAGGTCGCAGATATCGTCCATCGCGTTGACCAGCTGGTGGATCTGGTCGCGGTCGATCGGGGTGATGAAGGTGGTGTGCAGCAGCCGGATGGTCTCGGCGGTGATGCGGTCGGCCGCGTGCTCGGCCTCGTCGACGAGTCGCGTCTGCTGCTCACGGTCGTCGTAGTTCTCCATGATCGCCTGCAGCGCGTGGGCCGCGCGCAGCACCTGCTCCGCGTGCGCGTTGAAGAGGTCGAAGAAACGGCCTTCGCGGGGGAGCAGGCGTCCGAACATGGCGCGAGTGTAACTGATATAATTTTCGCCATGCGACCGGCCAGCCCTCCCATTTACTCCTCTCCCCGCCTCCCGCGCGGGGTGTCGGCGCGCATCGATTCTCTCCGAGAGTCCTGATTCCTGAAGTCGTCGATGCCCGCCGTGCGCGACAAGCGACGGCGGCCCGATCCACTTTTCGGAAATAACGGCAACATGGCATCGATTCTCGCGAACCTTCATCCCCGCCGGTGGTTCACCGGCCTGTGGCTCAGCCGCGACTTCCGCAAGCTCTGGGGGTCGCTCACGATCGTGCACTTCGGCGGGCAGATCACGTTCCTCGCGCTGCCGCTGACGGCCGCGCTGGTGCTGAACGCGTCGCCGTTCGAGGTCGGCGTCCTGACCGCGCTCGAGGCCCTGCCCTACCCGCTCTTCGGCCTCTTCGCGGGCGTGATGGTGGACCGGATGCGCAAGCTCCCGATCATGATCGCCGCCGACGTCGGCCGTGGACTCGCGCTGCTCGCGATTCCCGTCTGCGCATGGTTCGGCGTGCTCAACATGGCGATCCTCTACGTGGCGGGATTCCTGGTGGGGCTGCTCACCGTGATCGGGTGGCCCGCGTACCAGGTGTTCATGACCGAGCGCGTCGGCCGCGAGAACCTGGTCGAGGCGAATGCCAAGATCGGCGTGGCCGATTCCGCCGCGCAGCTTGTCGGACCCGGAATCGCGGGCGCGCTGATCCAATGGCTCACCGCGCCGATCGCGATCCTGCTGGACGCATTCTCGTTCTTCCTGTCGGCGTGGATGCTGCGTGGCATCCCGCCGAGCGAGACCGACCGGCCGAAGTCCGTTCCGAGCTCGCTCGCAGCCGACATCCGCGAGGGCCTCGCGGTGATCTGGCACAACCGCACGCTGCGCGCCCTGGTCTGGTCCATCGGCCTGTGGCAGGTGTTCCGCCATGCGTTCATCGCGATCGTGGTGCTCTTCGCTGCGCGCGAGCTGGGCTTCTCGGCGGGGCGCGTGGGAGTCCTGTTCATGATCGCGGGGCTGGGTTCGCTCGCGGCGGCGGGCGTGACCGCAACCCTCAACACGCGTTTCGGAATGGGCCCGGTCATGCTGGGCGGCATCGCGGCCACGGGCGTGGCCTGGCTGGTGATGGGTTCCGCGGGGGGCTCGCCGTGGGCGGCCTCGCTCGTCTTCGGCGGCGGGCTCTTCCTGCTCGACCTGGGCGCGATGATCTTCTTCATCAACTACCTGTCGCTACGCCAGTCCGTGACTCCCGATCGCCTGCTCGGGCGGGTCACGGCGACCATGATCTGCCTGACGGTGTCGACCGCGCCGCTGGGGGGGCTCGCGGGCGGCTGGGTGGCCGAGCACTACGGGTTGCGAACGGCGATGCTGCTGGCGGGCGCGGGTGCGCTCATCCTCGCCCCGCTGGTCACGTGGTTGTCGCCGCTGGCGCGGGTGCACGAGTTGCCGGGGCCGCAGGAGCCCTCGGCGACCCAGAGTGTCGCCGAGGAGATGGCCGGCGACTAGGCGGGCTTACCGGGCGTTGCAGTCGCGCAGCGCGTCCTCGATGTTGTTCATGTTGTAGCCGTTCTGGCGCAGGTTGCGCATGCGGTAATCCGAGGTGGCGAGCTGCATCTCGGCGTGGCGCTGATCGAGGGAGCTGACCCGCGGCTTGCCGCCGGTCGCGCTGGCGGTGGTGACCGGATAGACCTTGCAGTCGACCGCGGCGACCTGCTCTCCGGGGGTGGCACATGCGGCGAGGATGGCGAGTCCGGACAGGGCGATGACGGCTTTCATGGCGAGTCTCCTGGATGGCACGACTTCCATTCTACGCGCCGCACCCCGGCCCGGTTGACGCGCGGCGAATCCGCGCGACCGTTCAAACGCGTCCAAGGGCCATTGCCCACAACGAGGCGTTGTCCGCCTCCCCCGGACCCCCGATAATGCTGGCCGCACTGGCCCCTGGAGAAGTCGATGTCTATGTCGGTCGCCCTGATCACGATGCTGGGCCTCGCGGTGAGCTTCGGCTTGCCGCTCGCCCTGGTCGCGCTCATCCTGGTCTTCAAGCACCGGAGGCTGCGCATGACCCACGAGACGATCGCGCGCCTCGCGGAGAAGGGCCTGCCGGTTCCCCCGGAGCTGATCGAGCCGAAGCGCCGCGGGGCGGCGACGATGCGAGGCGGGCTGATCCTGATCGGCCTCGGCATCGCGCTCGCGGCGTTCTTCGAGCAGGTGGGCGGCCCCTGGTCGATCGGCCTGATTCCGGGGCTGATGGGCGCTGCGCTGCTGCTGTCTCTTGCGATCGAGAAACGCGCGGCGAACTGATCCCCTTTCCCCGGCTGCCCGCCGCGATGTCCCTGCCTGCGGAGTCCTCCGACGCGGAGCTGATCCTCGCGATCCTCGAGCGCGACGATCGCCGGGCGTTCGCCGCGCTGGTCGCGCGCCACCAGTCCCGCGTGCGAACGGCGCTTCGCCGCCTCACCCGTGGCGACGTGGCGCTCGCCGACGACCTCGCGCAGGAGACCTTCATCCTCGCCTGGCGAAACCTGCGCAAGTTCCGCTTCGAGGCGCGCTTCTCGACCTGGCTCTATCGCATCGCCTTCAACGCGTGGCAAAGCGAGGCGCGCAAGAAGCGTGAAGTGCTGCTCGACCTCGACGACGGCGCACTGCCTCCCGGTCCGGACGGGGCCGTGGAGACGCCCGACCTCGCGGCGCGCATGGACCTCGAGCGAGCGTTCGAAATCCTCACCGACGGCGAGCGGGCCGCCATCGCCGCCTGCTACTACGCCGACCTCTCCCACGAAGAGGCGGCCCAGGCTCTCGGCATCCCGCTGGGAACCGTGAAAACCCACGTCCTGCGCGCCAAGGCGAAGCTGAAGGCGCGGCTGACGGAGAAGGAGCTGCCATGAACGATCTCGAATCGCTGCTGCGCGAAGACGCGCGTGCGGGCCTGGCCGACGACGGCTTTTGCGCGCGCGCCGTCGCCGCCCTTCCCGCGCGCAACCCGTTGCCCGGCGCGTGGCTACGACCCGCATTGATCATCGGCTCCGCGGCAATCGGCAGCGTGGCGGCGCTGCTCCTCGCCCCCGCGGGCGCCTCGCTGGTGCAGGGATTCTCCGACCTCGCCACCCTTCGCGCCCTCACCCCTGCCGCGGTCACGGCACTCGGCGTGGGGGGCGCCCTGCTCGCCTCCGCGCTGGTGCTCGTGCTCGATTCGGATTAGCCTTACGGCTCCGTTCGAACACCAACAACACCGGGAGAAGCAACATGGGGAGCTTCAGCAAATCCGCGTGGATCGCAGCGGCGCTCGCCGCATCGACGTCCTCGCCAGAGACTCAAGCGCAGGCCTCGCCCGCCGCCGGGCCACAGCTGCTGGAATCCATCACGGTCGTCGGCTCCCGCCGTGCCAATGCATCCGCGACCGACACGCCGGTGCCGGTCGATTTCATCCCGATGGCGAAGGAGGCCGAACAGGGATCGCACTTCGACCTCGCGCAGACGCTCCAGTACATCTCGCCGTCCTTCAACTCCACTCGCCAGACCGGCGCCGACGGCGCGGACCTGGTCGATTCGGCGGCGCTGCGCGGCCTGGGCTCCGACCAGACCCTGGTGCTGGTGAACGGCAAGCGGCGCCATACGACGTCGCTCGTGAACATTTTCGGCGCGCGCAACCGCGGCAATACCGGCACCGACATGAACGCCATTCCCCTGCTCGCCATCGAAAGCGTGCAGGTGCTGCGCGACGGCGCAGCGGCGCAGTACGGCTCGGACGCGATCGCCGGGGTGATCAACATCGACCTGAAGAAGCGCCGCGGCTGCGAGGCCGTTGCCGGCTACGGGCAGTACTCCGCCGGCGACGGGAAGAATTATCTGGCGAGCGCCTATTGCGGCCTGGCGATCGGCGAGAAGGGCGTGATCGGCATCACCGGCGAGTTCCTCGATCGCGGCCGTTCGAACCGCGCCGAAGAGGGCAACCCGCGCACCATCGGCGACACCAAGACGCAGAACGGCACCCTCTATGTGAATGGCGAGCTGCCGACGCGCGCGGGCGCCCTCTACTTCACGCTCGGCGGGCAGAAGCGTGACGCGTCCTCGGGCGCGTTCGCCCGCGGCGGCGTCGGCTCCGACGACATCCCATCGCGCAACTCCGCGGCGATGTACCCCGGCGGCTTCGTCCCCTTCATCAATGGCGACGTCGACGACCGCTACGCGATCTTCGGGCACCGCGGCGGATTCGGCGACTGGACGGTGGACCTGTCGCAGACCTACGGCTACAACAAGTTGCTCTACAACATCGACAACACCCTGAACGCGTCGATCGCGAACTTCGAGGCGCTCGCCGGGCGTCCCGCCCTGAGCCCCAGCCGGTTCGACGCGGGCGGCTTCTCGTTCGGCCAGCTCACCACCAACCTCGATTTCAGCCGTTTCTTCCCGTCGATCCTGGGGGGGATGAACCTGGCGTTTGGCGCCGAGTACCGGCGCGAGACCTACAAGATCGTGGCGGGCGAGCCGGGATCCTATATCGATGCCGACGGCCCGAGCGACACGACGGGCAACGCGGGCAGCCAGGGCTTTCCGGGATTCCGGCCCAGCGACGAGGTCGACCAGAAGCGCCACAGCACCGCGGTGTATGTCGACGTCGAGGCGGATCTCAACAACCGCCTCAAGCTCCAGGGGGCGCTGCGCTTCGAGAGGTTCAGCGATTTCGGCTCCACCACGAACGGCAAGGTCGCCGCGAGCTTCCGCGCCGCCAACGACCTGCTGTTCCGCGGTTCGGCGAGCACCGGGTTCCGCGCACCCTCGCTGCAGCAGGTCTACTTTTCCTCGACCTTCACCGACTTCATCAGCGGCGTTCCGCTCGACGTGGTGCTCGCACCCAATGGCAGCACGCTGGCGAACGCCTCAGGCATCCCGAAGCTCAAGGAGGAGAAGTCCAAGAGCCTCACGCTGGGCCTCACCTGGAGCCCCTCGGCGGCGCTCGCGGTGACCGCCGACCTGTACCGCATCGACATCGACGACCGCATCGTGCTGTCAGGGCGCTTCGACGCCGATAATTACCCGGCGATCGCATCCATCCTCGCGTCCCTCGGCGTGGGCCAGGCGCAGTTCTTCGTGAACTCGGTAAATACCCGCACCCAGGGCCTCGACCTCACGGTCTCGCACAAGGCAGACGTCGGCTCCGGCAAGCTCGCGACGTTCCTCGCCTTCAACTACAGCAAGACCGAGGTGACGGACATCAAGACGCCGTCTTCGCTCGCCGGCTTCGAGAACGTGCTGCTGTCCGAGCGCGAGCGGCTCTTCATCGAGCAGGGGGGCCCGCGCAGCAAGGCCGTGCTCGGGTTCGATTACGGACTGGGCGCGCTGGAGACGAGCCTGCGAATCATCCACTTCGGCTCCCAGACGCTCGGCACGTTCTCGGGGACCGAGAATGGCGTGCCGAACGCGCGCTACAAGCCCAAGACCTCCGCCGATCTCGCGTTTACCTGGAGCTTCGACCGCAATACGAAGCTCACGGTGGGCGCGGCCAACATCTTCAATGTGAAGCCGACCGAGCAGGACGCGAACGAGACCGACAACGGCTTCAAGTACGACAGCGTGCAGTTCGGCCTGAACGGCACGTCGTATTTCGCACGGCTCTGGAAGAAGTTCTGACCCGTTAGCGCGGCCGGGCCGGGCCCGGCTGGGCAAGGGCGCCCGCTTGCTCCTCGATGATTTCGAGCAGTTGGCCGCGCTCCTCGGCCGACAGGCGTTCGCCATGGCGCCGGAGGATGTGCGCGGCTCCCAGGATCGCGCGCCCGCGCCCGGTGTTGCGGGTCGAGGCATAGGACTCGGCGATGCCTGCCAGGTCGCCGAGCGTCGCGAGCTCCTCCGCGGACCATTCGCGCGCCCGTGAATCGATGGCGCAGAACGATCCGATCGCCTGCCCGCTGCGCCCGGAGATCGGCACCCCCGCGTAGGCCACCACGCCCATGTCGCGGATCGCCAGATTCGACTTGAGCACGGGATGCTCGTTGGCATCGGGCACCACCAGCTCCTCCTTGCCCGACACGACCCACTGGCAGAACGAGTGCGACAGCCGCGACTGGCGATCCGCCGCGAACGGCTGGCCGAGGCCCACCTGGCTCTTGAAGAATTGGCGGTCGCGATCGACCAGGGTCATGAGCGCGGTGGGCGCTCCGAGCAGCTTCGAAGCCAGGCGCGTCAGGCGATCGAAGGACGCCTCGGGCGGGCTGTCGAGCAGCCCCGAGGCATCGAGATCCTCGAGACGCGGCGGATCCATGAGGACTTCCCGCGGCGCCTCGGTGAAATCGAGCGGCTGCAGGCGGTGGCGGGCGACGGCTTCCTCGAGCTGCTTCGCATCCACCGGATTGGCGACGCATTCCTGGGCACCGGCGTCGAGCAACTCCTTCTCTTTCGGGCCGGCCTTCCCCAGCACCGCGATCACCGGGATGTGGGTCGTGAATACATTCGAGCGGATGCGCTTCAAGGCGACCAACCCGCCGCCGCCGGCGAGCTGGCCATTCATGATCACGATGTCGGGGCGCGATTCGCGCGCCATCCGCAGCGCGCTGATCGCCTCGTTCGCGGCGATCACGTCGTAACCCTTCTGCTTCAGGTGGGTGGCGAGCGCCATCGAGGCTTTCGCATCGGACTCGGCCACGAGGATACGGGTGCGATCCCCCATCGGGCTTCGTGCCTTACTTGAACAGGTGCTCGATCGCCGCGCGCTCTTCCATCAGCTCCTTGTGGGTCGCAGCGATCTTGGCCTTCGCGAACTCGTTGTGCTCGAGGCCCTTGACGATCTCGTACTTGCCGCCCGAGCACTTCACCGGATAGCCGAAGATCAGGCCCTCGGCGATGCCGTAGCTCCCGTCCGACGGGATGCCCATGGACACCTCGTCGGAGGCGCCCTGCACCCAGTCGCGAATGTGGTCGATGGCCGCATTGGCCGCGGAGGCGGCCGACGACAGGCCGCGCGCCTCGATGATCGCCGCGCCGCGCTTCTGCACCGTCGGAATGAACGTGGACTCGATCCAGGCTTGGTCGTTGATGAGCTTCGCGGCATTCTGGCCGTCCACTTCGGCATGGAAGACATCGGGGAACTGGGTGGCGGAGTGGTTGCCCCAGATGCCCATCTTCTTCACGGAGGTCACCGGTT
This sequence comes from Burkholderiales bacterium, assembly GCA_031381925.1. Taxonomy (GTDB): domain Bacteria; phylum Pseudomonadota; class Gammaproteobacteria; order Burkholderiales; family Usitatibacteraceae; genus Usitatibacter. The sequence goes on along the minus strand of JANMYH010000365.1, from coordinate 3,475 downwards.
TCCCGGTCTTCTGGGCAACCTGGGTGAGCGCGCGATTGTGGTCCAGCCGCATCATCGCGGTGAACTGGCCGGGCTTGAGTCCCGGCGCGTTCTTCATCGCGATCAGCGCGTTGGTATTGGCCGGATTGCCCACCACCAGCACGCGCACGTCGCGCGAGGCGACGGCATCCAGCGCCTTGCCCTGGGGCACGAAGATCGCACCGTTGGCCTCGAGCAGGTCCTTGCGCTCCATGCCGGGGCCCCGCGGCCGCGCGCCCACGAGGAGGGCCACGTCCACGTCCTTGAAGGCGACTTTCGGGTCGGATGCGGCGACCGTCGACTGCAGCAGCGGGAACGCGCAGTCGTCGAGCTCCATCATCACGCCCTTCAGCGCCTTCTGCGCCTTCTCGTCGGGGATCTCGAGGAGCTGGAGGATGACCGGCTGGTCCTTGCCGAGCATCTCGCCGCTCGCGATCCGGAACAGCAGGCTGTAGCCGATCTGGCCGGCGGCGCCGGTGACGGCGACGCGCATGGGCTTCTTCATTGGAGCTCCCGGGAAAGTTATTCAGTCGACAGCAGGCGGGAATTATACGTGAGGGGCATCGCTATTCCTCGATCGCTCGCAACTCCAAGAGCGCCTTCAGCGTCGGCGCAACGAAAATGCTCCCGGTGGTCGAACTAGGAAGGACCGTCACGACGCGTTCCTTGAACAGGACCAGCGATTTTGCCTCGATCCACCGAGTGATGGTGTAGCGGGTACCCGCAACCCATCGCACCTCATTCACGCGAAAGCATTGAGCCGAGCCGAACGGCGATTCAATCGACTCGAGCGCGACGACTTCAAACCTGCTGTCGACCTGGCCTTGGCCCGTGCCCGACTTCTCACGAAACTTGCCGGCGTGTCCCCAGCGGGTTCCGACCCCCATGTCTTTCATCACCATTGGCAGCGGCGGATCGAACCTCAACCCCGACTGCTCGCTCAGGGAGCGGTCGTTCGTCCAAATCGCGCCGTCATTGAATGCAAGCAACGCGTTGGGCGACCCGCCGATGCGTGCGACGACATCCTCCTTCGTGCCAGCATGGTTGGTCGTTGAATAAATCAGGGAGCCCGCCCGATTTTTCAGGAGACGGGCAAGCGCCGACTCCGGCGAAGGCTCCTCGACCGGCAGCGGGCGGGTCGTCTGCTGCACGCTCGCAATGGTCTGGGGACTTTCCTGAGCCGGAGGAGGGCTTGCCTTCGCAGTCTGCGGGATTCTCGCCTGAGCAGCCGGCGCGGCCTTCGGGGGGAGCGCTGCGGGCGGCGCTGCCTTGGATTGAATTGCCGGGGGTACCTTGGGCGGCTCCGTCGGCGGCCGCGCCGCACTCGGCTCGGGAATCAGCTTGATCGGCTCCCGAGCGGGAACCCTGGAGTCCTGAGCAACATCGCCCGGCGGTGCGGGAGATGCCTGCTGCGTCGACAATGCGGGCGGCGACGCGAATAGAAAGTCGCCGCCCACCAGCCGATTGCTGTCCTCCGGCAGCTGTTGTCCGCGGCTAGCGCGGTACACGTCCGTGCGAACCCTGCGGAACACCTGTTCGGTGTTCAGCCCGGGTGTCTGGATGTGCTGAAGGATGTACTTGGTGAAGAGGCCATTTCGCTCGCGCTGATTGTCTGACGCGGTGCTGCCCGGAGAGGTTGCGAATGCCACGAAGGTGCCCGCCGGCGGATCCATTCGCGCGAGGCCACCCGCACTGCGCGTCGACCGCGCGATCGACGGCAGGGGACTATCACGGCATGCGTCGAACACCATGATCGTGACTTCCGGCTCCTGGGCGTGGATCCGGCTGAGCAACTGGTCGGCATCGATGCCGAAGTCCACCACGTCACGCTGATCCTTGTAGCTGACGTCGGTCGGAAGCAGATAATTCTTGCCGTTGATCTGCACACCGTGGCCCGCGTAGAAAACCAGCGCGACGACGCGCCCGTCGGCCGCCGCCAGCAGGTCTTCGAACCGGCGGATGGTGCTTCGGAAACGCGTCGGATCCAGGTTCGTCGCGAGAACGACCTGAAAGCCCAGCTTGCGAAGGGAAGAGGCCATGTCCTGGGCGTCGTTCTCGGGGGTGATGAGCGCGCCTTGCGGGTATGTGCGGTTGCCAACGACCAGGGCGATTCGGCGCTCGGGGGTGTCGGCGCCGAGGCCAGGCTTGAAACGGCGCTCCTGCGCGTGGGTCGGAAGCGATGACGCGATCGCCCCCGCCAGCCAGATGGCGAGGAACGCTACCCATCGAGCACCACGTGGCAGATTGCTCATGGCTGGTCGAATGCAGGATGTTGGATCATGGCGACCGTCGGGCGAGCTTATACCGGCGAAGCCGGCGCTTCAATGGCGATCGGGCAGCCGGGCCGGCGAGTCGCCCCGCAGGCTACGCGGCCGGTTTTCTCTGCAGCGAGATCGCGAGAATCCCCGCCATGACGAGGCCCGCCCCTGCGAGTTGCAGGACGGTGAGCTCCTCGCCGAGGAAGAAAAAACCGAGAAAAATGGTGACGATCGGCCCGATCGAGGCGACGATCGACGCGTGGCTCGCGCCGATGCGGCGGATGCCCTCGGAGGTGAGCACGATCGGCAGCACCGTGGAAAATACCGCCATCAGCAGCGTGAGCCAGTAGACCGCCGCGGGCTGGGAGACGATCAGGGCGACGTCGCGCGTCACGAGGTAGTGCGCCACCACCGCTGCGCACGACACCAGGCCCGCGTAGCAAGCGAAGCGAACGCTGCCGACGCGGCCCACGATGCGCCCGCTCCCGAGGAGGTACGCGGAATAGAAAAGCGCCGACAGGAGCACCCAGAACGACCCCAGGAGCACATTGCCGGGCTGGGTGGCGACGTCGTGGCCGAAAACCAGCGCGATGCCGAGGTATGAAAGGCCGACGGCGACCACGTCGCGACGGGTGATGCGGCGCTTGAAAAGCAGCGCCGACAGGAGCAATACGAAGGTCGGGTGAACGAAGAGCAGCAGGCGCTCGAGGGCGGCGGTCACGTACTGCAGCCCGAGGAAATCGAAATAGCTCGCGAGGTAGTAGCCGATGAAGCCGAGGATCGCGACCGATCGCAGGTCTTCCCGCGAAAGCGGCTGCACGGCCGGATCACGGACCGCCCACCAGGCGAGGACGAGGAAGAGCGGCGCACTGAAGATCATGCGCAGCGCAAGCAGCGTTACCGCATCCACGCCGTGGCGATAGGCGAGCTTGATGATCACCGCCTTGAAGGAGAAGGCGATCGCGGCGACCACGATCATCAGGATGCCGGCGACGCGGTTGTGTCGATCGACCATCCCGCCATTGAATCAGATTCGGTCCGCGGGCCCCGCAATCCGATCGGTTTCGCGCGCCTTCGCGCTCGCGAGGTTGCTCTCGGCGCCGAGCATCAGGGACTCGATTCCGTGGGCATCGCGCGGGAAGCGCGCGTAGCCGGCCGAGTTGCGCACCGAGACCCCGAGGAACTCGAAGCTCAAGGCC
>JANMYH010000357.1:0-4738 GCA_031381925.1 Burkholderiales bacterium | reverse complement strand
GCGATGTAGGCGCCGATCGAGCGCTGCCAGCCGGAGAGCGAGGTCTCGGTGATCAGCTTGCTCATCCGTCCCGCTTCGGCGGACACGCCCGCGAGGAGCGTGAGCCCGTAGAGCGGTGTAGCGAAGTTGAGCCGGTACTGTGCCTCGACCCGCCCGAAGGTATAGTCGCCGCCCCGCATCTGGTCGCCCGCGAAGCCCGACAGGCGTCGCGGCCCGCCAAGGGTAAAGGCGTCGCCCAGCGGCAACTCGCCCTTCAGCGCCGTGCCGCCCTCGAGCCCGCCCAGCAGCGTCCAGCGCCCGATCGAGTACGCCGCGCCCAGGCGCGCCTCGCTGCGGGAATACTTCTCGCCGCCGTCGGTCACGCGCTGCGCGTCGAAGTGGGTCACGTCCACCTTCACGCCGTGCGTCGGAAAGAACGGCTGGTCGTAGGTGTCGATCGCCACCGCCGCGGTGGGGCCGCCGAGGCGCTCGGTGAGGTTGAGGAAGTCGTTGGGGCCGGTATCGAGAACGGCGCCGATGCGCCGCTCGACCCAGCCGAGTCGCACCTGGCCGTGCACGCCCAGGTTCAAGCCGCCCTCGATCCCGCCGGCGTTCTGCTGGATGCGATAGACGGCGACCCGGTCGCCCTCGAAGTAAAGCGGCGCCTTGGCGAGCGAGGTACTCGCATAGGGACGGATGAACGTGGCGTGGCGCTTGTCGAGCGGCTGGTAGAACTCGGTCTCGCCGCTCTGCCGGCTGCCGATCTGGCCGCCGAGCAGCCACTCGCCCCCGAGCCGGTTGATCCAGGTGCTGCGGAAGAGCGCGCGGAAGTTGTAGGCCGACTCGCTGCGGAAATCCGAGGCGAGGTTCAGCCCGAAACGCAGGTAGTTAGGTCCCCACGGCTTCTCCACCGGCGTGATGCGCAGGATCGTGCGGTCGCGCTCGCGCACCACGTTGTAGTCGAGGGCATGCAGGTCGCCCTCGTTGAACTCGCGCACCAGGTCGCGGGCGAGCGCACGCGCGTCGAGCGGCTCGCCTTCCCTCTGCGAGATGCCGCGGCGGATAGTGTCGGGGCTCACGAAGCGCGTGCCCTCCACGATCACCTGGTCGACGACCGGGGAGGTGTGCACCTCCGCCATGCGCACCCGCGCTTGCCACGCCGCGTACGCCGGCGCGGAAACCGACAGGCGCCTCAACTCGTCCGCCGCGAGCCGCATCGCCTCGCGGCCCCGCGCGGCGGCCTCGATCTGGCGCGGAAACTCCGTCGAGGTGATGTCGCCGAGGTTCGGCCGGATGTAGATGTCCCCCGGGCGCAGCTCCCGCATCGAGCGCGCCACGTTCTGCTCGGTGAGGAGATTCACCACCTGGCCCAGCACCGTGACAATTCCCCGCACCTCGTCGGGGTTGAAGAGGGGCGAGCCCACGTTCACCACGATCACGACATCGGCCTTGCACAGCTCGCGCGCCTCCGCGATCGGCAGGTTGTCGGTGAGGCCGCCGTCGACGAGCTTGCGTCCCTCGCGCAGCACCGGGGCGATCAGGCCCGGCACCGACATGCTGGCCCGCATCGCCGAGGTGAGGTTGCCCTCGCGGATCGCCACGCGCTCGCCCGTGCCGATATCCGTAGCGATGATCGCGAGCGGCATGCCGAGCTGCTGGATCGGGCGGTCGCCGAGGTCGGCGCGCACCAACTGGTTGAAGAGCAGCTTCAGCTTCTCGCCGGCGACCGCGCCCTCGCGGAACCTGAGCCCATCGAGGGACACGCCGAACTCGATCCCCGAATAGAAGCGGTCGTCGAGTTCCTTGCGCCGGATGTTCACCGACTCGCGACCGGCGGAATCGTCGAACATGTTGACCCAATCGGTCCGCGCCACGAGATCGATGATGTCCCGCGGCGCGACCCCGGCCGCATAGGCGCCCCCGACCAGCGCGCCCATGCTGGTGGCGGCGATGCAGTCCACCGGCACGCGCATCTCCTCGAGGACCTCGAGCACGCCGAGGTGTGCGCCGCCGCGCGCGCCGCCGCCCCCCAGGACCAGCCCGATGCGCGGGGTTGCGGCGTGCGCCTGGGCGAACGCCGTGGCGAAAGCGACGGCCGCAACCGCGACTGCGCGCTTAGACACGGAGGGTGAACGGGGTGAATCGCGTGTCACGGTCGTAATGATCCTCCTGCTCCGCGCGCTTGAGCCAGCCGACGATTGCGTAGGTGAGCGGCGTGAACAGGATCTCGACGGAAACCTTGGCGACGAATTGCGCGAGCATCACCGTCGGCAGCTTGTCGTTAGGAATGATGCCGGTCCCGTAGAAGGCGAGCGGGTAGAAGATCGCCGAGTCGACGGCCTCGCCGAAGATCGTCGAGCCGATGGTGCGGCTCCAGAGCCAGCGCCCGGCCGTCGCGACCTTCATCTTCGCGAGCACGAACGAGTTCACGAATTCGCCGCAGAAGTACGCGACCATGGATGCGAGCGCGATCCGCCAGGTGGCCCCGAAGGCGACCTCGTAGGCGGCCTGGTTCTTCCAGAAGGGGGCCGGCGGCAGGCTCACGACCACCCACGCCATGAACGATGCGAAGGCGAGCGCGGCGAACCCCGCCCAGATCACGCGCCGGCTGCGCGCGTAGCCGTAGACCTCGGTGAGGATGTCGCCGAACACGTAGGAGATCGGGAAGAAGAGCACGCCCGCGCCGAACGTGAGCGCGCCCAGGACGGGGAAATCCACCTGGGCGATCTTCGCGGGGCCGACGAGGTTCGAGCAGACGAGGATCACGACGAACGCGACCATCACGAACTCGTAGTACTTGTACTGCAACCGCGGGGAGCGGCTCTCCGGAGTTTTCAAGAGGTTTTCTCCGACTCTTTGGTTTCAGTGGACCCTCATTGTAAGGTGCGCTGCCGCAGCGCCTCGAAGAGCGCCACCGAGCCGGCGGTCGCGGCGTTGAGCGACTCGATCGGCCCCGCCATGGGAATGCGCGCGCTGAATGCCGCGACCTCGAGAAGCGGGCGCGACAGGCCCGCGCCCTCGTTGCCCACGAGGAGCGCCGTGGGCTTGCGAAGGTCGATGTCGTAGAGCGATTTGTCGCCCTGCGCGGCGAGGGCGACCGATTGCCCGCGAAACCCGGCGAGCCATGCGCCGAGATCGGTGCGCTCGACCACGTTCACCGCGAAATGCGCGCCCATCGCGGCGCGCAGGACCTTCGGCGACCAGGCGAAGGCGCACCCCGGCGAGAGCAGCACGTGGTCCGCACCCGCGGCACTCGCGCTGCGCAGCAGCGTGCCAACGTTGCCGGGGTCCTGGATGTCTTCGAGCAGGAGCGCGAGGCGGGCGGTGGCGGGGGCGGGCCGGGCCTCGGGCGTGCGCACGCACGCGATCACGCCGGTTGGCGAATCCACCGTCGACAAGGCATTGAAGAGCGCGTCGGCGAGCAGCGTCACCCGCGCCGGGGCCGCGCGCTCCAGGAGCCTCGCCACCTCGGGATTGTCGAGTCCTGCGCGGCTCACCACCAGGTCCTCGGGCGCGGCGCCAGAATCGAGGAACGCGGCGAGCAGGTGCGTGCCGTCGAGGACGGCGAGGCCCGACTTGCGCCGCTCCGAGGCGCTCGTGGCGAGGCGCAGCATTGCCTTGAAAGCGGCGTTGTCGCGCGAGGCGACGGCCTTCATCAGAAAGGCAACGCCGGCTGCAGCAGGATGTGCACCGGCTCGAAGCTCCGGCGGTGGATCGCGCACGGGCCGATGCGCCGCAACGCCTCGAGGTGCTCCTTCGTGCAATAGCCCTTGTGGCTGGCGAACCCGTAACCCGGGTACTGCTCGTCCATCCGCGCCATCTCCGCGTCGCGCGCCACCTTGGCGAGGATCGATGCCGCCGAGATCGCGGCCACCAGGTGGTCCCCCCCGACGATGGCCCGGCACCGCAGCGTGATCGCTGGAAGCATGTTGCCGTCCACGCACACCTCGTCGGGCTCCATGCCGAGGGATTCGATGGCGCGCTTCATCGCCAGCAGGCTCGCCCTCAGGATGTTGATGGTGTCGATCTCCTCGACGCTTGCCGAGGCGATGGCCCAGGCAAGCGCGCGATCCTTGATGCGTGCCGAGAGCTTCTCGCGCTCCTCGGCGGCGAGGAGCTTCGAGTCCACCAGGCCGTTGATGCGGGTTCGCGCCGGATCGAGGACCACCGCGGCGGCGTAGACCGCGCCCGCCAGGGGGCCGCGGCCGGCCTCGTCAACGCCGCAGAGCAGCGTGAGCTCGGTCGGTTTCTGATAGCGCGCTGGCATGGTCTTCGGGCGAGGCTTTCGAAAGATAGGGCGCGAGCGCCTGGACCATTCGCTCGTCGTGGCCGCAGGCGAGGCTCGCGTGGAGCTGTGCAAAGCGCTCGCCCACGGCCTCGCGCGCTGCCTTGCTGTCGAGCCAGTTGCCCAGGGCCTGCGCCAGATTGGCAGGGGTTGCGTCTGCCTGCAAGAGCTCGGGCACGATGAACTCGCCGGCGAGGATGTTCGGCAGTCCCACGTAGGGCTGGATGCGGCGCCGCATCACCAGGCGGTAGGTGAGCGCGTTCAGCCGGTAGGTGATCACCATCGGGCAGCGCGCGAGCGCGGCCTCAAGGGTCGCGGTGCCGCTCGCCACGATAGCCGCCTCGGCGGCGTGGAGAGCCAGGCGCGCGTGCCCGAAGAGCATCTCGAGGGGAAGCCCCAGGGCCTGCCTCGCGTAGAGCCGCGCCTCGAAATAGTCGCGCGTCTCGCGGGTGGCGAGCGGCACGAAGAAGCGCA
>JANMYH010000348.1:0-6942 GCA_031381925.1 Burkholderiales bacterium | reverse complement strand
TGAAGCGCGCCGGCGCCACCATCATCGCGGCCGCCAACCTGCATGAATGGGCTTACGGGATCACGAGCGACAACCCGCACTTCGGGCGCGTGCTCAATCCGGCTGCGCCGGACCGCATTCCGGGCGGCTCCAGTGGAGGGTCCGCGGCCGCGGTCGCCGCCGGCATCGTCGAGGCGGCGGTGGGCAGCGACACCGCGGGCTCGATTCGCGTCCCGGCGGCCTGTTGCGGCGTCGTCGGATTCAAGCCCAGCTACGACGCGGTACCGCGAACGGGTGCGATCGATCTGGCGCCATCGCTCGATCACATCGGCCCGATGGGCCGGACCGTATCCACCTGCGCCACGCTGTTTGCGGCCATGCTGGGATTGCCTTCCGAGCCGCGCTGGCAGCTGGAGAACCTGACTGGCCGGCGAGTCTCTCGACTGAAGGGGTTCTTCGAATCGCCCCTAGATGCCGAGGTGCGGCGCGCGCTCGACGAAGCCGAGGCGGCCCTGTCGAGCGATGGGGCGCGCTGCATGGGTGCCCAGGTCGAAGGCATCGAATCGGCCGCGGCGATTCAATTCAACACGATCTGCGCCGAAGCCTCGGAAGTGCACGCGCAGCGGCTCGTGCAGCGCGGACAGCAGCTGGGCGAGGACGTCCGCGTGCGGCTCGAGATCGGCAACTTCCTGCCCGGCCATTGGTACGTAAAGGCCCAGCGGATGCGGCGCCAATTGGTCGATCGTATCGATGCGCTGTTCGGAGCCGCGGATTTCCTGATCTGTCCCACGATGCGGGCGCCCGCGCCGCTCGTGGGCGCGAGCCAAGTCGAAATCGGCGGCCAGCGGTACGCGCTGCACACTGCCGTCACGCAGCTCACGCTGCCGTTCAACCTCTCGGGTTTGCCCGCGATCGCGATACCGTGGGCCTCGACCGCCGATGGCGTTCCCATCGGCTTGCAGCTCATCGGACGGTGCGGCGCGGATTGGCAGGTGCTGGGTGCGGCGCAGCGGCTGGAGGCGAATTCACCCTGGGCCCGGAAGCGCGGCACTACCTGACGAGCGAGTTGAACGAACGCCGGATCGCGTCCGGATCCAGGTTGGCCACGATGAACACGAGGATCGAGCGCCGGTCGGCGCCTGGCCAGGCGGGCAGGTGCTCTGGGCGATGCATCAGGCGCTGGACGCCATTGATCAGCACCGGCGTGCGCGATCCCTCGACATTCAGGATTCCCTTCACTCGCAGCACCCGGTCGCCATGGGCGTGCAGCAGCATCGTGAGCCAAAGTGCGAATGCGGACCAGTCGAATGATCCATCCACCACGATGCAGAACGGCGTGACGGCGGAGCCGTGGACGGGATTGTCCGATCCTTCGGCCTCGGCGAACACGCGCTTCGCGGGCATCCTGGCGGCAATCAACCGGCAGAAGCGTGCGGCTTCATCGTGTTGAGCGGCGGGCGCCTGCAGAAGCTCAGCCGCCAAGTCCGCGTCGCTCATCGCGCCGGAGACGATGGGCACCGCGGGATTGAGACTTTCGACCGCGGCTTGCGTCATTGCGATGGTTTCGGCGCTGGCCAAGTCCGTCTTGCCGAGGACGATCCGGTCCGCCGCGGCCACCTGGTTGGTGCACTCGCGATGCTGACGCAGCTGCGCCACGGCGTTCACGCAGTCGACGACCGTGACGACAGCGCTCACCCGGAAGTGAAACTTGAGCGACGCATCCGACATGAAGGTGCCGAGGATCGGGACCGGATCCGCGAGGCCCGTCGTCTCGATTATGACGTGAGAGATCGCAAGGTCGGCAGGCCTGTCGAGGAGGCCCCCGAGGCTCTTGCGCAGGTCCTCCTTCACGGTGCAGCAGATGCAGCCGTTCTCCAGCAGCTGCACGTCGTCCGTGCCCAGCCCGAGCAATCGCTGGTCAATGCCGACTTCGGCCACCTCGTTCACGAGAATCGCGATGTTGCGCACGCCGCCGGCCGACAGGACACGGCGCAGCAACGTCGTCTTGCCGCTGCCGAGGAACCCGGTGACCACCGTGACCGGAATTCGGGAGTCGGTCATCGGGGCTGCTCTAACGACGTGAGCAACGCGGGGCTGAGCGGATCGCAGCTGCGCTTCGCGATCCTCTCTATCGTGGGCCAAAGGTCGGCCAGCCGATCGATGACCTCCGTCTCGCCGGTGACGTGCGAGACAATCCACAAGCTACCCGCCCAATCCTGGACCTGGACCCCGTAGTGGCGTGTGATGCGGTTCAGCAGCGCCGTTCGATGCAACCGTTCGCGCTGCCGGCTGCCCTGGTTGCTTGCATCGCCGGACACATCGGGACGGACGTGCAGGTCGCTCCAGTGCTCGGCACCGCCCACCAGACCGCAAAAGCCGCACACGAGCTAGCGGCCCTTACTTCTTCCGCGGATTGCGGCGCGCGAAGTCGTCGGCGATCTCTTCCATCGTGCAGAAGCGCACTCCCGGGTGACGCTTGATGTGCGCGCACAGGCGCTCCAGCATCGCGAGGACCTGCGGGCGGCCGCCGACGTCGGGGTGGACCGTGATCGTGAACACGGCGAAGTCGTATTCCCGGTAGATCCAGTCGAACTGCTCGCGCCACAGCTCCTCGATGTCGCGCGGGTTCATGAACCCGTGGCTGTTCGGGGCTTTCTTGATGAACATCATCGGCGGAAGGTCGTCGAGGTACCAGCTGACGGGCACCTCGATGAGGTCGGTCTCCTCACCGCGCACCAGCGGCTTCATCCAGCTTGCCGCGGGTTGCGAATAGTCGATGGGCGTCCACCGGTCGCCGCTGCGCAGCCGGTAGCAGGTGACATCGCGATGCATCAGGCTGTGGTCATACTTGATTCCTCGGCTCAGCAGCAATCCGATCGTGCTCTGGCTGTGCTCCCACCACGGTGCGGCGTAGCCCACCGGTGGCCGGCCCGTGAGCTTCTTGATCAGGTCGATGCACTTGTCGAGGACGGCCTCCTCCTGTTGCGCCGTCATCGCAAGCGGATTCTCGTGGGAATAGCCGTGCAGCCCGACCTCGTGGCCGGCCTGCACGACCTTCTTCATCTCGTCCGGAAACGTCTCGATGGAATGGCCCGGGGCATACCACGTCGTCTTGATCTCCTGGCGCCGGAAGAACTCGAGCAGCCGGCCGATGCCGACTTCCCCCGCGAACATGCCGCGGGAAATGTCATGGGGTGAGTCGGCGCCTCCGAAGGTGCCCAGCCAGGCGGCCACGGCATCCACATCGACGCTGAAGCCGCACAGGATCTCCTTGGTCATTCCTGGTCCCTCATTATTTCTTGACGAACTTGCAGGTGCCTTCTTCCATGCTCCTGAACGCTTCCTCGGGCGGAATCACCGCTTTCACGTGGTAATAGTCCCACGGATACTTGGACTCTTCGGGGCTTTTCACCTGCATCAGGTACATGTCGTGCACGTGGAGCCCGTCCTCGCGGATGCGGCCGTTCTTCGCGAAGAAATCATTGACGGGAGTGGCTTTCATCTTCGCCATGACCGCCTTCGTCTGGTCGGTGCCCGCGGCCTGGACCGCCTTCAGGTAGTGCGCGGTCGCGGAATACATCGCCGCGTGGACCATCGTGGGCATCTTGCCGTGCCGAGCCATGAAGCGCTTGGACCAATTGCGGGTGTCTTCGTTGAAGTCCCAGTAGAAGGACTCCGTCAGCAGCAGTCCCTTCGCCTGGGGCAGGCCCATCGCATGGACATCCGAGATGAACACCAGCAGCGAGGCCAGCTGCTGCTTGCTCCCGGGCGCCGCGATCCCGAATTGGTTGGCGGTCTTGATGGAGTTGGTCAGGTCGCCGCCAGCATTGGCCAAACCGATGACCTTCGCCCCCGAGGCCTGGGCCTGCAGGAGGAATGACGACATGTCCGAGGCGTTGAGCGGGTGCCTCGACGCGCCGACGACCTTGCCTCCGGCGGCCTTGACCACGTCCGAGGTGGTCTTCTCCAGTCCGTGGCCGAACGCGAAGTCGACGGTCACGAAATACCAGCTGTCGCCTCCCTGCTTGATGACCGACTTGCCGACGACATTCGACAGCGAGTGGGCGTCGTAGACGTACTGGATGCTGTTCGGGGTGCAATCGTCGTTGGTGACCCGCACTGTGCTCGAGCCTCCAATCACGACGATCCGGTCTTTCTGGGCCGTCACGGCCATCACCGCAAGCGTCACCGCCGAGTTGGTCGTGTCCATGATGATGTCGACGTTCTGCGCGTCGTACCATTCGCGCGCCAGCGCGGAGCCGATATCGGCCTTGTTCTGGTGGTCGGCCGAGAGGATCTCGATGGGCTTGCCGAGAACCCTTCCGCCGAAATCCTCGACCGCCATCTTCACGGCGGTGAGCGATCCCTGGCCGGAGAAGTCCGAATACACGCCGTTGAAGTCGGTGAGGACCCCAATCTTGACGACGTCGTTCGAAACGCCTTGTGCGAGTGCCCCGATGGATGTGCAAAGGGCTGCGAGAACCACGTGCTGAACCACCTTGCGCATGCTCATTCTGGTCTCCTCCTGTGGCTATATTTTTGAGGCCCCAGTATAGGGCCGTTGTTGCGCGGGCAGGCGCAGCCCCGGTGGGTGGCTCATCCCCTGAGCTGGGCCGCTAGTTCTGTCACCCCCGCGTAGGCGGGGGCCCAATTTTCTTCAACAAAGGCGCCAGCCCCCACAACCCCAGCACCGGCCCCGGCACCAGCAGCCACGCGCTTTTCGCCCCGAGCGAGCCGATCCACTCCGCCGCCAGGCTGATGGAGACGATCGTGATCGCGAACCCAATGCTGTTCTGGATGGCGAGCGCGCTGCCGACGAGCTCGGGCGGTGCGGCACGGGCGGAGAGCGCCGAGAACTGCGGCGAGTCGGCCACCACCGTCACGCCCCAGATCACGAGCACCACCATTGCCAACGTTGCGTGCGTTGCGATCATCGGAAATACGAGTCCCGATAGCGCAGATCCGGCGAGCGCCACCCCGGCCACCCGCGCGCTCCCGAAGCGTCGGCTGAAGCGCCCGCCCACGATGCATCCCACGCCGCCGGCCGCAATGATGAGGAACGACCACAAGGCGATGGCATACGCGCTCGCGTCAGGCCCGAGGGTCAACGCCACGAGAAACGGCGTGATCGTCCAGAACGCGTAGAGCTCCCACATGTGCCCGAAGTAGCCGAGCGCCGAGGCGCGGAACTCCGCGATGCGCGCCACCACGATCGTGGCACCCCATTGCAGCTTGGATCGCCCGCGCGGAAGGTGCGGCCCGTCGCCGAGCCCGTAGATCATCGCCGCCGCGAGCAGCGCGAGAACCGAGGAGGTGCCCGCCACCGCCTGCCACGGCCAGCCCACCCCGAGCGCGCGGATGGCGTGGGGAAGCGCCGTGCCGAATGTCAGCATCCCGACCAGCCAGCCGAGCGCCTCGCCCGCGCGCCCCGGCTCCCAGCTCACGATCAGCTTCATGCCGAGCGGATATACGCCCGCGAGCGCGAAACCCACGAGGAAGCGCAGGACGATCGCCTGCGTGAGATCCGCCGCCACCCACGCGAACGCGGCATTGGCGACGGCACCGGCCACCGCGCACACGGCAAACACCCGGCTCGCCGCGAACCGGTCTGCCAGCCCCGATAGCGCGAACACCAGCGTGCCGAGGATGAAGCCGCACTGCACCGCGATCGTGAGCTTCCCCAAATCCCCCGCATCGAGGCTCCACGCGCGCGCGAGGTCCGCGAACGCCGCATTGGAGCTGAACCACAGCGAGGTGCCGAGGAGCTGGGCGATGACGATGATCGCGAGCTTGGATGCCTTCACTTGTTCTTGGCGCCCCGCGCGCCCTCACTACGCAGCGAGCTTCAGCGGCTCCACCGTTGGACGGCGCTTTCGGGAGGCTTGCCACAGATCGTACGACGCCTGCATCCGCAGCCAGGAGTCCGCGCTTCCGCCGAGGGCGGCAGCCAGGCGAAGGGCCATGTCCGCGCTGACCGCGGCGCGCCCGTTCACCACGCGCGACAGGGCAACTCGGGAGACCTTGAGCTGGCGCGCGAGCTCGCTCACGCTCAGCCGGCCTTCGCTGAGAACGGTGTCCTGAAGCACCTCTCCAGGATGCGGCGGGTTGTGCATTCGGGCGGGATTCGATTTGGTAGCCATCTGATTAGTGGTAATCGCGGTAATCGACGAGAACGGCGTCCTCGCCCTCAAAGGCAAAGGTCATGCGCCAGTTGCCATTTACAGTGACAGCAAAATGATCCTTCAAGTTTCCCCGGAGCGGATGGAAGTCCCACCCCGGAAGGTTCATATCAGCGGGGCTCGTCGAGGCATCCAGGCGCGCGAGCTGCAGCCGAAGCCGCTTGGTGTGCGCGGCCTGAATCCCTGCCTTCGACCCGGTTTCGAAGAAATCACGAAGTCCCTTGTGACGGAACCGCTTTATCATGGGTGAGTGTATAGCATAGCGATACAGCGGTCAACGGATCGAGCCCTTGAGAGAAATTGGATGCACTGGAGGATCTCGAACGCGGTTTTTTGGCAAAAGGTGATCCATTGGCGCACATGTGATCCATCGGCGCATATGTTCACAAACTCGATTACGAGCCCTCCCGGGCAGCAATATGCGACGGGGTGGGGAGGGTGTTCGCCATAGGACAGCATAGGCACGGCGGTGGCTCACCCCATGAGCCTGGCCGGCCTCAAGCTCACCCACATGACTTCCCGCCAATCCCGCAGGAACGATCGGAGGTGCACCCGTGCCAGCTCCTCTCACCACCCACGCCCGCGTGCGCATGCAGCAGCGCGGCATTTCCCCTGCCGTCCTCGACGTGCTGCTGGAGTACGGCCGGGAGGCGCACGACCATCGCGGCTGCCGTATCGTGCGCTTCGACAAGCGCTCCCGGCGTCGCGCTGCGCGAGCCCTGGGCGAGCTCTTCCCGCGCTTCGAGCGCTTTCTCGGCGCCTACGCCGTCATCGGGCCGGATGA
>JANMYH010000332.1:0-2209 GCA_031381925.1 Burkholderiales bacterium | reverse complement strand
CAGCACGTATTGGTTGCTCATGAACTTGCCGTTGTACTCGCCGGCTGCGCCCGGCGCAGGGCGGAAGCCCGGGTAGGGCGCGTAATCGCTGCGGGTCCATTCCCAGACGTCGCCGAAGATCTGGGCGATGGCGCCGTCCGCAGGCGCCTCGCGTAGCGCAAGCGGGTGCAGCGCGCCGCTCTCGAGGAAATTCCCTTCGCGCGCGGCCGTGGCCGCGGCGACCTCCCATTCCGCCTCGGTCGGCAGGCGAGCTCCCGCCCAACGCGCGAACGCATCCGCCTCGAAGAAGCTGAGGTGGCAGACCGGAGTGTTCGGCTCGATCGGCGCCATCCCGTGAAGCGTGAACGTGTGCCACGCGCGGTCGAGCTCCTCCCAATAGAGGGGCGCTTGCCACCCGCGGGCGCTGGCCAGGTCCCATCCCGCGGACAGCCACAGCTCCGGGCGGCGATAGCCGCCATCCTCGATGAAGCGACGGAAGTCGCCATTGGTGGCGGGGTGGGACGCGATTTCGAAGGGGTGGATCCAGACCGTGTGGCGGGGCGACTCGTTATCGAAGGCGAAACCCTCGCCCGTGTGCCCGATCTCGCGCGGCCCGGGGCCGAACGGGATCCAGCTCATTTCGCGGGCCCGGATCGGCGTGAGGGGCCAGGTCTTCTGGTAAGCGGGACGCGTGGGGTTGCACGACAGCAGGTGCTTTACGTCCGTGAGGATCAGCTCCTGGTGCTGCTGCTCGTGGTGCGTGCCGAGTTCCACCAGCGGGAGCAAGTCGGCGGCGAGCTCGCCGCGCTCGAGCAGGCTCGCGAGCTCGGCATCGATCCGCTCGCGATAGGCGAGCACCTCGGCGAGCGCAGGGCGTGAGAGCAGCCCGCGCTGCGGACGGGGATGCCGGTCGCCCACCGTGTGGTAGTAGGAGTTGAACAGCACCTTGAACGCCGGATCGTACGGCTTGCGCTCGGAATCGTGGCGTGCGAGCACGAACGTCTCGAAGAACCACGTCGTGTGCGCGAGGTGCCATTTCACCGGGCTCGCGTCGGGCATCGACTGGATCGCGCAGTCCTCGGCCGACAGTGGCGCGGCGAGGCGCCGCGTGGCTTCGCGCACGGCGCGGAACCGCTCGGAGAGCGTCCCGGTACGCGCGATGGGAATCGGGTGGGAAGCCATGTCTAACGAACCGCGACTTCCGGGGCACCGGCGACGATCTCGCCGATGACCGCGGCACGATCGAATCCGTCGGCGCGAAAGATTTCGAGGACCGTGTCGACCGCCGCGGGGTCGCAGGCGACCAGCAACCCGCCGCTCGTCTGGGGATCGGTGAGGATCGCCTTCTCGGCCTCGCCGATTCCGGCGCCCAGTTTCACGCGAGCGCCGTAACCGGCCCAGTTCCGGGCCGAGGCGCCGGTGACGATTCCGTCGCGCGCGAACTCGAGCGCGTGGGGCAGCAGCGGCACCGATTTCCAGTCGATCACCGCGCCGGCCTTCGAGCCCTTGGCGATTTCGAGAAGGTGGCCGAGGAGTCCGAAGCCGGTCACGTCGGTGAGGGCGTGCACTTCCTGCAGCTCACCCAGGCGCGTGCCCGGGGTGTTGAGCTGGGTGGTCGCGGCGATCATCGCCTTGTAGCCGGCGTCGTCGAGCTTGCCCTTCTTGAGGGCCGCGCTGTGGATGCCCACGCCGACGGGTTTGCCCAGCACCAGCTTGTCGCCGGGCTTCGCGCCCGCGTTGCGCTTGAGGTTCCGGGGATCGACGATCCCGATCGCCACCAGGCCATAGATCGGCTCGACCGAATCGATGGTGTGGCCGCCCGCGATCGGGATGCCCGCGCGGGCGCAGACCGACTCGCCCCCTTCGAGGATCTTGCGGATGACCTCGAGCGGGATCTGGTTCACCGGCATACCGACGAGCGCCAGCGCGAAGAGGGGTTGGCCGCCCATCGCATAGACGTCGGAGATCGCATTGGTTGCCGCGATCGCGCCGAAGTCGAACGGATCGTCGACGATCGGCATGAAGAAGTCGGTGGTCGCCACGATCGCCTGGCGCTCGTTGATCATGTAGACGGCGGCGTCGTCGCTGGTCTCGATGCCCACGAGGAGCGCCTTCGGGACCAGGCCGGGGGCGGCCTTGGCGAGGATTTGTTCGAGCACGCCGGGCGCGATCTTGCAGCCGCATCCGCCGCCGTGGCTGAACTGGGTGAGACGTACTTGCATGTCCATTC